>CALSBM010000118.1:0-3773 GCA_943373175.1 Chitinophaga pinensis | reverse complement strand
AAAGAAAAATTCAGACCGATGAATTAAGGAAGAGAAAGAATTAGAAAGTAACCCTTAGATATAAAAAAGGAAAAGTAATCTTACTCGTGAGGGTGTAACACAATACCACTTTTCACTTTTGGTTCGAAGCTGGTGCTTTTTGGAGGCATTACTTCTCCGGCATCTGCCACCTCAAAAAGCGACGAAACCAATGGAGCGCGAGAGATAAACAAACATTCGGTATCCTCGTCTTGCAAGAGGCTTTTAAGCTGAGCAAGGCTAATGTTCAACGAGCCAAAATCAATAAACGGATGTGTTTTCGGGTCATTTACTCCGAAATAGGGGGAAAGAATTTCTTCTTGAAGAATAGAGACGTCGAGTTTTTTCACTGGATCCTCGCCAGTTTGAAAAGGAGTACGAGAACTAAGTATAAAGCTGTGTGCGGAAGTACACATCAAGAAATGGTGTTCAGGAAGAAACTGATAGAACATCATGTCGAGGTTGATTTCCTGAATGTGAAAACTTCCGTTTAGGGCACGGAAAGCATCATGGAAGCCGATGGCATTACCTTTTAGAATCCTGCGATAAAAAGGAAACACTTTCAGCACATTATCGGGATAAAGTACAGCACTAAAGCGGCTAAGTCCATGGCCTTCGGCTGCAAGACGAGACACAGCCGCTGCACGGTGGTGGCCGTCGGCAATATAGAAGCTATCGACTCGGCGGAAGGCTGCGCTGATACGCTCTATAAACGAAGGCTGGTGTATCTTCCAACACTTAAGCCAGACCTCACCCGTAAGTCGAACGTCGTAAATCGGGTCTTCAAGGTGGCGAGCTTCGAAAAGGATGTTATCGATTTCAGGGCGTGCACGGTAGGCCAGCATTACAGGAGTTGCATCGTGCCCAAGCGTACCGATGAACTTGCCGAGGTGAATCTCCCGTTCGGTACGGGTTTTTTCATGTTTTTTAATCAATCCGGCTTCATAGTCGGCAATGGATACACTCGCTACAAGGCCATATTGTATAAACTGCCTGTAAGAGACGGAAAACAAGTAAAAACATGCTGACTCATCCCGAATGAAAGTGCCTTCGCGAATGAAACGTTCCAGCTCTTGACGGGCTACTTGATAATCAGGCTCTATTTCTGGAGCAGGTTTAGCCTGTTCTAGAATGTGCATAAACGACCAAGGATTCGTCCCTTCTTTCAGACCTCCAAAACCGTCGGTTACGATATGTTTATCGAGCACGGTTTCGTGAATCAGTTCTGGACGTGGCCGAACACCACAGAAAGGACGAATCTCAGGCATAATAAGTTACAGAGCCAAAATCTTATCAACTAATTCAGCACCGATGCGTTGTTGGGCTTCGTTGGTTGAAGCTCCAATGTGTGGCGTGAGAGAAATCCGGGGATGTTGCAACAATGCCGCCTGTGGTTTTGGCTCACCAACGAAAACATCGAGGCCGGCAAACAGCAGTTGGCCGGTATTGAGCGCATTAAGCAAATCCGCTTCATCAATTACTCCACCGCGAGCACAATTCACCACACCGATGAGGTTTTTGGCAGCACTAAACTCTTTTGCTCCAATAAGTGCTTCTTTTCCTCCCGGAACGTGAAGGCTGAGAAAATGGCTATTGGCTATAAGGTGATCCCAGTCTGCGAATTTCAAGCCCGGATAATCTGCTATAATAGCTTGCTGTGCGGCTGCATCAATGAATGGGTCGAAGGCAAGAACGCTCATGCCAACACCCAATGCTATACGGGCCGCTTCACGACCAATACGGCCTAACCCTACAATTCCGAGCGTTTTACCAAAAAGCTCCACGCCGCCGGCATAGTCCTTCTTCAGTTGGTTGAAGGCTTCAAGCCCACGATCGGGCATGGACCGATTGGACTGATGGAGAAAACGAACACCGCTGAATAAATGGCTAAAAACTAACTCAGCTACCGAAATGGAACTGGCCGCAGGAGTGTTGATTACCGGAATTCCGGCTGCTTTTGCATCTAAATGGTCGATGTTGTCGATGCCAACACCCGCCCGTCCGATAAACTTAAGGTGGGGATTTGCAGCGATAACGTCTTTGCGTACTGTAGTGGCCGAACGAACGATAATGCCATCAAAATTTGCCAGAGCTGCGGAGAGCTGGTCTTGCGTAACCTTTTCGGTTACTACTTCATGACCGGCAGCAGTAAGGCGCTCAATAGCGCTTTTCTCAAGGCCGTCGTTTGCTAAAATTCTCATCCGCGCTGTTGTTCGAAGGTTTTCATCAAGTCAACCAACACTTGTACGCTCTCAATTGGCATCGCGTTGTATATAGATGCGCGGTAGCCGCCAACCGAACGGTGTCCTTTCAGGCCGCTGATGTTGGCTTCTTTGAGCATCGTTTCGAAGTTTGCGCCAAGGGTTTCATCATGAAGAACGAAAGTGACATTCATATCGGAACGGTCTTCGGTTGCGCAAGTACCTTTAAACAAACCATTACGGTCGATTTCGTTGTAGAGCAGGTCAGCTTTGGCACGATTGCGTATTTCTGCCGCCGGAACGCCGCCATTTTTTTCTAACCATTGGAGCGTAAGCATGCACACATACACAGGAAAAACCGAAGGCGTATTGTACATGGATCCGTTTTCAATATGAGGCGCATAGTCGAGCATAGTCGGGATGTTTCGACCGCTTTTGCCCAGAAGGTCTTTACGGATAATGGCGAGGGTAGTTCCGGCAGGACCCATGTTTTTCTGAGCTCCTGCATAGATAAGTCCGAACTGATTAGGGTCGAAGACACGAGAGAAAATATCGGACGACATATCGCAAACTAAAGGCACCGGAGAGTTTGGAAACGCCTTCATTTGGGTGCCGTAAATAGTGTTGTTAGAAGTGATGTGCAGGTAGTCGGCATCAGTTGGGATGTCGTAACCTTTAGGAACATAGCTGAAGTTCGTGTCTTTAGAAGAAGCGATAACTTTTATGTTGCCTAACTTTTCAGCTTCCTTTATCGCTTTAGAAGCCCAGACGCCGGTATTTACATAAGCAGCATAACCATCAGGGCTCAGAAGGTTGAACGGCACCATGCTGAATTGCAGGCTAGCTCCTCCTTGTAAATACACAACAGCGTAGTCATCGGAGAGGTGGAGGAGGCGACGAACTACGTTCATGGCTTCATCCATTGCGGCGACATATTCTTTGCTGCGGTGAGAAATCTCCAGCAAGGAGAGCCCGATGCCATTAAAGTCGAGGGCGGCTGCCGCAGCCTGTTGCAGGACCTCTGCGGGTAGGATTCCCGGGCCTGCGCTGAAGTTGTGCACTTTCATCTGCATGATTTGAAATTGGTTCAAAGTTACATGAAAGCAGTACTGAACCACCACCCTGATGATAGAAGTTGATACTGCTTAATGCTCAGTGAAATTATTGCCTATTTTCCCTTCGTTGCGCCCTTTGTTTTGATTCCAATTTTTACAGGATTTGGTTGTTGGATTTTTAATTATATCAGCCTGCATCTACCAGAAGTGACTTTGATTAAAAACTAACTTAACTTCTTGAAAATGAATATCCACAATCGTAAAAGCCCTTTAGATTGACAAGTTTCCCGCAGATTTACGCAAATTTCAAAATGGCTGTTAGGGTAGTTTCCAACGCAGATTAGCGCAAATCAGGTGCGCCACGAGGCGTGTGTATAAACAATTTAAAAACCTATGTGGATGAAAGAACCACACATCCCAATTAGCCGTTCAGGATGAAGCCATCAAGATGATGGAGGAGGAAACGAATCTGTCAAAGCTTTTGATGTGCGTGTCAGTA
>CALSBM010000117.1:0-4009 GCA_943373175.1 Chitinophaga pinensis | reverse complement strand
TGACCTTGAAAAATAATAGCCTGCAACAATGGATAGAGCAACCATAACCCAAAGCGTTGTATATAGCATGGTTGAATATTGTGCAAGTCGTTCGTTTCCAGTAAGGTCATAGGCAATAAGGCTCGCATAGATAATTTGATTATTGTAACTTAATTTGAGATTAAGTCCTTGTCTTCCCAGTTCCGTTATATAATAATCATTCGAGTTTTTGTTGTTGAGGATAAGCTTCTTTAATTGTTCATTAACAGGCGAACCAAGAGTAAACAGAAATTGATTCTGGTCGTTGAAAATGGCGAAACTTTCTTTAGTAATCGTGTTAAGCTGCATGTTTTTCAACTTTTTGAAATCAAGTCCGCTATTCTGGCTTAAGTACTGCACAACGAGGTACCTCGACCTCTCTCTCAGCAGGATGTCGAACTCGTCTCTGGTGGTTTTTAGGAAAAAATAATAAAGAATTACTCTCGTTATAAGGAGTAAAACAAAAACGATAAATGCAAATTGTAACGTCAGCCTGTAGCTGATGCTCAGGCTTGCTGTTTGTCGGAAATTCGGTAGCCGAAACCAACTACGGTGTGTATCAAACGCTTTTGAAATGGCTTGTCAATTTTATTTCGAATGTAATTTACATACACAT
This sequence comes from Chitinophaga pinensis, assembly GCA_943373175.1. GTDB lineage: Bacteria > Bacteroidota > Bacteroidia > UBA7662 > JAIXUI01 > JAIXUI01. The sequence goes on along the minus strand of CALSBM010000117.1, from coordinate 3,375 downwards.
CGACCATGTTAGTGCCGGTGTCAAACTTGATTCCCCAGACTTTTTCAGAAATCAATGAGCGAGATAAAACGGTGTCAGGATTGCGCATGAAAAACTCCAGTAACGCCATTTCTCTGGCAGTTAGTCTAATTTCTACTCCTTCTCTAAACGCCGTTTTCGTTGAAAGGTTAAGAACTAAATCTCCGACTTTGATTTCGTTTGTGAATTCTCGGGTGTTTCGTCTGAGCAATGCTTGAATTCGAGCGTTGAGTTCACGGATAGAAAAAGGCTTACCCAGATAATCGTCAGCACCAAATTCTAACCCTTTTATTCTATCGTCCACATCGTTTAGTGCGGTTAACATGAGGATAGGAAACGAATATCCCATCCCTCGAACTTCTTTACATACTCCGAAACCGTCAATTCCAGGCAACATTACATCCAAAACCATAATATCCGGAGACCAGTTTTTCATAATGGAAGTTGCTTCTAACCCATCGTTACAAACTGTAACTTTATACCCATAATCTTTGAGTGCTTCTTCCAAAACTGAAGCAATGTGTAAATCATCCTCTACCAAAAGGAGGTTGTTTGCCATTATCAAATGTACCTCTGTTCTTACACCAACTTGGCAGAGAATTACAATTCTCACTTGTTTCTAATACTAAAGCCTTTTTTATCCACTACTCAATTTAGCTTTTTGGTAACAGAAACAGAAGGAAGTTAGCGCATACTTTGAAGTCTCTACAGAAATCTAAAAAGTAAATAGGTAAAGTAATCTCTCAGGTTTAATAATTTCGCCACATGCCAAACAAGCTAATTTGCGCCAAAAGCTTCTCTGCAATGCTATTAGGGATGTTCTTGCTGCTCTCCCTTCAACCAATCGTAGCCTCAGCACAAAGCTCACTCGAAACGTTTACTATCAAAGTAAGTATTAAGGGGCTTTCCAATCAGCCTCTGTATCTCGGATACTACTTCGCCGATAAACAGTACATCCGGGATACTACCCGCATCAATGAAAAAGGAGAAGCTGTTTTCGAACTTAGCAAAAAGCCTGAGAGGGGAATGTATCTCGTGGTGCTGGAAAGTAAAAAATGGTTTGAAATAGTTATTGATTCTACAAAAAATATAGCTATTTCTACAGATTCGGCTGACTTGGCAGGAAAACTCAAGGTTTCGGATTATCAAAACAAAGCGTTCTACTATTATCTCAACACGCTTTCAAGCCTTAGTAAAGAGGTGGAAATATTAAAATCCAGTTCTCAAGCGGGAAAAGATTCGCTAATTGCGATTAAAGAAAAAGAGTTTATGGGATTTCGTGACAAGTTTCTTAAAGAACACCCCGGTTCATTCTTTGGAAAAGTGCTGCAAGCCAGTCGAGACCCGGAAGTCCCCGATCCTCCCAAAGCATCCAATGGCCGCCCCGATTCTGTCTGGCAATACAATTACTACAAAAGTCACTATTGGGATTTCACCGACTTAACCGATGAAGGCCTTCTCAGAACTCCAGTCTTCTTTCCTCGTTTTGAGCGCTTTTTTGAAAAAGTTATCCCTCAGATTCCTGATTCAATCATTGCTGAAGCAGATAGATTTATTAAAAAGGTTACTCCAAACAAAGAAATGTTCCGCTATGTAGTTCATACTATGGCAACCAAGTTTGAGAATACCAAAATCATGGGTCAGGATAAGGTTTTACTTTACTTATTAGAAGAATATTATGCTAAGGATAAAGTCTGGTGGGTAGATACAGCAGATTTGATTAAAATAGTTGACCGAATCAGGTTTATGAAGAATAACCAGATTGGAATGAAAGCAGTAAACATGGTTATGGAGGATAGTTTAGGCAGAGTTCATAGTTTGTATCAGATTCAAGCGCCCTTTACTATCGTTTATTTTTGGGATTCAGGATGTAGCCATTGCCAAAAAGAAACTCCTAAAATTTATGAAGTGTTTGAAAAGTATAAGGATAAAGGGCTTAAATCTTTCGTAGTTTGTACGGAAAGAGAAAAACAAGGCTGGTTAAAGTACATCAGAGAAAACAAGCTGCATTGGCTGAATGTAATCGATGTTTATCCCAGAAATAATTTCAGAGTTGATTATGACGTCATGACAACGCCTCAGTTATTCTTGCTTGATGAGAATAAGAATATTATTGCTAAGAAAATTGAGGCGGAGACTTTGGAAAAAATCTTAGAAAATGAGCTAAAACGAAAATCTACGACCGGGAAACCCCAAAAAGGAGCAAAAAAATGAACTATAAGTTATTTGGGAGAACAGGTCTTCGTGTAAGTGAACTATGTCTTGGAACTATGACGTTTGGAACTGAATGGGGCTGGGGAAGTGAATATGACAGTGCCAAACAGGTCTTTGAGGCTTATGCTAACGCAGGAGGTAATTTTATTGACACGGCAAACCGATACACTGAAGGTAGTTCAGAGAAATATATTGGAGAATTTGTTGCCTCAGATCGTGATCATTTTGTTTTAGCTACTAAGTATTCACTATTTGATCGTAAAGGTGACCCTAATTTCAGTGGTAATCATCGTAAGAATATGATACGGTCGTTAGAAACCAGCCTTAAGCGACTAAAAACAGACTTTATCGACATTTTTTACTTGCATGTTTGGGACTTCACTACCCCAATAGAAGAAATTATGAGGGCGATGGATGATCTTATCAAACAAGGAAAGATTCAGTATATCGCAATATCCGATACCCCTGCATGGGTAATTGCTAAAGCTCAAATGCTAGCCGAATGGAAAAACTGGACTGCTTTTGCAGGCCTTCAGGTTGAATACTCTTTACTTCAGCGCACACCTGAGAGGGACTTAATTCCAATGGCAGGCCATTTCGGAATGGCACTTACACCCTGGGCTCCTCTTGCCGGCGGAGCACTTAGCGGAAAGTATCTTGGAACTCAACCTCAATCCGGAAGAGTGCTTCCTGAAAGTGCAAGAAGAAGCGAAAGGAGCAATCAAATCGCTGCCAAAGTAGTAGAAATTGCCAAGGAGGCTGGAATGGCTCCTTCTAATGTCGCTTTAAACTGGTGCAGGCAATCGTATCCTATCTGTATTCCTATAGTTGGTGCCAGAACGGCAATTCAGTTAGAAGAGAACATGGCCTGTCTTCAAAATCCTTTATCTCATCATCAAATGGAGGAATTGAACGCAATTAGTGCTATAGAGTTGGGTTTCCCTCATGAATTTCTTGCTTCTGAAAATGTCAGAAAAGTAGTGTTGGGAGAGACTCAGGATTTGATTCAAAACCACAGAGGGTTGTTTCTACCTTAAATATTAAGGATAAAAAACTCTAATTTAGATTGATTATAAAGTGCCTATCTGACAGCTTTATGACAAATAAGGGGGCATATCCCCTGAATTTTGCAGCCAGCATATA
>CALSBM010000116.1:0-4017 GCA_943373175.1 Chitinophaga pinensis | reverse complement strand
ATATCCATTGCTGAATATTTACCGTTCGACTTGCATGTATTAGGCCTGCCGCTAGCGTTCATCCTGAGCCAGGATCAAACTCTCCATTGTAGTATTTTCCTGTTCTTTTCTTTTCTTGCTTTTAACTTACCTCTTTCCTGACAGATGATAACTCATCCGCCGGTGCTTGCATCATGTCAAGGAACTATCTCCAGACTCTTTCTTTGCCATTTTTTGACGCCGTTTCGTTTGGAGTGGTGCAAAAGTACTACGACTTTCTTTACTAGCAATACCTTTCTGAAAATAATTTCTAAAGAATCTTGAATATGCCGAATAATCAAGATGTTAACTCAGAAATATTTTTTTAAAAATGCCTCATCTGCCAGATTTAACATAGCAGAATCGCCTGAGGAATCGCCATACGCGAAGATTGGGCGACAGTTCTCAGGTTCAACAAACTCTTTTAATCTCCGTACTTTTTCATCACCGTAGCAGTTTGGGGTTTTGAATCTGCCGGTAATCTTTCCATCAATTACCTCCAAATCGGTACCCAAGCAGTTGATTTTTAACTTGTCTGCTGTATAAAGAAGCAACTCCGTAAACGTTGCTGAAATAATGTATTGTTTATGACCTTTAGAATGGTGCCATTCTAGTTTCTTAAGTGCTTCTACATTCAACTTATTCGGAACAACATCCATTTGAAATCGAAGTGCGAAGTGATTGAACTGGTGGAAGTCCCATCCGGCATAGAAAATTGAAAAGAGCCGTTCTTTGGCTTGTCCGTTATTGATCATTCCGAGCTTCCATTCAATGAAAGAAGGTATGAAAATTACTAACCTAGCAACAAAGCCCGTTTTGCCATGAGTGTACTTCAGAAAGTCAATGAAGGAATCACCTCGATAAAGGGTACCATCAAAATCCCAAAGGGCTAGACCATTACTAACTTGAGAAGGTCCTGTTTGAGGAAGCATTTTGAATTAACCTAAGAGTAGAAGGAAGTAATACGATAACAACCGGGACAAGGAACAGCCGGCTTTCCCAAGTTACAACACTCCAATAATGTATCCCGAACCATACTGGAACCATGAGTATAAATAGTTTTTTAAGGCTGTCGGGCAACTCGCGCCACAAGAATATTATTAAAAATGGCAGCAAACTTACTGTTCCCAACACCTCCATGTAAGAATATCGAGCCATTCCACTCAATAGATTTAACTTCAACATAGATAACCCTGCTGGTACATAATAAACAGTTGGTGCTTGATAGCCATAATACATTCTAACTGCAACAAAAGCAGCAACGAAAACAACTAATGAAGCAATTACGGGGGCAATAACCTTCTTATTGAGTTTAAACACTGGCTCATTTGGCCGCAGTAAAAACAGAAATGGAATAAGAAGAGAGGTTTCTCGGTTCAAGCTTCCAACTAACATCAAAGGCACTAACCACCAAGCTGATTTCTCACGAAACCAAAGCAAAAGACCTACTAAGTAAACCAACACATCCATGTAGGTATTCAAAGAGAGGTCGCTGCTTCTTACAGCATTTCCCATACTATAAGTTAGCCAGAGAAAACCGAAGAAGATGAGGCGATCGTTGTTTATCCAAGTTTTATAAAGCTCAAAAGCGAGAATAAAAATGAGCAAGTGAAGCAATACACGGAAAGCTAAGAACACAGCGAAATAAATCAGTGTATCTGCATTATACTTTTTACCCGCGGTAAGCTTTTCAAGAGGACTTTTTATAGCTGCACTTGCAACCTTATAGCCAACTTCAGCAATCAAAGGACAAAAAACACGATACTGCCAGGGATTAAAATACATGGATTCCCCTTTCATAAACTGTTCATGCCTCTTGAGCTGTTCTTTTCCAAGACCGTAGTATATGTTTCGATAAACAGGAAAAACAGACAAGATTACCAGACCAAGCAGCACTATCCAACGGCTAAGCCCTTGGTTTTCTCGCCACCACTGTATAATGTGGGTAAACATAGGTTCGTTTTTTAAAGACTTCCAGAATTTCAAAATTGTGCTTAAGCATGAGAGCTTCTGCTTCACTTAGCGTTATTTCATTACCAATCTCAGAAGCGAAAAGTAAATCATGCAGTTTATTAGTATATACCAACGCTGAAGATGCGTCGATATCTTTAAAAATTAAAATGGATTGAGGCTTAATGGCTTTCTTTAAATTTTCTAAAAAAGATTCCCGAACTAAAACCGGAACATGATGCCAAACATCAATCAAAAGAATGTAATCTGCCTCACTGATTGAATCAGGCATATTAATTCCATTAAAAAGTTGAAAATCTGCGATTTGATCCGGCAAATGCTCACTGAACAATTGTTGAGCATTGTCAACTAATCTTTGACTTATTTCTACCCCAACTACTTTTTTCGGACTCCTGAATCTACTAATTAACCAAAGGAGTTGACCTGAGCCACAACCGATGTCGGCCACTACTTTGCCTGGTTCTATTCGATTCAGCACTTCATCAAAAGGACAAATTAAAGGACGATACTTCACTTTAATTCTATCGAGAAATGGCAAATCGGTTGTTATCGTACCCAAAGCCTGCATTAATTGAGAAGTTGTTACCTTATTCATAAATTTTTAAAGTAAATAGCAAACGCGAAGAAGGATAACCAAACCAAAAGAGTAAGTTGAAGAAACAAATCTTTAAGTACAAGCTTTGTTGGGGATCCAGTTTTTTCCATTACAAAGCTAAGCTGGAGATACCGCATCACTCCGGTAACTACCGGAATAACCGATAAATAAAGAAAATCAAATTTATACCGATCCTGTACTACAGGCGAAGTGATGTAGAGTATATAAGTAACAACAAGGACTGCCGCCATAATTCCCATCGCTATATTAACAAAAGTAAGGTTATAACCGTCGATGGCTTTTCGAAGAGTAACTCCAGATTTCTCCTTAAGGCTAAGGTCATCACGGCGTTTCGCTAGGGCAATGAATAATGCTAACAGGTAAGTCATGATAGCTAACCAATGAGAAACAGATGTTGAGGATAGTACCCCCCCACTTCCAACCCGTATTAAAAAACCTAAAGCGATAATGTTAATATCGATGATAGGAATGTGTTTAAGTTTAAGGCTGTAGGCAATATTAATAAGTGAATAAAAAAGAAGTAATCCTCCAAACTCAGGAAGCATAATCCAAGCTCCTGACATAGCGAGTATAAATAACCCAATTCCCATGACCATAGCTTGCTTTGGCTTTACTTCTCCCGATGCTAATGGTCTCTTGCACTTAACAGGATGAAGTCTATCGTTTTCAATGTCCCGGTAATCATTAAGTATGTACACGGATGAAGCGCAGAACGAAAAACAAAAAAAGCCCGCCAGAACTCTCCACCAATCAGTAAATTCATGGAGATGGCCGGAAAAAAACAGAGGGATAAAAAGAAAAACATTCTTTATCCACTGTTCCGGGCGCAACAATCGAATCGAAGGGCTCATTTTTGGTATTGAAAAGCCTCCTTTTTTCGAAGTATAGGCTTTTCAAAGAAATTCCAAGAAAAAGCGGCAACTCCCCAAGCGAGGACACATTTTACTATAAATGACGGAACATTTCCGAGGTTAACAATTGCAGGAAAATGAATGTCCACCATTTTGAACACTAAGTAATGATAGAGGTAGAGGCCATAACTCATTTGTCCTATATAAACTAAAGGTTTGGTTGCAAGCACCCGATTGAAGGCTTTTATCTTTTTCTGAAGAATAGTATGGAGTATTAATGGTATGGTAACCAATAACAAGACATGGAACAAAAGCCAATGAATACTGCCCAAATCAGGATATTGCCAAGGAAACAGAAAACGATCCATGCCAAAACTAAGGCTGATATAGAAGAGGAGATAGCCAACAGCTATTTTAAGAAGTAAAGGCGATAAAGCTTTGTGTTCTCCAAGGTGATAGCGGCAAGCCAGCCAACAACCGGCTGAAATAATATCCAAATTGGAAAAAGTGTGGGTATAATTTAGAATGGTTGAGCCACTGCTGATATACAATCCAATTTTA
>CALSBM010000115.1:0-4105 GCA_943373175.1 Chitinophaga pinensis | reverse complement strand
GGTGTGGGTGATGTGCGCACGGAGACGCCATGAATGGCGTCTCACCTGGCGATATACAAATTCACCCTGCGATGATTGGTTTTTTTACATGATGCGCCCCACCCAAAAAAAATATTTCATTAGATATTTGGAGAATAAGAACTGTTTATTATTTTCGAATTATGAACGCCGGACAGTTAGTACGTAAACCCAGTGGCCCCGATTGCAGTAAGGCAGGGCGCACTGATGTTTGTCTGGCGCATTGTATCCGAAAAACAATCAAACCGATTACCACCTTTCTCAGCTAAGGAGGGAGGACGTAAATCGGCGCCCTCTCTCTTTCTCCGGCATTCAAGGTTTAGCCCGCCGGTCGGGAGTATTTAATGAAGTATGCATGGCATACTTACTCCGATGTCAATCATCGGGTTAGGGGTCGTCCTCTTCCGCATTTTTCTTGTTGTCTTATGTTTCTTTGCTAGTATTCGTTTTAGGAATAGCGTTGAGATAAACGTATGGTTCAACAAGCTCCAATGGTAAGACTCAGCGGAGAAAGGGGTCTTGCTATTAAAGTCAGGGAGTTCCGGATAGCGTCGGTCTGGTGCTGACTTACCAACACTTTGTTGGCGTATCACTTCAAAGTTTCAAACTAAATCTCCCGGTTCGATACGTAACCACCCTTTCTCTTTTCAAAAAACCAATAACATGTCTAATCTAATTTTCAGCCGTCAAATAGATAATTTCAGTGCACTTGTTGTTCTCACAAATTCACTTAGCAACCGCTGGGCACCTAAGCAATCGTATTTATCAAATACAAAACTTCAAGAGCGCCTAGTCGCTTTTCGTGAGCTTCATGACAAGCTTAACAAAAACGACTCGGTGTATCGAAGCATTCGTCAAACCCGAACCAAATTGGTATTAGAAGGCCTTGAGAAAGCACGTCGCATACGCTGGACGCTAGAAAACATACTACCTAAAGAAGATGACCGAATTCTTCGACTAAAAATGCTCTTTCGCGAAATAAATGGCATAGCGAAAGGGACTTCAAAACCAGAAGAAAAGGTAAAAAGGAGCATCTCTCAAAGGTCTTTCAGCGACCGCCTCGACCAGTTTATCCGCTTGAAGGGAATTTTAGCCGACACTTCGGAATATGTAGCCGAAACCGAAGATTTGACAACAGAGCAATGGGCGCTCTTGGTGGATGATTTGTATGTTTTCAGGGAAGATTGTCAGACTTCCGATGTTGAAGAAGCGCAAGACCGTGAATTACGGATGAAAGCGCAAGTAGAAATTACACAACTGCAAACAGCCATTAAACGATACATAAAAATTGTTCAACTAAAGAAGGAAGTGAGTTAAATTGATTTCAAAATCACTCTTTACTACCCATTAAAGCCGGCCAACGCCGGCTTTTTTGTGTGATAGGCATGTGTATCCGCGATAGGGTGGAAGTCCCTAGCGGGAGTTGCTGTACTTACCGTTAGCCAAGAGCAGAGGTGTCCGTTGTGAAGCGAAATCAGAAGGAAGCTTATGTCAAACTTTCGAGCCTGCGAACTGGAATTTCACTAGAGGCGTGGATATAAGTGCTTTGGGCTGTTGTACTTAACCAGCTCAAATTATTCTAGCAAACCGCCGTTTACCGAACGCTACGTACGGTGGTGTGAGCGGACAGGTAGGGAAATAATCCCTACCATCCTACTCGATTTAGAAAGTTTGGCAGTTAAAGCTTTTGAAGCCGAACATTCAAAACTCCCTCTACAGAAAGCATAATTAATGCTTCAGTATCGGTGAACTGGATGCTGTTGGGTTGAAGCCTACGGATGCGACCGCTTGATTTAATTTTATCGCCCATCATGGGACTGTTAAGGGCGGCTTCTGCCAACTTTCGCACCTCTTCAATTTTATCCTTAACAGAGAATTTCATCTTCTCCTGAATTTCTCTTTCGATTTTTCCTTTGAACATCCATTTCGCCGACTTGGCAAAGAAGTTTCTACTTTCTAAATCAAAATCTACGTCTATAATCCTGAGTTCGCCGGTTGTTGTATCGTACACCGGCTTACCTGCCAACCAAACTTCACCGGTAACCTTCTGGCGAATGAGTCCACCTTTAGCTACTTTTCCTTTGAACTTCACTCCAATCAACATTTTATCTCCACTTCCACTCAGCTCTAATTGTTCCACCTGAATCTGATGTTTTCCATTCTCAAACTCATACATTTTGCCTCCAAATAGCTGGTTGAGTTGTTTGTTCGTTTCATCATGAGATAAATTCGCAACAATCTGAAGGCTGAAGGTAGAATCAGCAGGTAAATCTGTCCTAAGCTTAGGAAGTGGCGAAGGACGAACAGGCCGGGGTTGTGCGGCTGTTGCCACCTCTACTCCGGTTCGGATACCAAGAGAAAGGAAAAGGGATTCCTTATCCGTTTTTAGGGGGGCCATTCCAATAGATCTTGGAGTTAAAAGCAGCCAAGCGTTGTATTGATCGTTCACCTTGCGTGGAACAAAAAGGCTTTGCCATATCGGTTCCACTTTCGATTTTAAATCGAGCCGCTTGCTTATCTCATTATCCAGCGTAATGGAGAAATTCTTAATCTGATCATTTACTTTATTTTGGATGAACTGCCCGATGGGAATGCTCATGCCGGCAATGTTCAAACTGGGTTTTTCAATCCAGTCGAAAGTGCTTTCCGTTTTCGTGCTAAGTTGCCAGTCGGGAGTAATACCAATTCGGCTTTTTACATTCACTACCAGCCGAAACGTGGCATCTTGGTATTTTTCAATTCCCAGACTTTGTCCGAAAACTTCACCAAAATCCTTTTTTAATCTACCCTTTATATAGACCTGAATAGGAGCTGTGAAAAAGACCATATCATTCACAACTCTCAAACGAAGCGTATCCGTTTTGGTGATTTTTACTTGTAGGTTATCGCCATCGTTGTTGTCAAAGTCATTGTCCTCGTACAGCATCGAAGGATAAGTAGCATTGAGCTTATTTTCGAGCTCTTTTATTTTAAGCGCTAACGGCAGGTTGATAACCGAAGTTGGAACTTCCGGAGGGATGGGAAGTTTACGTACTGGTGCAGGCGCATTGAGTTTTTCACTGGAAGCACAACCGGTCAGCAAAAGTGCAGAGAGAAGTATGGCGAGGTAAGCTTTCATAATCGCGACGCAAAATTACAGCTATCTCAAACATTTCGTTGGTGATGCCCCATTAATGACCCCTTCGCTGCAACTGGTAAAGTAAACTTCACATGGTGCTTCCGGTTCCGAGAAGATGTTTCTTACACAGCTTTCTTACCTTTGCAGCCTATGCGATTGTCCGTTCTGCCCTTCCTTCTGATAAGTTGGCTGTTTGTTGGCTGTGCTTCTGATTTTCAGGGAAGTTTCGCTCCGAATAAACCTCCTGTAACTCGGTTGACTGCCGATACCATTATCCTAAACGGCAATGACCGACTCGGCACTCGTTTACACCTCCGTTGGTGGGGAGACGATGAAGACGGTGTTGTTACAGGTTATGAGATTACATTCGATACGATTCTCGGGCCGGGAACAGCTTGGAAATTCACAACGAAAAACGATAGCATTTTCCTACTCACAATTCCTCCGGGACTCGACACTTTCAACTTTCGCATCGCGGTAAGAGCAATAGACAATGAAGGAGCCAGAGATTCTAAACCCGCTACGTTGGGTTATCCTTCCCGTAATGCTCCGCCAGTAGTCAACTTTACCTACCTTCCGGACAACGGAAATCCACTGGCAGGAGGTAACCCAAGAACTTCCTTCCCAGTCTTGCGCTATACTTGGGACGCCCAAGACGACGACGGACAGGAAAACATTGGATCGTTTGAGTTTTGCCTGAACGATACTGCGGTACAGCCGTTGGTAATTCCGGGAGTGCAACGTAGCATGATTATTCAAGCTAACAACCTCAATGGTGCAGTCTCAGATTGCAATGTTTTTCCCGGAAGCTTTCAGATTCCCTTTCAGGATAAACTGAATGGGCTTAAACTTAACGACTCCAATACCTTGTACGTCAGAGTAGTTGACTTGAGTCTTGCAAAGTCGAAATGGATTCCTGCAAACACCGTTTATGTAAGAAAGCCTGTAAGCCAAGTGCTATTGGTAAAC
>CALSBM010000114.1:0-4234 GCA_943373175.1 Chitinophaga pinensis | reverse complement strand
CAGGAAGATAAGGCTATCGCTCTTTCTACATTGGAACGCCTAGGGCTTCAAGGTTTAGAACATCGTGCTATCAGCGCCCTAAGCGGTGGACAACAGCAACGGGTTTTTATTGCTCGGGCATTGTGTCAGAATGCAAAAGTATATTTGTTTGATGAGCCCTTTGTTGGGGTCGATGTTACAACTGAAGAACGCATTATCAAAATTATCCGGGAAATGGCTTCCGACGGACATACCGTAATTATTGTTCATCATGATCTAAGCAAGGTTCTTCAATATTTTGATGAAGTTATCCTGATAAACCGTCGTCTTGTGGCTTGTGGGCCGGTTGCAGAGGTTTTCACACCGGAACTTATTCAGAAAACCTTCTCTGGAGTGCCTGATATCATGGCTTCAGCGGAAGAAATTCAGAAGAAATAGGAATTAAGCTTCCTTTATTGTCCTAGTAGTTTTTTCAATTCGGCAAATAATCTGGCTGTTGGTAATCCCATCACGGTAAAAAAACTTCCTTCCATAGCATCAATAAAATTGATGCCCAACCAATCCTGAACTCCGTAAGAACCTGCTTTGTCGAAAGGTTGATCTTTTCTCAGATAATTCTTTATTTCTTCCTCAGTCATAGGTAAAATATGAACTCTGGCCGAATCGGTAAAGCTTATGGTTTGTTTATTCGTGCGTATCACAACCGCAGTAAAGACTACATGCCAATTGCCTTGCAACTTCAACAGCATACTGAGAGCATCTTCCGTGTCAACCGGTTTTCCGAGAATCGAATCTTCCAATACCACAACAGTATCCGCAGTGATGAGTGTGTGAGCTTCGGGTAAGTTTCCAAAGGCTTCAGACTTTTTCAGGGCAATCGCTTCGGCTACTGATTCTGCCGGTAAGCTATCCGGAACTATTTCTTCAGTCTCCTTTACTTCTACCCTGAATTCAAACCCCATCTTGTTCAACAACTCCTGACGACGAGGCGATGCGGACCCTAGAATAAGCTCATGCATGTCGCAAAGAACGTTTTTTCTTGCAAGCGTTACTGCAATAACGAACCTCGTCCCATACTTTTTCCCACTTCTTTCTCCAGTTAAACGTATGCTGACAAACCGGACATACCTTTTCCGGTAGGTATTGTTTATTCGTTGTTTTCTTCATCCAGAGCAAAACTTTTAGAGGTCTTTTTAACCATTTCCAATAATTTTTGAGTGTTGGATTTCACTTGAGTTTGACCGGCAAGCATCTCTTATTTCCTTCTCGCCTATATACCGGATATTTCGATTTCAACCATTTATTTAAAAAAATTCTTGCATTGCTCAATGCGATACATAGCACACTGATACACAATTCCCGGTTGAACTAGCCCATCTCAATACTTATATTTCTTCCGGTTTCCTATCTGGTTTAGCGTAACTCAACTGAAAAAGCCTATTTCCGGTATAGTACGTATCCAACCCACCACTCGCGACTAAATCAACCAATGTAAAATCCAATGAACCATCTGATTTAAGCATCTGTCTATCGACTTCCAAGTATTGAATAGCACCAATTATCAAATGAGTGCCATTCGAATTAAGGAGTATTTCTTGTTCCATCGTACACCAAATTTTAATTGGACTACCTTCAACAGCAGGCACTTCACTTTGGGTAGTGAAATAACGCGTAAACCCACAGGCGTCAAATTCAGATACCCCTTCGGGATATCTGGCGGAAGTTTGATGAGCCTGCTTAACCTGACTTGCTGTTACATGGCTTAAACTAAAATGCTTGGTTTCACGGATGTTTGTTAAAGTATGGCGAGGACTACTATCGGGTCTCACTATGAAGCCTAACAATGCAGGATTAGCACCGAGGTGAAACAAATTAGAGAACACTGCTAGATTATCTAACCCATTGCTATCCTTAGTCCCTATCAACGTGAGGGGCTTATAACCATGCAAGTTGTTTATCAGGGCTGTACGAAAGCGTTGTTCAAGCAGACCTAAGTCAGTATTATTCCATTTAATAACCATAGAGGAGTAAACGTTTCGTAAATAGAACTTGTTTTTTAGTGTTTTGCACTGCCAAATCATCAGTTTGACTGCCAAAAAGTCGAATTATTACTGACAGAATTGACAAAACTCATCATGAAATTGATGTTTTGGTTAGTTGGCATAACCCTTGACAACCGGGATACGAACTTAAAATTCATCTAATACCCATGTCAGTAAACGTTAAACCCATTGGAGACCGAGTTCTCGTTGAAGCTGCTGCCGCAGAAGAAAAAACCAGCGGTGGAATCATCATCCCCGACACTGCGAAAGAAAAACCACAACGCGGTAAAGTAATCGCTGTAGGCAACGGTAAAAAAGATGAGCCTATGACTGTTAAAGTAGGCGATCTTGTACTTTACGGAAAATATTCCGGCACTGAAATCAGCATCGAAGGCTCCGATTACCTCATGATGCGTGAGTCCGACATTCTGGCAATTGTAGGTTAATCAATTAATAATCAAGCAAATAAAATGGCTAAAAGAATCAATTTCGATGTCGCTGCACGCGACTCACTCAAAAAAGGTGTTGACGCCTTGGCTGATGCGGTAAAAGTAACCTTAGGCCCTAAAGGCCGTAATGTGGTCATCGATAGAAAATTCGGTGCTCCTACTGTTACCAAAGACGGTGTGACGGTTGCTAAGGAAATTGAACTGAAGGATCCAATTGAAAATATGGGTGCTCAGTTGTTAAAAGAAGTAGCTTCCAAAACGGCTGATATTGCAGGCGATGGAACAACCACTGCTACTGTTCTTGCTCAGGCAATCGTTAAAGCAGGGTTGAAAAACGTTGCAGCAGGTGCCAACCCTATGGATTTGAAGCGTGGTATCGACAAGGCAGTTAGTGCAGTAGTTAAATCACTAAAAACGCTGTCTAATGAAGTTGGTAACGACTTCAGTAAAATCGAACAAATTGCTACAATCTCGGCGAACAACGATAACGTAATCGGTAAACTTATCGCTGATGCCATGAAGCGCGTAACTACGGAAGGTGTTATTACCATTGAAGAAGCAAAATCTACCGAAACTTATGTTGATGTTGTAGAAGGAATGCAATTCGATCGTGGTTACATCTCTCCGTACTTTGTTACCAATGCGGATAAAATGGAAGCTGAACTCGAAAATCCATATATCCTCATCTACGACAAGAAGATTTCTAACATGAAGGAATTGCTTCCTGTTTTGGAAAAAGTAGTTCAAACCGGTCGTCCGCTATTAATTATTGCCGAAGATGTTGATGGCGAAGCACTCGCTACGCTTGTTGTCAATAAAATCCGTGGTTCACTCAAAATCGCAGCCGTTAAAGCTCCTGGCTTTGGTGATCGCCGCAAGGCTATGCTTGAAGATATCGCTATTCTTACAGAAGGAATAGTGATTAGTGAAGAGCGCGGTTACAAACTTGAAAATGCTGATCTAACTTATCTTGGCAAGTGCGAGAAAGTGCAGATCGACAAAGACAATACTACTATCGTTAACGGTGCTGGAAATTCTGATGACATTAAAGCTCGTGTTAATCAGATTAAAGCTCAAATCGAAACAACTACTTCAGACTATGATAAAGAGAAGCTTCAAGAGCGTCTTGCTAAATTGTCTGGTGGGGTTGCTGTACTGTATGTTGGTGCAGCTACTGAAGTAGAAATGAAAGAAAAGAAAGACCGCATCGATGATGCTTTGCATGCTACCCGTGCGGCCGTAGTTGAAGGTATTGTTCCTGGTGGTGGTGTGGCTTACATCCGTGCGCAGAAATCCCTTGAGCGTATCTCTGTAGAGAATGCTGATGAGAAAACCGGTATTCAGATTATCCGCACTTCACTTGAAGCTCCACTACGCCAAATTGCAGAGAACGCCGGTTTGGATGGTTCTATCATTGTACAAAAAGTGAAAGAAGGAACTGGTAACTATGGTTATAATGCTCGTACCGATAAGTATCAGAACATGCTGGTAGCCGGTATCATTGATCCAACTAAAGTTACCCGTGTAGCATTAGAAAACGCTGCTTCTATCGCCGGAATGTTACTTACCACTGAGTGTGTAATTGCCGATGAACCAGAAGAAAACCCGGCACCTAGCCCAGCAGGTATGGGTGGCGGAATGGGCGGAATGATGTAATTCATTCGTTCTTTAAATAAAAAGCCCGGCTTGAAAGAGTCGGGCTTTTTTTATGGTTTCGCAGTTTGAGGCACAAGGTATTGAATGATAATCTTTAAGGTTCTGGTG
>CALSBM010000113.1:0-4248 GCA_943373175.1 Chitinophaga pinensis | reverse complement strand
GGTCGTTTACAGTACCGGAATGGGGTATCCCAATGCCTACAACTACCTCTTTGAAAATTACTACCTGCCCAATTCGAGCGAAGAAGAGCAAAACGACCCATCCGCCGCATTACTCAACTTCAATCCCTACTACACCTATTTCGTACTTTACGGAGCGCAACACGACCTCTTTAACGCCTTGAATGAGGGTGAAGCCGCTTATCAGTTGTTAGACGGTTATATCGAAAACAACTTCAGCTACCTCTGGAGCATCATGGCGAACGCTACCAACTGGCCAACCTGGGGCGGCAACTTCCTCAGCACCCTGCATCCTGATCTTCTACTCACTATTTTCGCCAACCACCCCGAAGTCTGCCAACACATTAACCAAAACCTCGACATCACCTTCTTAAATTCACTAATTTTAAAGCACGCAAGCCCCCACGCGATGACGCAAGCCACCGGCAGCAGTTTCTTTACCCAAGCAATGGCACTGGCCACCGCCAATACCGCCAGTACTGCCTTGCCGGAGTTGTTAGCATTCATGACCTCGCGTTTAGGGCAACAAAGAGCGAATGCCTTGGTGCAGAAAGTAGGGCATTTGTTAACCCTCGAACAGCAATACACCCTACAGGAAACCTACCTCTACGGTTCCTCTCGTTTAGGAGTGAAAAACCAAAATACAACCCTCAGCACCCGAGTAGCCAGCGTACAAAACGGCAGCTTAACGCCTATAGGAAATGCCATATTAAACACCGATTCCGTGTTTTCCGGAACTGCCAGTGCGTATAATCTGCCTAAAGCACCTTCTTCGAGAGTGTTTTACCGTACTTGGGGATTGAAGCAGTATGAATTAAGCAATCATTTAGGGAATGTACAAGTAACTATTTCTGATAAAAAACTCGGCGTAGTAGGAGCGAACCAAGTTGATTTTGTAGCCTACGAACCCGAGGTGAAAAGTGCTACAGATTATTATGCTTATGGGATGGAAATGCCGGGGAAAACCTACCAAAGCACCGCCTACCGCTACGGCATGAACACCCAAGAAAAAGACAACGAGATTTACGGCCCCGGAAACACTTATGGAGCGTTGTATTGGGAATACGATGCAAGGATTGCGAGGAGGTGGAACGTGGATCCCAAGCCAAATCCGTCAATTAGTAATTATGCTTGTTTCGCTAACAATCCAGTTTTCTTGAGCGATCCGTTTGGTGACACTACATTTGTAAGTGCGGGTAAAAATGGAACTTATAATGTAATTGGAGGAACTCTCAATGATAATCACAATGGTATTTATTTAAAGGGAGCTGATGGGAAATTAGGCAACATGATAGGCTATTCAGCCACTCCAGAATCTTTTTATAATTCGGATAAGCAGGAATGGATGGGAACGATAAATCCTACTGACCAATCGGGTAGGGATTTTTTAAATAAACTTATTTCAGAAGATCCCAATGTAGCTTCTTACGCTGTGAATGCAACAGGAGGCGAGAAGAATGATTTCAAACGAACAAATGGAACGAACAATGTTCTGTTTACAGAGTCTGTAGATTTTTATAGGGGTATGCCTTTATCGCTACATGGTGATATTGCTTCTATGCCTGTTTTCGCTTCTGCAAGAGATGTTGGAAATATAGGTGCAGGATTGGTGTCTGGTAGAGCTGGCTTTAGTTGGTCTGCTGCAAGATTTGGTTTTGATTTCTTGCAGACTATACAAGATTTTGGAGGATTCAAAGCTGCAATATTTTATCCATTTTTTGGGGTTAAATCAATTGAAGGTAGTAGTACACAATATGGAGAAAGGCTCGGTTTTAGGATAGGTAGTCAAATGAGACAAGCCGAAACTAGAGAACAGATAAGAAGGTTGCCAAGCTATGGAGGATTACCTCAAATTAAAGTGTCTAACAGTATCATGATTAGAAGCGATTATACACCATGGAAATAGCTATAAAAAAAGCATTGTCGGCTTTTTGCCTTTGCTTAGTATCACTTATAAATGGCTGTGGTATTATTTTTACTCCTTTAGAGAGAAATGATATATATGAAAAATGTGCCAAAGGAGATACCCTTAGTTTTGAATTATTTAAAAAAACACAAAGGATAATGAAAACTGACAAATGGTATTTTATTTGGCTTGATTTATATAGCGGTGGAGACGACCAATATGCACCTCATTTACTTGTTTGCGACCATAATTTAGTGCTTAAAGGTGCAACAGGAATATATCCTCAGATAACTGACGCAAATGGGAATACGTTATTTGGAATAACATCAGAAAAATATGTTGCAGATAAAAATAAAAGCATCAAGCCCTATCGGGATGACTTGCCTAAGGAAATAGTTTTTAGTCTAAAAAATGAAGAACAGCCTTGGAATGGTTATCAAAGAAACCCTTTTGCAATAGTTGATAGTGTTCAGTTATTGCAAAATTTGAATGGAGTAAAATTTTATATAAAAACAGCTGATAGTATTTACTTCCCAGGCAGAAAGCAATATTATGAAGATATTGAATATTATTCAAAGGCTTTCAATAATACCAAAGTATTAGAATACTCCATTTCATCGTTGCATTTTGACCGAGGTAGAAAGTATATTTATACTATTGAGAATAGTGATGTTCAATTTGAAATGCACACCTTAGATGATAAAGTTTTTGAGAAGCTTCTTTTAGACATTTGGAAAGCTATAAAAACTAAAGAATTACTTTAATATCTAGTAAATCCTTTATTATATTTTTAGAAAGAATTGAGCATTTTCGCTAGTTGATCTCTTTAATTTCTACCCATCACCTTCCTAAATTCCTTAATTTTAAAGCACGCAAGCCCCCACGCGATGATGCAAGCCACCGGCAGCAGTTTCTTTACCCAAGCAATGGCACTGGCCACCGCCAATACCGCCAGTACTGCCTTGCCGGAGTTGTTAGCGTTCATGACCTCGCGTTTAGGGCAAAATAGAGCGAATGCTTTGGTGCAGAAAGTAGGTCACTTGTTAACCCTGGAGCAGCAATACACCCTCCAAGAAACCTATTTGTACGGAAGCTCAAGATTAGGCGTAAAAAATCAGCAGCTTACCCTCAGCACAAGAATAGCCAGCGTACAAAACGGCAGCTTAACGCCAATTGGAAATGCCATCCTGAATACCGATTCCTTGTTCACCGGAACTGCCGCTGTTTATGGATTACCCAAAGCCCCAACCGCAAGGGTATTCAACAGAACCTGGGGATTGAAGCAGTATGAATTGAGCAATCATTTAGGCAACGTTCAAGTAACTGTAAGCGATAAGAAAATTGGCGTATTAAGTTCCAACCAAGTTGATTTTGTAGCCTACGAACCCGAGGTGAAATCCGCAACGGATTATTATGCTTATGGAATGGAAATGCCGGGGAAAACCTACCAAAGCACCGCCTACCGCTACGGCATGAACACCCAAGAAAAAGACAACGAAATCTACGGCCCCGGAAACACCCTCGGAGCGTTGTATTGGGAATACGATGCACGGACAGCAAGAAGGTGGAACGTGGATCCGGTGGTGAAGGAGTATGAAGGAGGATATACCACGTTTGGAGGGAACCCGATTTGGTCAACAGATATTAATGGAGATGATAGCTTAAAAGTTAACTCGAAGACAGGTAACGTAATGGCCAATTTGCCAGAAGTAACAATTTCCGCTGAAAAGATCGAGCCTGCAACGAACATAGTGGTCAAATTACTAGAAAGGGTAAAAAATCCTGAAGTTAAAGTTGGAGAATTAGTAGCATCTACAGCATTGTTTATTTCAACAGATTTGAGTATTCCTGATCCTTCGGATTTATATCTACCAAAGTATGTTGCATACGCAGCAGTAGGAGTATGTCTGTATTTACTTAATAAATACTCAAATAATAGCTATGGTTTTGGAGATCCTAAAAATTGGGTTTATACTTATAGACCTTCATCTGAAGATCCAATAAATAGGCCACCTCGACCAAACGACCCCAATGAAGCTCCGCCTAATTTGAGAAAGTCAGTTAAACTGCTTGTTGCTGCAAAGCTTTTATATGAAATAAGAGATGAGTACAATCAAAGGTTATCCTCTCCAATAATCCCTTCAGTTTCTGATAATACAAGGACTATTCCATCATTAAAGCCTAAACTTCGATGACTAAAGTTGAAAAAAAATGGCTTAGACTGATCTCAAACGGATCACTAGCAATTGGTTTTTTATTTGTTATTGCAAAGAAGTTTTTTAAAACTGAATTGGGTATTTATTTTGACTTTTTTTATTACTTAG
>CALSBM010000112.1:0-4894 GCA_943373175.1 Chitinophaga pinensis | reverse complement strand
CGGGCGATAAACTCGCGAAGGTGCTCTCGCCCTTTTTCCGAAGGCTATTTCCTTCGCTACCCAACGGGCATCCTGCCTTCAACTTCATGACATTGAATTTCGCCGCCAACTTCCTTGGCCTCGACAATGCAGCCACACCATTCGGACTTAAAGCCATGGAACAACTTCAAGCCGAAAACCCTACGCCCGATCGCGCTTCCGACCCGCAAATCATGTTTCTCTGCCTACATGCCGCAGGTCTTACGCTCATACCTACTTCAATCATCGGGTACCGAGCGGTTATGAACGCTGCCAACCCCACCGATGTGATGGTGCCAATCATTCTCACCTCGTTTACCGGAACACTCGCCGCGTTGTTGTTCGTGGCCTGGCGACAAAAACTGCAGCTCATGAAAGCGGCAGTTTTGATTCCATTGGCCGCCCTCGTTGCTGGACTTTCCGGTGTGTTGGTTTGGTTGCAGTCGCTGGAGATGTTAGAAAAAGCACGGATGTCGTCGGTGATGGGAGTGGGATTATTTCTGCTCATCTTCGGACTAATCATCGCCTATAGCCAGTACAAAGAGAAATTATTCCGCGAAGCCGGAACCAATGTTTTCGCAGCCTTTGTAGACGGTGCAAAAGGAGGTTGGGAAACCGCGCTTCGGATTCTGCCATACATGGTGGGCATGATGGCGGCCATTTCCCTCTTCCGTAATTCGGGAATCATGCCTGTGCTGGTACAAGGACTTTCCGGCTTGCTCTCCTATATTGGAGTCGGAGAGGCGGTAACTCAGGCACTTCCAGTGGCATTGCTTCGTCCATTTAGCGCCGGCGGAGCCAGAGGTTTTATGTTCGATGCCATGCGCAATTTCGGTCCGGATTCGTTCACCGGAAGGCTCGCCTGTTTATTCGAAGGCGCCGCCGAAACCACCTTTTACGTCATCGCGCTGTACTACGGGTCAGTGAATGTTAAAGACACCCGCTATACCCTGGCCATCATGTTGCTTGTTGACTTGGTTTGCGTAGTTACCGCAATAGCCGTTGCAGGAGTGTTTTTTGAATGATGAAGACAGTTACAGGAAGTTAGTAAAAATTAAGGGAGTGGTTCTTCTTCTTTTTTCACTTGATCCTTGTCATCGGCACCTTTTAAATAGCTTGGTAAGTTCAAGCCAGCCATATTAAATAAATCATTGAGAGGAGGAACTGTTTTCATCATTCCAGCCACAAAATTGGCTGTAGAGGAATTGCCATTTTCATTTTGGCCATTCCCTGAATCCCAAACTGTGATTTTGTCAATTTTTATATTCTTGACTGCTTCAACTTGAGTTTTAACAAGTTCTGGTAGTTTTTCAATTAAAAGAAGTTGGAAGGCTTTATTAGGATCGCCACCTGCTGCTGCAACTACTTCTTTGTAACCCTCTGCCTGTTTAGTCAGAATTTCAAATAGCCCTTTGGCTTCAGCTTCCATTTTAGCAAAAATGGCATCGGCTTCACCCTTTGCATTTTCTCTTATGGTTTCAGCGGCTGCCTGAGCTTCTATGATTGCACGTTGTTTTGCTATTTCCGCGGGAATTACAATGTTGGCTATTTGCGTGGAGCGTTCTCTTTCGGAGCGTGCCAATTCTGCTTTTTGCTCTGCAAGGTAGGCTTCCTCAAGTGCTTTAGCCTGTTGAACTTTTTCAGAGGCTAATGCTACTCGTAAAGATTCAGCTTCTTTTTCTCTTCGATTCGCTTCTGATTGAGCAATAGAAATTTTTGCTTCGTTTTCACCCTGTATGGCTATGGCATTGGCTTCTGAGATTTTAACCCTTGTATCCCTTTGAGCTTCTGCTTTTCCAATGGTTTCGTCTTTTATAGCCGTTGCGATGCTTATTTCCTTGTCTTTCTGAGTAATTGCAATTTTGACATCCCTATCTCGATGGGTTTCTGCTATTTGAGTATCTTTTTCTCTGTCGGCAATGGCTTTTCCTGTTTCTCCGATTTTCTCCTGTTCAGCCACACTGATTTTGGCTTCATTGATTGCTTTTGCCGCAGCTTCTTTTCCTAATGCTTCAATGTATCCCGATTCGTCTTTAATATCAGTAACATTTACATTGATAAGCTTAAGTCCAATTTTCTTTAATTCACTATCAACGTTTTTTGAAATATTGTCTAAGAATTTATCTCGATCTGAATTAATTTCTTCAATAGTCATGGTAGCAATTACCAGACGCAATTGACCAAAAAGGATATCCTTGGCTAAGTCTTGAGTTTGCTCCGATGTTAATCCAAGAAGGCGTTCTGCGGCGGTATTCATGCTTCCCGGTTCGGTTGAAATAGCAATGGTAAATCGACATGGAACATCCACTCTGATATTCTGCCGACTTAGCGCATTAGTGAGATTGGCTTCAATGGACAATGGCTTTAAGTCCAAAAAGGCATAATCCTGAATAACCGGCCAGATAAACGCTCCACCTCCGTGGACACATTTGGCAGAAGTGCCTCCTGTACGACCATAAATGACCAGAATTTTATCTGATGGACAACGTTTGTACCTGGAAACAAGTGCTGCAATTGTTACAAAAAAAACTATTGCTGCTACTACGATAATAATGATGGGAGACATGGGGAGAGTTAGATGGTTTCTACAATTAAAACAGTGTCGTTTTCAATTTTTACAACTTTTACTGTTGAGCCGGATTGGATTTTTTCATGATCAGTCATTGCCTCTAATTCGTGAAAAGCACCGTTTATACTTATCATTATTTTCCCTTTTCCTTTTCGGTGTTCAGGAATTGTTAAATAAACTTCAGCTGTTTTATTTAGAGAACTGGAAATTTTAAAAGAGTTGTTTTCTTCTAATTTCTGGACTTGTTTGATTATTGCGAAAAATAAATATACGAATAGAGCACCAACAACTAAGGCTATGCAGATTAGCATTGGTTTGTTGGCGATGGAAGTATAAAATGAAATTCCACTCCAGCTAAAACCTAGAAGGAAATTTATCAAGTTGCGAAATGAGAAGAGTTGAAAAGGAGCATCAGCACCGCTGAAATCTCCATCAAAATCCGCTGAAAGTCCATCGGAAGCGTCTGCTCCAATGAAAGTCATAATTGTCTGAATCAGGAATATTACACTTGATGGAATTGCAACAAACCAGAAAGTTTTTAATATAGGATCGGTAATTTCCAAAAGTTCCATAGTCTTTTTTTTTAAAGTGTTTACTTTCTAACACGTCGGCTAACTTGAATGAACTTATGCATTAGAATTCTGAAAAGCTAAGCAGACGAAAGAAAGTCTCGAAGAATCCAGTGTTGGAACCTGACAGGCTTTAAACGCTGTTAACCCTGCAAAAGAGCCTCCATTACAAGTATTTTGCATTTTTCTCTATATAGCTTCTGACTGCAATATAGGAAGTTTGGAGCTTTTATAGTGCTTAGTGGATAAATTGTAGCGGCTAAAATGGTTAGGCGGGTTGCTACATCCTAATGCCTCTGTTTTTATACTTTGGTTAGTGGTCTTCATGCGTCTTTGAAAAAAAATGGATAAGCAAAAGCAGGTAAAACGAGTAAACGCTTTGTTTTTTATGAGTTAGGTGGTTTCATCGGCTTTATGATATACATGGAGTGATTTTTACAGGGCGGCTAACTATCATAGACAAATTTTTGTATAAGGTTATTATACAAGCTCCAATTGCAAGTACCTTCATCTGTAAATTGAAACGATTTATCCTTAATTCTGATATAGAAATATTCGGTGCCTGTACTCCAACATCTAGCACCTTTTTGCTTCAGAGTATCGAGTAAGTTATTTGCTTGAAGTTGCGTGTAAAACAATTCATTTAATACTGATATTGTAGCATATTTTGTCTCTTTCGAAAACTTTTCTACTGTATCTGGAAAACTTCTTCTTCTAAGTTCATACGAAATTGCATAACTTCTATATCCGACATTATATATTTTTAATCGTTCTAAACGATGATTAAAACATCCAAAATATTCTTTTATCACATCAATAGTATCGGCGTCATTAAGTTCCTTGTATGTAAACAGTGAAACTTTTTCTAGTGCAATTTTATCATTGATGTTAATTATAGTATCTTCTTTAAGAAAAAATTTAATCAGGTGATTGGTATTGAATTTGGTCGATATTTTTATGGCATATTCTCCATTTATTAACTTTTTGCAATAGATTGAATCACGATATTTTATTGTGTCAACAAGCGAATTACTTAAATAGTAAGAATCCTTGTACAGTATTAACTTTCTATTCATGAAGTTATCGTCCAGGTCTTTATCAAAAATAATTTGAAGTTGTGAGAATGGCTTTGGTCTGGCCAAATTTGTACAACCTGATAGACAGTAAAATGAAACAAAATTTAAGAATAGAAACTTTAAGTAATTCATATCTATTAAAGATTGCCAGAAAATTAATGGTGATTTCTCTTTAAATTGACCCATTTATGATTAAGAAGAGGAATAAAGAAAGTTTTTTGGATAGGTAGTATTGCTATTTCGATTTAGAACGCTATTTTAGTAATTGATGCTGCTTGCATGAGGCTTGAGGATAAAGTGGGAGTAAAGGGCACAATACGTAATTTGCTAATCAAAGCTTGCTAATGTCATCTGCTGAAAGCCCTGTTGATTCTATGATGGTGCGGGTGTCAATGCCTAGTCTTTTGAGCTGCCTTGCGACTTCTAATTTTCCTTCTAACTTGCCTTCTAATTTTCCTTCATCATAGGCGGTGTCGATGATGCCTTTTAGGTCGCGGTACACTTTTAAGCTGCTTTCATACTTGTCTAGGTCTAATGCACCAAGTTTAGCCAGCTCTGCTTTCTCAAAGGCTTTTTCAAACACGTCATCTTGAATAATGGCCGGGATACTTTGGAAATCTTCCAGGTGTTTAATGAAGTACAGCCATTTATCTAGCCGGGTT
>CALSBM010000111.1:0-4973 GCA_943373175.1 Chitinophaga pinensis | reverse complement strand
CATGCCTCTCGCTAATCGGCGGGATAAGGAAACTCAAGTTATTTGGGGTATTGCTGATTTTCGAATGCGATTTGGTCGTGAGCCAGAAGGTATGTGGTTGGCAGAAACTGCGGTAGATATTGAAACGCTGGAGGTACTTGCAGAGAATGGAATTCTATTCACCATTCTTGCTCCCCGTCAAGCAAAGAATTTTAGGAAAATCGGCAGTAAAGAGTGGCACTCTATAGATCACGGAATCGACACACGTTGCCCATATCTCTGTAAACTTCCTTCTGGAAAATCTATCACACTCTTTTTCTACAACGGGGATGTATCCCAGGACGTTGCATTCAGAGGTTTACTAATTAATGGAAAAGATTTCGCTAACAGACTGACCTCTGCTTTCGGAGAGGTCCACGGCTCTTCCCGGTTAGTACATATTGCTACCGACGGTGAAAGCTATGGCCATCATCACCGCCATGGAGATATGGCCCTTGCCTACTGCATTCACCACATTGAATCAACTAAGCTAGCGAAAATCACCAATTATGGCCAGTATCTCAGCCTTTTCGAACCTGAGTTTGAAGTGGAAATTCATGAAAACAGCTCCTGGAGTTGTGTTCATGGAGTAGAACGCTGGAGAAAAGATTGTGGGTGCAATTCAGGGGTTAGCTGGCATCAAAAATGGCGTGCCCCTCTTCGGTATGCCTTAGATTGGCTCAGAGATAACTTAATTGAAGTTTACGAACGAGAGCTTAACGCCTATGTATCTGATGTTTGGAGCGCCAGAAATCGATACATCGATGTAATTCTTGACCGATCAGAAGATAACGTCAATTCATTCATCAGGGATTTGCTCGGGCATGACTTAGACGATGAAGAGGAGAAAACGAAGTTTATCAGGCTGCTCGAAATGCAACGCCATGCGTTGCTGATGTACACCAGTTGTGGCTGGTTCTTCGATGACATTTCCGGCATCGAAACTACCCAGATTATGCAATATGCCTGTCGCGCTATTCAACTGGCAGAACGGGAAAGCAACGTCTTCCTCGAAGATGATTTTGAGGCGCTATTGGCCTTAGCACCATCTAATCTATCTGAACACAAAGATGGCTTTGTCATCTACAATAAATGGGTTAAATCAGCACGCGTGTCCCTATCGCGTGTGGGTATGCACTATGCTGTTGCATCGCTCTTCTCAGAAAATCCAACTCAGTTGGAAGTCTTAACCTATAAAGCAAAAACCGACTTTTACGACCGATTTGATTCTGGAGTACAGAAACTGGCCGTAGGCCGTGTCAACATCTTCTCCAACATCACCTACTCTAGGAAGTATTTCAACTTTGCTGTTTTCTATTTAGGTTCACACCACCTCATCGGTGCAGGTGCTGAATACATCGAAGACGATGAGTTTCAACTGATGTATGAGAAAATCAAGAGTGCATTCCTTGATCATAATGATGTTTCAGAAGTTATCCACGTGATGCAACAATACTTCGGAAATGAAACCTTCTCATTCTGGAAGTTATTTAGAGACCAACAACAAAATGTGTTGAATCAGATTATTCAAAACGACTTGGAAGAAGCCTACGTTTCTTACAAGAATATTTATGAGCAAAATTATAGCATCATGAATGTTTTGAAAACTGCCAATCTGCCTGTTCCACGCACCTTCACTAAAAACCTTGACCTCGTTATTAATAGGGAAATTCGAAGGATATTCGAACTTCAAAACCTCCATTCCCATAAACTTAAAGTCTTGGTTGATGATGCTATAAAATGGGCAATTACGGTGGACAAAGAGCGAATAGATTACGTTGCAACTTCTCGCTTAAATCAAATTTTCAAAGACTTAAGAGAAAAGCCGGAGCAAGTAGAAATGGTTAATCGTCTAATTAGAGTTATCAACCAACTTGAAAGGCTTGAAATAGAGTTGAAACTTTGGGAAATGCAAAACTTGCTTTTCAAATTGATGAAGAAATGGCATAAACTATGGGCGGAAAAAGCTAAAGAAGGGAATGAAGATTACGAGGGATTGGTTAGAGCTTACGCAGAACTTTCACGATTAGTAAAACTAAAAGTGGATTGACATCTACAAAAAAAGGCTCCAAATGGAGCCTTTTTTTGTGTTTAATGCGATTTGAATCAAAACAAGGAATACCCAAGGTTGATGCCCATCATTCCGGTTCTAAGATTCTTATCGGCTATGTTAGTAAGGTTGCTTAACCCAAAATTATAGAAAACTGAGCCATGAAATTTAAACAGCTTGTAACCAGCCATTATTTGAATCCCTGAGTTAAACTGACGAATTTGTCCTGGCTCGCTTCCTATTTCTATGTCGGTCTCAATATCTTCACCATTAATCCCATGTCCATGTTGTGAAGCACTGAGCTGCCATGTTAACACCGGACCTCCTCCTACATATAAACCTTTCCAACTATAAAGCAAATTCAAAGGCATGTCGATAGCCCAGATATTCGTTTTGTCGGTATGCTCTTTATGTTTAACGGACCAACCCCGACCCGCGAAAAAAAGCTGCGGCTGGAAGGCTAACGAGCCAAACTTAAAATGAGCGAAAGCTCCGACATGAAAACTGGGTTGTAACGTCAACGATTCATCGGAAGGAAGCAAATTAGTACTGGCAGTGTTTAACCTAAATCCAGCCATCGGGCCAATTGCAAATTTTTGTGCCTGAACAGTTATCAGACTGAAAAACATACAAATTGCAAGAATTCCTTTTTTCATAATGCAAATCTATGCAACAATGTTGCATTTATTCAATCTTAACTTGAAAATTAACATCTATGTCGCTGTGTCCTTTCTCAGGTCCGTCTTTGGGACCTTTAATTAAAGGTTTGTGCATCAATCGGATACGCACAGAGCCGCTGTCAGGTTGAAAAGTTTGCCATAAAGAACTAAATCCCAACGGAAAGCCATTTTCATCTCGATCAACTTTGCTAATCTGAATATTAAGCTGATTCGGCAAAAAGTAAAATTCATGTGAACCGCCTTGATTACGAATTACTTCTGTAATTTCTTGAACAGGCGTCTTAGTTTTATTAAACAGCCGTAAGCTCACTTGATAAGACGTACTGTCGCTTAAAACTATGGTATCCAGCAAAATTGGAGGGTTTCCGCCGTCTCCATCAGGATCGTCGAACCAAATGGTATCATTGAAATTTGCATTGGTAAATACGAGTGCTAAAGAAGTAATGGCTTCATGTTCCTGCTCGTTATTGGGTGAATCAGCCTTATCACAGCTTACAAGGAAGAAAGTTAAAAAGAGAAAAGAGAGATATCTCATAATTATTGGCTGTTTAAATGGTAACGTAAACGTATAGTGAAATTCAAACCAGCTTCATCGCTGAAATACCTGAACCTGTTCAAGTAATCACGATAAGCTTGATTAAAGAGGTTATTTACTGAAAGATTCAACTCGAGTGCCTTCCCATTCCATTTAAACTTTCCTCCAGCTTCTACTTTAGTTAGTAGAACTCCATCTGGTGGAAGTAAATAATCTGTATTGTTTACCGGCAGCCTATTTTGGCTAAACAGCCTAGTAAATGCTAACAGTAAATAAGCTGAGTTTCTTCTTGAAAAAGGGGAAAAAGATTTTCGGGCAGAAATTTCTGCTCGGTCAGCCGGCATTGGTGCTAACCAAGTTTGATTCGGTAAGTCAAAAGCCAACACCGATTGAAATCGAGTTTCTAACCTCAAATCGCGGATTGGTTCAATAAATAGCAGCCAATTTCCACCAGTAAGCCAGGCATTAGTTTGGGTAAAGGTAAAGGAAGGAAATGCCCCGCGAATAGTCAAAACAGGTTCACCATCAGGACGGGCATATATAAAACCGGGTAAGAATTGAGTAAATAATTGTTGCTGAAAACCGGCTCTTCCATTCGAAAAACTTCGATCTATTTGCCAAGAAATTCGAATTCCACCTTCTTGCTTCAAATTAGGGTCTCCTCTTTCAAAACTAGAAGTGCCATGATGTAGGCCATTAACATACAATTCATTAATTTGAGGAGGTCTCCAAAGCATAGTAAGCTCTAACTGTTGTTGATTTCCTCCCGCTTCATTCTTAACAAGCTGAAAACTAGCTGATGTACTCACCCAGTTTCGTTGATTTGAAAAGAAATTTCCATTTTGATTTCGGTAGGTTTCTAAAAAATAATAATCAAACCGGATTCCCGAATAAAGGGTGAATTGCTTGTGACTGAACTGCCTATTGGCGTACCAAGCCGGATTAAAAAGACGGAAATTAGGAATAAAAAAGCGAGAGCCTGACCATGTATTTTGTCTGAAATTTCCGGCTAATCCAGTAGAAAACTTTTTTCCTGAGTGCCATTCTCCGTATAATTGAAAAGAGCTAAGGGTTAGGTCGAGTTCAGGATTGTTAGAGATTCTTGCTAAATCAAACTCTTTTCTATGATTTTGTTGAACAGTAAATTGAACCTGCCAATGTCTCAATTCTTCGTTGTTCGATAGGTATTTAACTCTTCCAATCCAATGACGGACTTCCTGCCTAGGACGATCGATGCTATAGCTAAACTCATCTTTATTAAAGAGCGGTTTAGGTTGTTGAATAGCCGCTTTCAAATCGGAAATATTTCCAATTTGGCTTCCCAGAAAAACACCTGAAGTTGCTTGAAACCAGCTCAAATCAGTTTCAATTCTTGCTTTTGATAACGGAATTACCGTTTCAAAGCTCAGCGTTCGGTCTTCAAAACCAGTGTTGAACAACCAGTAATCAGGAGTTGCAGTATTTCCAGCTTTTCTTCCAGAAAAAGAGGCTCTCCATTGCAACCCACCGAGTTTTTTTTCATTCCCAGAAATACTAAAAAAGCCATTCCACAAGCGGTTGTTCAACAACAAAGCGGAGCCAATTTCAACCTTTCGCATTCCAGATTCAGGAAAAGGGATTGGTAGTAACTCTACAATTGCACCTATAGCATCTGCTCCCATACGAAAAGAACGTGCTGGAACTAATAGCC
>CALSBM010000110.1:0-5226 GCA_943373175.1 Chitinophaga pinensis | reverse complement strand
CACACCCCGTAAAAATCCAATTATCCCATTCAATATGGATAGGTTTTTCTGTCAGAGTTGGGGCGTGAATCCTACCATGCGGTGGTTTTCGTCTTTGAACCAAAGACTTCCGAAGACAGAGAATCCGCAATACATCGCAACGGCAAGTCCGGCTTGGTCCCAGTAAGTGCCAAGTCCAAACCAATCCGGAAAAACCACCAGCAAAGCAAGTCCGCAGGAACCACGCAGTGCTTCCCACATCCAAGCTTGAGGATGCCCGTCCATCAGCTCAGTGATGGCAAAAAGAGAAACAAAAAGAAAGGTTCCATAGTAAAAAATGCCCGGGCTGCCGATGGCTCCAAGGTTGCCAAATAACCATGACATCAAGAGCAACATCGCTACGAGTTGCACCCATAAATATCCCATAAAAGCGCTTCCACCGCGCAACTCGTACTTCTCCAACTTCAATTTCGGGCCCACTTTCAAAATAGGAAATCGCTGTTCAACTTCCTCCGGACGCCATCCTGTGGGCATCACCCAAATGCGAATTTTATCTTTCCAGGAACGCGCATGCCAGCAGTCGAGCATCAGCCGCTTCAACTGATGGACGTTGATGCGAAATGGATTCCAGGTTCTTACCGGGTCCGTAATGCCGTAAACCGGCTGAACTTCTCTGAGCTCAGGCTGAAACGTTCCGAACAGTCGATCCCAAACTATGAAGATTTGAGAAAAATTCTTGTCGATGTATTCCGGATTGAGGGCATGGTGTACCCGATGGTGCGAGGGCGTTACCAGAATATACTCAAGCCAGCCCATTTTGTTGATATGGCGCGTATGATACCAGAACTGAGCAAATAGATGTAGCGGAGCAATAACTGCCATCACGTTGGGCGGTACACCCAGAAATGCGGCAGGTATAAGAAAAACGGCCATAAATTTTACCACCGAAGCAATACTCTGCCGAAGGGCGCATGCTAGATTGAACTCCTCGCTGCTGTGGTGCACCAAGTGGTTATTCCATAAAATATTAACCCGATGTTGAATGCGGTGCACCCAATAACCGGCAAAATCGAGGCAGATAAAACAAACGCAATAAGTAATCAAGCTATCCGAAAGAATGAAAGCCGCTAGGTTCCGATACAGCCATTCGTAACTAACAATGACTACTGCCAGTTGCAGCACATCTTTCAATACCATGCTCATCCCGGAACATAAGCTGGCAATCATATCCGGAACAGGGGAGAAGTCGTTTCCTTTGTACCAGCCCCATGCTTTCTCCAATAACACCAAAAGGAGAAATGCCGGCATGGCCACCAGCATGATTTGTCCATACGCTTCCACCTCCGAAAAATAGCTAAAGACGAACTAATGACGCACCTTGAAATGAACCTTTTCCCCTCATTTAAATATAAAAACCGTTCATCATAAAACTTTTCCTGTCCAATTTCGATATTCATACCTTCCTGCTATGAAGTTTTGTCAAACTATTCTGATGATTTGCCTACTTACGTTAAGCGCCAACGCTCAACAGGGATTGAAGGTGGACTACTTTGAGGGAAGAAATTTCGATCGATTTATTGGAAGCAGAACCGAAACCAAACTTGACTTAAAGTGGGATCGGTTAGGACCTTTGCCCAATATGGGGCCGAGTGAGTTTTCGGCTCGCATCAAAGGCCTTATTACCGTGCCCGTCTCCGGTAATTATACCTTCTCAGTTCGTGTCGATGACGGATTTCGCCTCAGCATTGGTGGAGTGAAGCTTTTCAACACTTGGCAAGACAACGACCACGTTTCGCTACGACGGAAACTCTACTTAGAAAAGGACCGCTATTATGCAATCGAGGCTGAGTATTACAATGGAATTTTAGAGGGCGAGTTAGTGCTGATTTGGGAACTTCCCCAGAATGCTCCGGAAAGTTTAAAACGAAGTTGGCAAGGCACGGTCAGTGCGAATTGGTTCAGCCAGACCATTCCGCTCGACCGCATCAGGCCGAAAACGGAAATGATTGTAATTCCGGAGAAGAAATCAGAACTAATCGTTAAAAATAAAGCTCCTATCGAAGCTCCGGTATTGCAGGAACGCAAGCCGATTTCACCTCCAAAAAAGAAGGAAGCTCTGGTTGTGAAACCAAAGCCGGCAATCAAACCGGTGAAGCTTCCTAAGCAAGTGGCGGTAACGAAACCTAAACCA
Organism: Chitinophaga pinensis; assembly: GCA_943373175.1. Taxonomy (GTDB): domain Bacteria; phylum Bacteroidota; class Bacteroidia; order UBA7662; family JAIXUI01; genus JAIXUI01. The sequence continues at coordinate 3,056 of CALSBM010000110.1, read as the reverse complement.
AGAACAACCGAGGCGACTAAATCTCCCATTGCCCCTCGTCCAAAACCTCGTGTTACGGTACAGAACAACCCTTTACCCGACAGCTTGATTGTACTTAGCCAGAGGACAGCTTCACGAATTGGATTTGTGAAAAGCAAAGCTGAGCTACTGCCCGCTTCCTTCCCCGGACTCGACAGCCTGGCGCAAAAACTCAATCGTTATCCCTTTATTCAGGTCGAAATCAACGGCCATACCGATTACATTGGCGATAGTACCAACAATGCGAAACTGTCGTTCAAGCGAGCCCAAGCTGTAGCTTCTTACCTCATAGAAAAAGGAATTGAAGAAAGCCGCCTGAAAGTTCAAGGTTTCGGGGGGAAGTTCCCGCTGTCTTTCGTGGATACAGAAGCCGAACACAATCGAAATCGAAGAGTAGAAATTAGGCTGTACCGATGATGGTCAACGTAATCAGCAAAAGGATGATGAACCATTGCAAAATCCCTTTTTAAATCCGCAAGTTTCCCGCAGATCTCCGCAAATCAGCGTTGGAATCGGCGTAGATTCGCGGGAAAAGTTCCATATTAGGGAGCTTGGAACTTTACCATTGAAACGCTTTTTTTGTTCTGATTACCATACATCCATCTTTCACGAGAGTGTATTTCCGTTCAACAAATTTGAATTGCCGGATCATCCTAGCTTGCATACACTTTCTTCATTTGGGCTATTGGAAGAGGGGATTAATAGCCCAATTGTTATTCAATCAAATTCTAAATAATCTCCTTCTTTCTTGAAATACGTCTTGGAATGAGAGGTGGCTTGCTCATTATGTCGTGGGAATGATGGGTGAATACGCACGTTTTGGGGTACTCACTCTTCATTGATAACTCCATGAATGAAATTGGTCGATAGCAATTTGTTTTTGTAGAACTAATAAAGGCTTTTAGCTAATTGAAAATTTAGAAAATATGGGGTTGGCTATGTTTGTTGCAACAATTAGAACATGAAACGCATTCATCAACTATCAGTTCTCCTTTTACTTTGGATTTTAACCGGATGTGCCAAGGATGAGTTCAACCAGCCGGTAGCCAATACCGATATGGCTAACCTACAAGTCCCTCAGGGGTTTCGTTTTGAGATGACCAAAGAGTTTCAGCTTAACCTGAAGTTCTATTCTCCTGACAATTCGCCATACTCCAACATCCGTTTTGCCTTGCTGGATAAGCCCGTTGAGTTAGGCGGAGAGGTGCTATGGGAAGGCGCATCGGATGCCAATGGTATTTTTGATGCACCAATTGTACTCCCAACACGAATCAATGAAGTCGTTTTATGGATACAGGCGCCCTCCTTTGTACCCAATCAGGTGTTGCCACTGGTCGGTAGCAACCTCAACTTTACTTTAGGGGGAAATCAGCCAAGTGCTTTACAAACTTTTGAAGAAAAATACCCCAATCAGTTTCCAAGAATTTCAGTCCAAATGCGGACTGAGAATATGTCCAATAAGTATTCCTTTCGTCTGGGAACTTTTAATACCACCACCGGCAGCCCCAACTACTTAGAACAACCTTCCGATGTGATTACCCAGTCACTGTTGAATATGGTAAATGTTTCGTTACCTGAACGTCGTCCGGTTCCTTCCTTCAACCCCCAATATTTGAATGATGCGTTTCAAAGAAATATCGTGGTTAGAGAGCTCTCCGATGTTTTTGTGACTTTCGTCTCCCAGGTTACCAGCAACAGCAACAGTTTGTTTTATTATGTTTTTGATTCCAACAATCCACCCACTTCGGCCAATGGAATTGACTCCTTAATTGCAGTTTTTCCTAATGTAAAAACCTCGAACAGCAGTGGATTTATTCGTCCCGGCGACAAAGTTAGGCTGGGTAGATTTCCGGCTGGCAAAACCATTGGCTTTGCCATGGTGGTGAATGGATGGCGTGGTGGCCCGAGTGTAACTGCGGGAAATATGATTGTTTACACTCAAAAGGAATTTAATCCTGAAGTTAATCCTGCTTTAAAACAACATACGGTATTGCTTCATGATCCAGTATCAAACCGATTTATCTATGGGTTTGAAGATACCCGCCGCGATGGTGGTGCCGACAATGACTTCAACGATTGTGTTTTCTACTCTTCTTGCAATCCTGTAACCGGCATTGATACCACCAACTGCTTACCTGCTAAGCGCGCCATCGATACCGACTCGGACGGAGTCTTTGATGAGTTTGACGAATATCCTTCCGATGCGCAAAGGGCTTACAACAACTGGGGAGTTGTTTCTACGCTTGCGTTCGAGGATTTATGGCCAAGTTTAGGAGATTACGACTTCAACGATATGGTAGTGGGCTATCAAATTAACCGGGTTACCAACGCTTCCAATCAAGTAAAAGACATCCGCGGTAAATTCTGGGTTAATGCTACCGGTGCTGGCTTTTCCAATGGTTTTGGTATCGAACTTCCGGTTGCTCCCAATACCATCAGGTCGGTTTCCGGAACTAGGATAACCTCGAATTACATTATAAATGCTGCAAATGGTACGGAGCAGGGCCAGTCCAGAGCCACTGTTATCCTTTTCGACGATGCCAACAGCTTGTTGCCCCGCAATGGAAGTGCTTTCGTTAATACTGAACCTGGTAGAGCAAGAGTGAATTCCGATACGCTTAATGTGGTGATTGAGTTTACCAATACAGTATCCAACACCACCCTTGGAAATGCGCCTTATAATCCTTTTCTCATCCAGAATAAAAATAGGGCGGTCGAAATTCACCTTCCCGATATGAGGCCTACCTCTTTAGCCAACCAAGCGTTGCTGGGAAGTGGTGCAGATAAGTCGGATGCTTCAAGGGGGATTTATTACAAAACCAGCAGGCTGCTGCCTTGGGCCATTCATATTCCTGCCGCTTTTAATCATCCAATTGAAAAGACTCAAATTTCAGCGGCACATTTGAGATTCGTAAGTTGGGCTTCCAGCGGTGGAACCCAGTTCACGGATTGGTACCTGCCACGCTCCGGTTATCGCAACAGTAGTTTCATTTATTAAATGAATATCCACAATCGTAAAAGCCCTTTAGATTGACAAG
>CALSBM010000109.1:0-5346 GCA_943373175.1 Chitinophaga pinensis | reverse complement strand
AACTTAGCACAGAGCCTCATGGCTTTGACCCACCGATCGTCGGTTGCCTTAATTGTAAAAGCAGGAAGTGTATAAGATGCGGCCTGCAATATAATCCTTTCAGGAAGTTGGCTCAACGGCACTTTCATTAACTTATACGCAAGTACTTTGAATTCAATCGTTACATCCCCTGGAGCTGCATTGAGCTGAAATTCGCCGGAAGCGTTCGTTATATCCATACGACCGGAAGGCCAGTATTGAATCCTGACAAATCCAATAGGCCCATCGGTACCAGCAACAACTCTTACGTTGTTCTGAGCATTCACAGCATAAGTAAGCGCAAAAATCAGCAGTCCAGTAATCCGAATAATCCCAAGAACATAACGAATCATATCTAAAAATACCTGGATAGAATTCATCTAAGCACTAATTAACTTTACTCGTAAAGCCTCATGAATAGTGAGAATGCTAACTAACTTTCATCATGAAAACCGCCTTAATAACCGGCCCTACCGGAGGCATTGGAAAAGCTACTGCCGAAGCCTTAGTGATAGACCATCATTTGATACTCTGGTGCAGAAAACCTGAACAGCAAAACGGGCTGGTGAAGCATCTGAAGCAGTTAAATCTGGAAGCGAAAATCCACCTGTGCGGGTGTGATTTATCAGACTGGGATGAAGCATTGAAACAGGCGGACGGCATTTTAGAAAAGTTCCCCGTTATCGACACCTTAGTACTTAATGCGGGACAATTTGCCGACGAATGCCGCTATGTTGATGGACTTGAAATCAACTTTCGCTCTGGCCATTTGGGGCACATGCTGTTGGCGTTGAGGTTAAAGCCAAGCTTGGAGCGTTCATCAGATGCTCGCTTGGTCGTTGTAAGCTCTGAAGCACATCGATTAGGAAAACCACTTCGTGCTTTTCAAAAAAAGAAAAACAGTAGCCCCATTCAGGAATATGCTGATCTTAAGCTCGCCAACCGGCTATTTGCACTTTCTTGGAGCCGTCACTACCCTCAATTACCTGCATTTTCATTACACCCGGGAGTAGTTGGTAGCGGCTTCGGAGACCGTGGCAGTTGGTGGGTAAAGCTGATGTTCCGTTTAATGAAGCCGTTTATACTTACACCGGCGCAAGGTGCGGCAACCACCATCTGGCTTTGTAAACAATCGGCGGAAAGCCTAAAAACACATATCGGGGGCTATTTCATTAAATCAAACCCTGTTGATAGGGCCGGTTCAATAGCAAAAAAAGAAGATGCAGAAGCCTTATGGAAGGAAAGCCTGAAAAAGCTGGCTCCCTGGCTTTCGCGTGCTTAATTCATGATAGTGTTTTTATCAGAAATTCATATTTTCTTACCAATATTTTGATTTCATGACCAAAAGTTCTTAGCTTTTTTCGTCAATATGAAAAACGCTCTCTTTATCGCTCTGGCTACAGTCTTTCTACTTACCGCCTTTTCCTGCCAAAACACCCGATTACTCCAGCAGGAGACTCTAAAGCACAAGGCCATACAGGATTCACTAATCAATTATTACGTCCAGCAAAATGAAAAAGATAAACAAGAACAGAATGCTATCGTTAATCAGCTTATTCTTGAAAATCGGGATTTAGATCAGAAGCTGAGAAAAACTCAAGAACAAAGTACAAAGCCCGAAAATGTTAATTCAGCTGTAAAAGGAAGCAGCTCCCCTTCGACCCCGGCATTTCCTTGGCCTCCGCCAATGGCCTCTGCTAGCATGAAGGTAAAATTGACCCAATTGGGCGTGAGGACTCCGGTTAGAACACTTGGCAACATCAGTTCAATACTGGAGGATAAGTTAGACAAAAGCCAATACGTGGAAAAATCCTATTTCTCGGTTCCGGGCGGCTTCGCACTGGCTACTCGAATGGAACGTATCAACAAAGACGGCAGCTTCCGCCAACCCGGTCGGTGGGACTTAAACAACACCAAAATGCAATCGTTCAGCCTGTCTGAATACGTTGAACGCTTGTTTACAGCGCCAAAAGGATATTTTAGGGTAGTGGTGTTTATCGTTACCGACCGCTCTTTTGCCCAAACCAATAAAGCAGCTAGCAGGGATGAAGCATTGGAGTGGATGCGCAGCGGCAACGACAAACTTGATCCGGTTAATGCACGGTTACCCTTCACGTCGAATCATCAGGTTACTGCTCTGATTTATGAGTTCATTAAAACCGACAAAGACAATCCTCGATTAAGCGCTCCTAGTGACCTTACGGGAATGGATCATTTGAAAAAAGCTAAACTAATTCGATAACAAGATGACCATGAACACACCAGACGAAAATGCACGTAGAAAAATTGCCTTAGTGTGGTATGGAGGAGGAGGGCTCCTTTTCCTTTTTGTGCTTATGCAAACCTTTTTCGGTCGTTACGGAGACCAGCCCGAAAAGGCTTGGACTTGGCTTTTGCCGACCATAATGCCTACACTTTCGCTCATTACTGGCGTGTTAATAGCGAAAAAGCCCTCTGAGAATCCTGGGCAGTTACCCGATCCATTCCTTTTCAGACTTGCTATGATTTTATCTGTGTTTTATCTGCTTGTGGTATTCTTGACTTTACTGTTGCAACCACTCTCTGATCTTAGTATTTACGAGCTTATGACTAAATCGAACTTATGGCTTGCCCCTATGCAAGGGCTTGTAACGGCTTCACTTGGCGTCTTTTTCACTCAAAAAAAATAGGTTAAATGAACATGCCCGCCATTATAGACCTGCTAATTGGTCTGTTTTTTATCTATCTCCTTCTATCTCTTATGGTGAATGGCTTGCAGGAATTTTTATCCGCAGTTTTTAAATGGAGGAATGAGTCGCTGCTGAAATGGGTGCAGCAAAGTTTTCCAAAAAACATTGGCGACTTTATTGACCACCCCTTACTCAATGGTAGGACTGCTAAAGGAAAAGCACCTTCATATTTCAACTCGAAAGCGTTTGCTATAACCTTAACAGAAATGCTGGCTAAAAAAAGCCCTGTAGGTGAGGAAGAAACTACAAGCTTTGACTTGGAACATATCAAGAAAAAATATAGCCTTGATAACCTGGCTAACTCGATTCAAAACAACCAAGACCTGAATCCTGAAATCAGAGATATGCTTAGGCAGTTTATTTCAAAATCTGCACTTTGGGAAACGGCTAAGGATAAAGAGGAGGAAGTTCGGAACGGCTTGGAACATTTTCAGTTGCAAGTTTCCCGTTGGTTCGATAGCAGCATGGAAAGGCTCTCCAGTAGATATAAACGAAATGCGCTTTTCATTGGAACTTGCTTATCGCTAAGCATTACCATGCTGATGCAAGTTGACAGCCTCAGCTTAATTAATTACTTCTACCGAAACCCAGCCCAAACTGCTGCTTTGGCTGATCAAGTTTCTAGTGCTGTACTCGATAGTAATAGCGCATTAAGCCAGCGGGTTTCCACACTAAAAGAATACGCTGCAAAAAACAAGAAAGATTCTGCCGCAGCCGATGTGAATAAAATTCAAGAAGACCTTACTCAGCTTCGCTCCACCATTGCAGAGAAAGACAGCTTAATGCAGATTGTCAACCAGGCTTCGCTTCCTATAGGTTGGCAAATGATAGGAGAAGAATTAGACAGAATGGAAAAAGCCAAATCTGCCGGCTTCTCATCAGGCAACTGCTTTACTTTTTGGCTTAAGAAATTACTTGGTTGGCTCATGACTATTTTGGCCATAAGCCTTGGTGCGCCATTTTGGTACGATATGCTGAATAAACTCGCTAATATTCGTTCTGTAGTTAAAGCAGGAGGAAACATAAGCAGTGGTTCATCCAACAAAAAATCAGATTCCAATTAATTCACTAAACCTTTTGAAAAATGGCATTAATTACCGTTGAGCGATTCATTCATCACCCTGATTGCGAAATTTCACGTGTTTACGTTGAAGATCAATTCTTCTGCTTTGCAATTGAAGATGCAGCCCGTACCACTAAGGTGAAAGGTGAAACTTGTATTCCACCAGGAGAATATCCTTTGGGAACACGGTTCTCCCCCAGGTTCAGTCGGCGATTAGGCCACGATTTAATTTGGGTTCAGAAAGTTCCAGGTTATGAGTTCATCCTCATTCATACTGGGAATACCAAAAACGATACGGAGGGCTGCTTGATTATTGGGGATAAAATTGGGGTTGTAAATGGCTTAGATGCTGTTCTAAACTCAAAAGTAACCTACCAAAAGTTCTATGATAAAGTGATTGGCAAAATCAAAGCTGGAGGCCAAACCATTAAGTACATTTCCAAATAAAGTTCGAATGAAAGTAACTCAAACCGGCCCGAAAGGCCTCGAACTCATTTTACATTTTGAATGCGGAGGGAAGCCAGAGAACTTTCTGAAAGCGTATAAGGATAGCGTTGGCATCTGGACTATTGGAGTAGGAACTATCCGCTACCCAGACGGTAATAAAGTAAAGGCCGGCGACATAGCCACTTTGGATCAAGCAATGGCTTGGTTCAAACACGACCTCGACCGTTTTGAAAAAGCCGTGGATGCCCAGATGCGAGACGATCTTCAGCAGCATCAATTCGATGCTCTTGTAGCATTCGCCTACAACTTAGGTGAAAACAGCCTCAGAACCAGCACACTACGAAAGAGAATTCAAGAAAATATCCTACATCCAGGCATTACAGAAGCTTTCTTAATGTGGAATAAAGCCGATGGAAAAGTAAGTAAGGGAATTACGAGGAGGCGGCAGGCAGAGGCTTGGCTTTATACACAGAATGCGCTGAAATTCGTTTTCTCTTAGGTTTATCAAATGCACATTTACAGCAAAAATAAGGGCTCAAAGTAGCCTTGCTTCTTGATAAAAATGATAAAGATGCCTGATATTCAGTGCCAATTATTCAATCAGATTCTATCGAGAGGACAGGTCGAGAATAAACATTTTTCCCTTCCTGTCCTCTCAAATCACCGTACGTACTGGTCTGGTATTCGGCGGTTTTTTAGAATAATTCAAGTTGAATAAGGTTGTTGTCAGGATCATGGAGTAATTTTTCAAGTGCATATCGTGGTTTCCGATGATAGAATTGAAAACTGCTAATTCAAAAAAACGGAGCTTATCCAGCAAAGTATTTACCGATAAATCCCCAATGGTTTTTCCTAGTGTTTCCATAGTACCTAAGTACTTATCTGACAGCTCTAAAATCTGTAAAAAATCAAGCATGTGATTTTTCGATCCATCCGAATTCCTATCAATGCGTTTGGTGATGAAGCATAATTCACCGGATAACAAACGAATCATGTTTACCGGCACAATGCTTATCCCAAACAATGCGGCCAGTTTCATAGAAAGATGCTCATTCTCGGGCATCTGCGGATAATTAGCATTTTGTGGTT
>CALSBM010000108.1:0-5462 GCA_943373175.1 Chitinophaga pinensis | reverse complement strand
GTGCTACCAAGTTTCCCAGACGCGTTACCGTGCTTCCCAGTCGTGTTACTGAGTTTCCCAGTTGTGTTACTGAGTTTCCTAGTCGTGTTACCGAGTTTCCCAGTCGTGTTACTGAGTTTCCCAGTCGTGTTACTGAGTTTCCCAATGCTCCGACCTATTCTCCCAATCGTCCGACCGAGTTTCCCAATACTCCGACCTGTTCTCCCAATCGTCCGACCGAGTTTCCCAATGCTCCGACCTATTCTCCCAAACGTCCGACCGAGTTTCCCAATCGTCCGCCCTATCTTCAAAGATTAGTTCCAAGGATGGTGAACCAAAGCCTTAAAGTGGGTCAGAATGGAGTGAAATTTCTTGTTATTCTGTAGGATGATTATACACTACCGTAAAAAGTTATTCAATGACAACGTTCCTAGCTTTTTTACATGGCACTTTTCCCGCGGATTGGCGAAGATTTGCGTTGGAAACTGCACGAGCAACACGCTTGAAATTTGCGTCAATCTTTGGGAAACTTGTCAATCTGATTGACTTTTACGATTGAGCATATCTATTTCTGGGGGATGTATGACTTTAGCTAACTTTTTTAAGGCTGTTGTGCGAGAATCGGTATAATGAAAAAAGTCTTCTACTTCTGGAAATAGTCTCCAACTAACGCCGATAAACACAAAAGCCCCCGAATGGTGGTTTGTTCGGAGGCTCTTGGTGCTTGTAGTGAAAGGCTTTCATGTTCAAGAAGAATGATGGCCGCTTTATTTATTTGAATATTCGTTTGTCGAATGGAAATTGCTCAATACTTAGGATGGTTATTTTGGAAAAGTCTTTATGATTCGGATTTATAAGAACATTAAAGTCTCCTTGCGTTACAACAGATGGGATTATCAAAACACAATATTCATTTTCGAATACAAATTTCCTCCCAATGTCTTGTGTGGAAACTGGATGAGGAAACGCTTGCCAGTTAGCGGGCAAGTCTGCTTCTGTTAGCTGTTTCATTTTAATATCCTCAGGTATTTCTATGGTTATCATCCTATAATCCTCTGGTAAGGTTGCCAAAGTAAGATGAACCGCGACTTCGGCCATTGCCAAAGACCTGTTTTGAGCGGTATAAATTAATTCTACCCCTATTGGATTCCACCTCGCTCCATACCTGGCAGCTCCTTTTCCTGATAAGGGAGTTGCGTGTATTGCTCTAGCAAGCCTAAATACTTGCATTTATACCAAGATTCCGTGATTAATTCGGTGAAGTTCACTAATGACCATTTCTTTGCCGTATGAGTCTTTTAGTAATTCCATAGGTTTTAGTTTTCCTAGTGCAAAATTGGGCGTATCAAGCCATAATTTAAGTTTCTCGATATTACAGAATACGTCGAGGCCTACCTTGGTAACTTCTGCCATTTCAATTATTTTTTCAGAATGGATAGGTTTAAAGTGGTGTTTAGGCGAAGACTTGTATCGATGTAGTGATTTTGTGGAGATGTCGAGGAAATTAGCCCAATCATTTTCTGAAAATGGCGTGTAACGCTGAATCAAGTCAAACAAGGGATAAGGGATACCTGCTCTAATCGCATTGATGATAAGCATTTTATCCTCTAAGAATTTTTCATACGTAACAGGATTGTCACGCACACTCATGTTACTTGCCTTCACGAAGGAGGCTATCTCCTTGTCAAGTTTTTCTTCAATTTTATCAATTAGAGCTGTCATAACTTCAATCCTTAGACATTTGTCTTCAATGATAAGACATTTTTCTTAACGACAACGAAATGAATTTGTTTGGCAGTATCCTATTGGTAGCACTTCATTTTGGCAACTTATAAGTCAAAGTTAGTCCGTTGCGAATTCGGGTCAAACAGCCCTATTGTTCCGGTTTAAAAGCCCCTTGGGTTCGGTGGTCAATTTACCTGATTAAGGTATGTTCAAAATGTTGCACATTGTACGGTTGAGCTTCCCAATGGCTTGGCCCATCTTCAAAGATTTTTCAATTCCAAGGATGCCGAAGCAAAGGTTCAAAGTGGGTCAGTTTACGGTGAAACAAGGTGGGTCAGAATGGAGTGAAATTTCCAATCAATTTACCGGAATGTAAAGTTCCTGAAGGGGGCAGTTCAAAACGGTGTGCTCACTATTACGTTCTGTTGTTGTATAAATGCAAGATTCAGGGTTAACTAATCCCGAAGGGATCACAGGTTTATAGCAAATGGTGAAGAAGAATTGTTCGACCCCCCGTCTGGGGTCGTAGGTGTGTGCGGCGATTCAGTCTTTAAACCTTTGACCCGTTCCGAGTCAGGCTTTTGTCGCCGATGGCAATGCTATCAACCTGATTTTTATTTCGGCTATTGCGTTTGGAATCATAGTAGAATTAATTCACTTTCAATTATTTAATAAAATGTTTTTAAAGGCTACCTAAGTTAACAATTTGCCATCCACAGAGGTATTCCTTTCATTCTAACAGTTTATCATTCACCTATCCTCCTTCATTCTAACTTTACAACCTCACCATCACACTGCCCAATACATTCGTCCCTGCCTGAGGGTAAACAAAGTTAGAATTCGCTCGGCGGTTTCCTCCAAACCTAGTGTAGGTATAACCATTCGGAGTGAAGATATGATTCGTGAGGTTATTGACTTGAATACCAAAACGCAATCCTTTCATCCCGAAAAAAACCGGCGACTCCCAGCTCATGCGAAAGTCGAGAACGGTAAAGGCATCCAACTGGCGATCCGAAGAGGCTGTGTTATCTAGGTACTGAGCAGATACATGACGGCTTACTAATTCCGCCGACAATCCATTCACTGGCATCCATCGAATGCCTAGCAAAGCAGTTAAGGCAGGCGAAAACGAAAGATCTACTCCACTATGTGTTTTAATAAATTCATTGCGGAGGTATTTAAAATTATCATCATATATGTCAGCAAATTCGTTGAATTGTCGAATTTTATTCTCACTTAATGTGGCATTTCCAAAAGCTGTAAATCGCTTATTGATGCGATAATCTGCTTGCAGTTCTAAACCTGCACGATAGCTCGAACCAACGTTGATTCGGTTATACGCACCAACATCGTTGATGGAGCCGTCATTGACCAATTGATCCACATATTCCATCCAATAGAAATTAACCGAAACGTTGTAGCGGTACTTTTTTAATTGATAACCCAGTTCAATGTTGTAAAGAGTTTCTGGTTTAGGAATACTGTTGCTGGTAGCATTGATGATGTCATTGCGGACAGGTTCACGGTTTGCAATACCCGCATATCCATGAATTTCATGCCCTTGGGCCGGACGAAACTTCATCCCAACTTTTGGATTAAAAAACTGCCAATTCAAATCATGGCCGTACTGAAACAAAGCGCCATTGAGCGGATCTTCCCCAAATAATTTATATTGAATGCCTCGGTATTGTAAATCCGCAAATAAATCCCAATGGCGGGCAATGGTTTGCGTCAACTTCACAAAAGCGGTGATATCGCGTTTGTTGGAATACCCTTGATAAAAAGGATGGCGAATTTCGGTTGCACCGGCCATTCTCGCCCAAATCACTTCGCCGAAATGACGCCCTTCATAAACCGAGTACATCAATCCGCCTAAAATTTCAGTCTGATTTTTTTGGTAAGCAAGCGTAGCAGTACCGCCATAATTATGGTTATCTAACCACCTTCTTCGGATTAAATCAGTTTCTCTGATTGTATCAACTCCAATAACAATTTCAGGCATTTTATACAGAGTAAATGCCTCTCCGATTCGGTATTCTTCATAAAAACCACGACCACGGGTGTAAAAACCGGCTAATCGAAGCTCCAATTGCTGGTTGAGTTTATAAGAATAAAAGGCTTGGTAAAAGTTCTGCCAATAGTTATCTGTTTGGTTGTCGTAAGTGAAGGAATTGTAGCGAGGATTCGCCTTAAGACTATCCAGAGGAATCCCGTTCCAAGCTTGATAAGTCCGCTCATTCCCAAACATCGCATTGATACGAAAACTGGAGCGTCCGGTTACTCTGCTTGCGGAGAGGTAGGCGGACTGCAAATTGGAAAAAGCCCGATCTATGAATCCATCAGAACTGATTTTAGATAAACGGCCTTCTAAGTTCCAGCCATTTTTAAGCTTACCACTTCCAAAACGCAAGGCATTTCTCCAGGTGTTAAAAGAACCCATTCCAAGCGTATAGTCTGCAAAAGCAGAATCAGAAGGAGCAGCAAGTTCAAGGTTAAGCGAGGCGCCAAAGGCACCGGCTCCGTTGCTTGAGGTTCCTACTCCTCTTTGAAGCTGAAGATTACCAAGAGACGAAGCCAAATCAGGCATGTTTACGAAGAAGACAGCTTGAGACTCTGCATCATTAACCGGTAAACCATTAAGCGTTACATTGATTCTGCTTGCATCGCTGCCGCGAACCCGCAAACCAGTATAACCAATACCAGTGCCTGCGTCTGAAAACACCACCACCGAAGGCATTTGCTGAAGAAGAAATGGAATGTCCTGCCCGTAATTAAGACGTTCTATATCTTTCTTATTCAGATTCGAAACCGAGATAGGCATACGCTCATTAACACGTGAGCTAGTAATTACCAAAGCAGATTCTGAAAAGCGGACCACTTTACCAGAGTCTGTTTTGGTTGATACAGAAGATTGTTGAGAAAAGGCAACATGGTTTAAAACTAAACCACTAAGAACAAGTAAAACGTTGAATTTCATACAGAAGGTTTAAAACAAAACCTCCTGAAAATGCCGGACGATGCCGTGCTACTCATTCCTACGCCCGCATGACCGGGATCAGGTTCTATGGGTATAATCTCAGCCTTTTACAGGCACCCCAGGAGTTGAGTGTAAGTATCAGAGAAAATAATGGCTTAATCAAGCACATTTATTTACAACTAATACGTCATACAGGCGAAAATAAACTCAACAGCCCAGAAAAATTCCTTCTATACTTTTCTTTGGGCGTGCCCCCAAGGCCTGGCATTGATCAATTGTGACAAATACAGCTATCGAGCCTTGGGGTCGGGCCTCCGCCTGGGGTTCCGTATGGCATGGCGGCGTCTCCAGCTTTCCCTCATTATCCATTATCATTAACCATTATCCATTAATTCAGCCGCCCTGCCATACCGCGCAAGCGCGCCCGGCGGGTCCCTCACGCTTGGCAGCAATGCAACCTACGTGGCTTCGAACTACCTCTCTGACAGTGTAAGCTTTCGCCTGGCTTTCGCATCGGAAGGCTATAAAACGCGAACACCCCGCTCTTTCGGGCGGGGTGCTGTACCAATACTGGCGACGACCTACTCTCACACATTTTACTGCATTACCATCGGCGCTACGGGGCTTAACTGCTCTGTTCGGAATGGGAAGAGGTGCTCACCCGTGCTATAATCACCATTGGTGTTTCGTTCGGACAGTCCACTAACAGGACGGCGTGATTAAAAATTCGTTTATTCAAAAGTCTTGTGGGTAATTAGTACTACTCGGCTTTGATGTTACC
>CALSBM010000107.1:0-5493 GCA_943373175.1 Chitinophaga pinensis | reverse complement strand
TAGGTCACTTGTTGGATTTTCTTGTCCACGACTAAAGCTTCCAAAAATAGCTATATCATTCAAGCCATATTTTGACTCTAACTTTGGTTTATTGTTCTTCAGCTTTTCTTTAATTTCTTTCAATGAAATCATATTGCATTTTTAGGTTGTTTTCTTCCTTCTTTATTCAAAGCCATACTTGTTAGTCTCTTGATAGCTCTTGGAGCTGACTGTTTTTGAGATTCCGGCATACTCAAGCTGGTTATCAGTTCTGCAACAGACTCGCATATTTAGGGGCTTTAACAGTGGTAATGGCTTTTTCCTCTCTCTTCGGCTAAGTTAGTAAGATGGTTGTATTTCTTCAAGCCACACAACTTCGGGTTTGGAATTGGTTCGTCTTGGAGGTTAAAAGAAGTGTGGAGGAGAAATTATCGAGTTGAAATAGGCTTATTCAATTCGAAGATCTGTTTTAAAAACTTCCATGATGTTCAAGGTTGGAAGCAGAATGGTATTGAATTTTGTTCCTTCCGTTTTTGCATGTAAAATACCCCGAGCCGTTCCTACGGTTAATACGGCTAAATGGGTGATAAAGCCAGAAGGAATAACTAATGCGTTTGAATCTTCGACTTTGAAGGACTCCCAGGAGTCATCAGCAATTTTAAAAAAACAACTGACCTGAATTACAACAATGGGCTTAGTTTCAAAGGTAAAATGAACCAACAAGGTAACGGCTACAATGCGTTGATTATCGTCTTTGTTGACATTAAAATTGATGGAAATAGCTAGATTCTGATTGGTTTCATACGTGGGGTCAACCAAGGCAAACTGGTCAGTTCGGATTCCGGCTAAATTAAATCCTATGCTCTCTTTATTTTCCATACTAAGCGGCAGAGGGTAAACTAAGTTTATTGTCTTCTTCCGGTTTATAGGATTTCCGCGTAGTGGCAGGATAAGTAGCGTTCTCACCATTTACTTTAACCTCCATTCCGGGAAACCAATTTGAAGAAGGCGTCACCAAGATTTTCGGCAGAGCAAAAGATTCTACCTGAATCAACTTAATGTTGAGCACTTGTTCCAAAGCTGCAATGGTTTCAATAGTCAGGTTTTCCTTTCCTCTTACTATTTTACTGATATATTGAGGCGACACGTTCATGGCGCTTGCAAGCTGTGTTTGTTTCCACCCTAAGGCTTTTAGTCGGGCTAAAATGAGTAAAGCAATTTTGAATGAAGTGTCTAACCAAGCTTTGTTTGCTTTACTTTCCCGAGCTGCCGCTTCAAATCCTGAAACGGAATTTTTAGACACGAGGTCAGAGAATGTTTTCATTGGGGTTGTTTAGTTATCGGTCAATCCGTCAGCATCGAAAATGCCTTGAGCTTGCAGTTCGTTTATTACACGATTTAATTTTGAAAGTTGCTCTTGAGTGTGAGGTCGCTCTTGCATGGTTTTAGTCAGCTTAATGGCTCCTCCGGTGATGATAAAATTGTCTTCAATTTTGATGGCATAAATTCTTAACCAAGAATTTGACATTGGGCCATAGGCTTTATGCCGCTTATGAAACTTAAAAGTGTATTCATTGGTCGAGAGTGGTTTAAAAAGTGCTTCGAAATCGTTTTGGTCTATGAGTTTTCCTTCGTCCTTCCTTTGGAGGAGTGCTTCTTTCAGTAGTTCTGCATCTTCACGGGTATGGTGAATGGCCTCTTCAATGGTGTTTTGGTAGAAGTCACCGTTTAGATCTTCCTCATACTTGGTGAAGAAGTCGAACAGGTATTCTGGATCTTCCCAGTTCTCGAACAGTTGCTGGAAGGCGTCTTGTTCTTCATTGTCATAATGAACGGTAAATAGCTTGCCGTTTGGTTGTTCAAAGATAGGAATAAATCTCATTGTATCAACTTATAGGTTTATTATAATGTCGTTGACTAGTATAAGGCAGTAAGGTTGAGGCTCTTGTTCCTTATCTAGTACGATCTAAAGATAAAGGCCGTATGCCATTCAATTTTGGGTTTGGGAAAGTTTCGTAATTCATCCTTTAGGCGAACACAATCAAACTCAATCAGCGCTTTCTCTTTTCGAATGTGGGTTTGGTTGGCTGGAATGTTGGGGTTGACGGTTGGGGTTAGAAGGCAGCAATCAGGCGTTGCAGCATCGGTGATGTTGTGGAGGATGAGAGGAATGATAATTTTTGCTCTACGGCAAAAATATATTGATAAACAATATATAATTGTTGTTAGGTTTGTTGTACAAAATTGAAATCATGAAAGAAAAGCACGTTTTTGGATTGTTGAAACTGATAGTTTGGGTCATTTTTTTAGGATTGTGTGTTAAAACCGGGGCACTCATCACCTCGTTTGGAGTGAGCTTGTGGGTTAACCCTCAGGCTGTTTATGATTTGTATCCGGGGATAAGTCTTGAATCGATCATTAAGTTTGGGTTCATCCACTACTTGATAATCGTTTGGTTGATTATTTCAATTTCAGCGATGAAAGCCTATTTGTTTTTCTTATTGTTGAAGACTTTGTTGAAACTGGACTTATCGAACCCTTTTGAGCAAACATTAGCTGATTTGATGCAAAAAATGAGCTTAACTGCATTTCACATTGGAATTACGGCAGTCATCATTAAAGAGTATTCCAAATGGCTGGTTAATCAATTACTTCAGTTTAAGATTGAAAGCGGTGAGGTAGAATACTTGTTTTTTGCAGCCATTCTGTATGTGCTTGCGCGAATCTTCAAACGCGGAATTTTGCTTCAATCCGAAAATGAACTAACGATTTAAGGATGCCGATTGTAGTAAACCTGGACGTGATGATGGCGAAGCGGAAGATGTCGCTGAATGAGCTGTCGGAGCGGGTAGATCTGACGTTGTCTAACTTGTCTATTCTGAAGACGGGTAAGGCTAAAGCGGTTCGCTTTAGTACGCTGGAGGCATTGTGTGCAGCGCTGGATTGTCAGCCCGGCGATTTGTTGGAGTATGTGCCAGAGTAGGGGGTAATGTGTACCGAGCTATAAATAAAAGCTCTTTCGCTCGGTTTCAAACGTATTGAACGTGCTTTAAAATAGATTCTTTGATTCGTTCTTTAAGTGCACTTGTGGTTGTTAGGTCGATGGGAATTCCAAAGATCTTCTCCAGGTATTGCTCAAGGGTAAAGAATTTCCAACCAATTGGCTCTGAAAATTCTACTAGCAGATCCAAGTCGCTTTGCTCACGCTGTTCGCCTTCCGCATAAGAACCAAAGTAGCCAATCTTGCTAACTTTAAATCGTTCGCTCAGTTCAGGCTTGATCTGTTTTAGTTTGTTTTCTATTTCAGCTTTGGTTAGCATAAAGCTAAGTTAAACCATTTATCATCATTCTATGCCTACCGTTTTTCGCTTGATCTCAAATGAAAAGGCCGAACTGCTTGCGCGGTTCGGCTTTTTCTTTGGGTGTTGTGGGTTAAACGACTACGTTCACGATTTTGCCGGGAACTATAATCACTTTTTTCGGGCTTCGGCCTTGTAAGAAGCGTTGAACACCATCGTGTTCTAGTACAGCGGCTTCTATTTCTTTCACACCAAGCTTAAGACTCAGGGTGATTTTTAGCCTAAGTTTTCCATTTTCTGAAACCGGGTACTCGAACGAGTCTTCAACCAGGTATTCTTCTTTGAATTCGGGCCAGCTTTCGAGGATGATATTCTCTCCAAAACCAGATTCTTTCCACAATTCAGCACTTAAATGAGGTGCAAAAGGGGCTAAACATCGTAGTAAATCGCCCAGAATAGCTTTCTTCCTGCACTTCAGGCTGCCCAACTCGTTCACGGTAATCATGAATTGACTGACAGAGGTGTTGAAGGAGAACCGCTCGATGTCTTCCCCGATTTTCTTAATGGTCTTGTGCAGAATCTTCCATTCTTCTTTGGTAGGCGCCTCGTCGGTGAGGGCTATGACGCCGTCCACGTAAAACAGGTTCCACACTTTGCGAAGGAAGCGGAATACACCTTCAATACCATTAGTATCCCAAGGCTTGGAAAGTTCTATCGGACCGAGGAACATTTCGTACAAGCGCAAGGTGTCGGCACCGTACTGGGCGATAATATCATCCGGATTTACGACATTGAGTTTGCTCTTCGACATTTTCTCAACTGAAAAGTGGCATCGGAATTCGCCTTTATCGTTCAGGTGAAGTTCTTTTTCCTGAAGGTCGCGGAAGTTGGACTGACGGAATTTCTCGATATCAAGTTGTTCGCCTTTCACACAATCAACCGGCAAGTGGATGTCGTTGATGAAATCCTCCAGCTTAAAACCGTGGGCGGTTCTCCATGATTCCTCTTGCACCAAATCCGCGGAGTACAAGGTATTGCCGCCTTTCAATTGAAAAGCCAAGGCCGATTTTCCTTGAATCATTCCCTGATTTATCAGCTTTTGAGCAGGTTCTGTAAAAGGAAGAATACCGATATCGTAGAGAAACATGGTCCAAAAGCGTACATAAAGCAAATGTCCGGTCGCGTGCTCAGAGCCTCCGAGGTACAAATCCACTTGTTTCCAGTACTGAATAGCTTCAGGAGACGCCAGTGTAGACTCATTTCCTGCATCCATGTAGCGGATGAAGTACCAGGACGAACCTGCCCAACCGGGCATGGTGGTGGTTTCAAGAGGATGGCCTTGGTAGTTCCAGTTGGCAGCGCGTGCGAGTGGGGGTTCTCCTTCGGCGGTAGGCAAAAACTTATCAACTTCGGGAAGTACCAACGGAAGTTCGGATTCGGGAAGGGGTTTAGGTACTCCATTTTCGAAATACACCGGAATGGGTTCTCCCCAATAGCGTTGTCTGCCGAAAGCGGCGTCGCGGAGACGATAGTTGGTTCTGCCTTGACCGCAATTGTTCTTCTCAAGCGCATCGATAATTGCTTTCATCGCCTCTGAACCATACAGGCCATCTAAAAACTGAGAGTTAATCAGTTTCACCTTTTTTGATACCTCAGCACCCAAATTAGGGTCGTGCTCTTCAAAAATTGGGGGAATCGGCAGGTTAAAATGACGGGCAAATTTCCAATCGCGCTCATCACCGGCTGGCACAGCCATTACAGCACCGGTACCATAACCTACTAAAACATAATCGCCTATCCAGATAGGAACGGGCTCCCGGGTAAGTGGGTGAATGGCATAAGAACCGGTAAACACTCCGCTGATGCGATTGACATCTGCCTGGCGTTCGCGCTCTGAACGATTGGTTGCTACTATTTTGTATGCCGCAACTTCCTCCATTTGTTCAGGAGTTGCAAGCATATCCACCCATTCGTGTTCAGGAGCGAGAGTAAGAAACGAAACTCCAAAAAGGGTGTCAGGGCGAGTGGTAAACACTTCAATTGAAAGTGCGGGTCTGTTTTGTAATTCAAATCGAACTGAAGCTCCTTCACTTTTTCCAATCCAATTTCGCTGGGCTTCCTTAATAGCTTCACTCCAGTCAAGAGATTCTAGCCCATTCAGAAGACGGTCGGCATAAGCAGTAATTCGTAACGACCATTGCTTCATTTTTTTGCG
>CALSBM010000106.1:0-6049 GCA_943373175.1 Chitinophaga pinensis | reverse complement strand
ACTAAACCTAGCCTTAAATGCTATGAAAAATTATGTTATCGCCTTTTTTGGCACGCTTTCAGGAGTTAGAAGCGTGAATTTATTTCATCCAAAGCCTTCCGAATCTCGGTTAGTTTTTCGGTTAGTAGCACTTTCAGTTGTATGGCTGTGTAGCTTCCAAGTTAAAGCACAAACCTCTCTGGGAACAAGCTTATTAGGTTCTTCGGGAGGCACTTTTTACAGTGGCAATGTGGGCATTACCTTCTCATTGGGCGAAACCTTGGTTGAGCATACTTCCCAAGCCACTTTCGGTGTGCTACAACATGACCCGCTAGGGATTCCAACAGTCCAAGTTTCAGAGAAAGAGCTGGTCAACTTCAATCTATTCCCAAACCCCAACGAAGGAACTTTCCAACTCAGCGGCGTGCCGGAGGCTTGTACCAACTGGCAGGTATATGATTTACGTGGGAGGTTGGTAGAGTCGGGCAGTTGGAAGGAATCAGGGATTTCCATGAAGACCTCAACTGCACAGGGGTTGTATGTGCTTCGCCTCATGAATGACTCAGGTGAAGTCCTCGTTGACCGTAAGTTTTCCATCATTCGATAATAAATCAATCTCCATCATGAAAAAGCATTTTACACTGCTCTTAACTGCCATGCTATGCACCTTGCTGGCCGTCGCCCAAGTTCCACAAGGCGTAAATTTCCAAGGAATAGCGCGGGATAATAACGGACTTGCACTAGCACAGGGAACGCAAATCGGGTTACGCCTAAGCGTACTGCAAGGAAGTGCTACTGGAAGTACTGTTTATTCGGAGGAATATCCTTCGGTAACGCTGGAGCGAGGCGGGATCTTCAATGTGGTGTTGGGTAAAGGCACTCCCATCACCGGCACCTTTTCAGGCATCAACTGGCAGGGCGGAAGTAAATTTATGCGGGTAGAAATGCGCCAAGGAACAAGTGGCTCCTATACTGCCCTTTCAACAACTGAGATTATGAGTGTACCCTATGCGCAAACAGCGGCTAAGGCGGGTTGGTTGGATTATTTGATTGTGGAAGATAGGAAGCCATCAGGAACTTCTGGGGGTGGTGGAACTACACTTGTTTGGAACACACGGTCATTAAATACAGGATTTCCTTCCGATACATCTTCTGGAGGAAATATTATTTTATTTCCAAACACAGGAAAAGTGCAACTGAAGCCGGGGACCTATTACATAGACGGGTATGCACCAGCATTTTGCGTGAACAGGCATAGAGCGGCAATTTATGATGATGTCACAGGTGATATTTTATTGTTAGGTTCTAGTTCTTTTTCGCCTGTTTTTAATTCAGGCTCTGAACATGTTTTAACTAATTCTGAAATAAAGGGATTTATAAAAGTTATAAATCCTGTCACCACAATAGTTTTGAAGCATTATATTCAAAATTTGCCAATTTATAATGGTAGTTCATTAGGGGCTAGTGTGAATATTCCAGGTGTTCAAGAGCAATATTCCAGGTTAGTTATTCAAAAAATTCAATAATTCGAGATGAGACTATTTCTTTTTGTTTTAGCCTTAGTTTTTTATTTTAACTCTTCAATTGCTCAAACCTGGAATCCTAATGGAATAACAGTGGCTGGTGGAAATGGAGCTGGTTCTGCTCCTAATCAATTAAATTTTGCAAATGGAATTTGTGTTTCTTCAAGTGGTGATATCTACATAGTAGAAGAGACGAATCATCGTGTTTCGCGCTGGTCTTCCCCTTTTGTATCAGGAATTGTAGTTGCAGGTGGAAACGGCAATGGCTCCCAATCTAATCAACTTTCCTATCCGCAAGCTTTATTTGTTGATGCAAATCAAAACATCTATGTGGCAGATGCCAATAACCATAGGGTTCAAAAATGGTCGCCACCTTATTTTTCAGGAATTACAGTGGCAGGAGGAAATGGAGCAGGAAATAATGCTAATCAGCTAAACTATCCAATTGGGGTTTATGTGGATTTGTCTGGTCAGTTGTATGTAGCCGACTATTACAATCATCGGGTTCAACGATGGGCGATTAATGCAGTCACGGGGGTTACAGTAGCCGGTGGAAATGGAGCAGGTGCTAATGCCAATCAGTTAAATTTCCCTAGAGGTGTATTTGTTGATGCGCAACAGCATATTTGGATAAGTGATTTACAAAATAACCGCGTCCAAAAATGGGCCCCTCCCTATTTAACAGGTACCACGGTAGCCGGAGGGAACGGGGTAGGCGCCAATATGAATCAGTTGAATGGTCCTACGGGCTTGTATGTTCAGTCCAATGGTGATTTGTTTATTGCTGATTTTTATAACCATCGAATACAACGTTGGGTAGCTCCCAATTATCAAATTGGTAACGTGGTTGTAGGTGGAAATGGGAAAGGAGCCAATGTTAACCAGTTGGCAGATCCGGCCTCTGTTGCTTTTGACACCCAAGGAAATCTCTACGTCTGCGATAAGGTAAACAATCGGATACAAAAGTTTACCCAATTACAGCCTTCGTCAAGTGGAAATGCAGAATCAACAATGAGAATTTATCCGAATCCTGCTAGTCATGAGTTAAACATTGAAAATGCTCAAGGAGCAATGCTGGTTTTATATGATTTATCCGGAAAGGAAAAGATAAGAAGATTTTTAAAGTCTGAATATGAAAGAGTAAATATCTCACAAGTTGCTAATGGGGTTTACATCTATAAGTTAATGGGCTCAAATCTGCATTTCACTGGAAAACTCATTAAAAATTAAATACATGTTTAAAAAAGTGTTTTTTGTTTTTGCTGGATTTTTATTATTCAGCACAGTAGCCAAAAGTCAAACAGGCCTACAAGTTTACGGTGGCGTTCAATTGAATGGGATTTCTGTACGCGACTTCAATCAATTTCACATTTCAGATTGGCAGCAATACGGCTTGCTTGCTTTAAATCCGGGAAGTGATGAAGGAAGGCTGAATGTAAACCTTGCTGAAATGAAACCGAGTGCGTTGTCCTTTGGTCTTATGGTGGGAGCAACCTATCCAATTAATGACAAGATTCATGCGTTGGTTGAATTTCAGTACGCATTAAACAGCATAAAGGCCATGGGTTTTTTTGCCGGAATTGATTATAAACTGTATCAAAAAGATAAATTCACCTTATTTGGCTCACCCAAATTGGGTTACATAAGAGGAAGAGCAGATTTAGGGGTCATAGAATTAATTCCAGGATATACCCCGCCGGTAATTTTAAGTGAAGGAACTTTCAATATAGGGGATAAACTTGAAATGCAAGTTAGCGGAATAGCGCTTAATCTTGGATTATCACCTTGCTTCCAAATTGATAACCAATTAGGAATTAGAGCAATGTTGGGTTATGCCTTGGCATTTTCTGCGTCTGATGCGCTGATTTCCAACGACATCACCGTCCCCATGGAATCACCTGCCATTGTGTTCCCCAATGGGTTAAATCAACAGGCAGGTATTAATCCAAGGATAAGCACTAACGGACTGATTTTTCAGATAGGAGCAACCTACAACCTTGATTTTTAATCAACCTTTTTAACATAAAACAATGAACAAAAGAAAATTTAATTCGCTGACACTTTTTCTAAGTGCCTTTTTTGCCCTCGGTTTTCTATGCTCCTGCTCCAAAGATGATCCTCCAGGCAAAGAAACCTTTATGGAGTCGAAGTTTCATACCATTACTGAAAGTGGGTGGACATGGAACTCAATAGATTTAGCATACCAGGCTACAATTCTTGAGAACAATATTACCTCTGAGGTAATTAACTCAGGTGCGGTACTAGTGTATGCCCAGGCTCCGAACGGAGGATGGAATTTATGTCCTTTGACGTTTTACGTAACCTCAACAGTCAGTGGGAATATTCAAACCAACGTCTTGCCAGGAAGAGTTAATTTGTTATGTTTTTACTCCACGAGAACGGCATTTAGTGATCCAGGAGCATTTAACTTTAAAGTGGTGGTGCTAACCGGTAAGGAGTTAAAGGCGCACCCTGGTGTTGACTTTGCCGATTTTGAAAAAGTTTGTGAGGTTTTTGAAAAATAAATAACTTATCTGGAAGAGTGGGTTTAGGCACACTCTTCCAGTTTATATAATCATGAAAAAGACACTTGCTTTATTAACATTCTTAATTTTGTTAGCCCCAACATCTTCTTATGGGCAATTCTGGAAAGATTTAAGAAAAAAAGCCAAGGAGATTGAAGATGCAGCAGGACAAATTAACCGAACTGCTCAGCAGGTCAATGATGCTGTAAATACAGTAAAGGCAGTTGTTGCTTCATGGAAGCCAGACACCGCAAGTAACGTGAAATATGCTCAAATTCCGGATTTCAGGCGAGAAGAAGAGGTTCCTATTCAAAAGAATCAACGTTTGAAATTTGAAAATGGAGAGTTTCGGGATGTTTCATGGGAGCCGGTTACACGATTTTATAACAACGTTTTCCCTTCTTTTATCATAGGTTGGGCCAACTACCGAGGTGATAAATATGAAGACATGGGAAGCTCCCTTGGCTTTAAGTTTAAAACTGGATTAAGAAATGCGGTGATTAAGTGGGAAATTACTTGCTCTGATCCTACTTTTTTTGAAACAGATAGTGGCTATTTGAATTTAGATAATGTTAAATCAAGCAATTATTTTATGCCAAAAATAAGATGGAATTATAGAAATCTGGTAGCACACAAATCTAATTTGCCTGTTACCATTACCTTTCGAATTATTGATCCAGTTTCAAAAATGGTTTCAGAAAAAGTGGAAGGCGTAAACCTTCGAAGTATTAATGATTGTCTGCTTCAGGTAGAGCAGAAAAAGTTTTTATACTTATTCGCCAGTTATGTAAATGAAGACCATTCTCAAATAGATGGAATATTAAAGAAAATGTTAGACACGAAAATGATATCCAGTATTTCAGGATATCAAAGTGGCGTACCTGGGGATGTTTTTCTTCAGGTTGCTGCTTTGTGGAAGGTGCTTGGAAATATGGGATTTCAGTATAGCAGCATAACTAAAAACTCAGGTAATTCTGATAATAGTCGCGTTTTTACTCAATCTGTTAGAACATTTGATCAAGTATTGAAAAACAAACAAGCGAATTGTGTTGATGGAACGGTATTTATGGCATCTATTCTCCAAAAAATTGGAATACGCACAGTCTTAGTGACTGTTCCAGGTCATTGTTTTCTTGGTTTTTTACAGGTGAAAACACCGAAAGTAAATTAATGTTCCTCGAAACTACCATGATTTCTTCAAAAAAGTACAGAAAGAATCCCGCTTTAATTAAAGCCAAAGAAAAAGATGTTATCAATCAAATGGTTGGCTCGGGTCATGCATTGAGTTTAGATAACAAAGCCGCCTTGTTGGATTTTCTCTCGGCGGTAATCTCAGGCAATAATACTTATACAAAGAATTTTGAAAAATATGGAGAAAACGGAGTTAGTTTATTTGATGTCAGGCAATATAGAGAGTACATTAAACCTATTCC
Source organism: Chitinophaga pinensis (assembly GCA_943373175.1). Classification (GTDB taxonomy): domain Bacteria; phylum Bacteroidota; class Bacteroidia; order UBA7662; family JAIXUI01; genus JAIXUI01. The sequence continues at coordinate 589 of CALSBM010000106.1, read as the reverse complement.
TGAGTTAAATCGTTTGGCTTCCGAGTAATTAGGAAAATTCCTTCCGAATAGATTAGAACAACTCTCAACGCACACCAAAAAAGTGTGCATAACATTCTTTTTCATGAAGGCATTGGCAAAGGCATTGAGTTGTCACCCTTTTGCAAAAAAACTAATTTACTCCTCAAGGCGAGTGATTATTTCCTCAAGCAATTTGATTTATTTCAGAAATACCTCCCCTTCGCCATAATACACATTTTGAGTTCTCATGCCCGCGCTAACATTTTTATAGTTGCTGATATTAAAAACTTGAGAAGCATAGAAACTAAGAATTTGCGGAACATCCACCCCCAACACCGAAGCAATTTTATTCTATTTGCCCAAACTCAACTCCGTTTCACCTCGTTCAATCTTAGAATAACCCGATACCGACATATCCAACTCCGAAGCCACAAACTCCCTAGTCAGGCTTTTCAGTTCCCTGAACTTTTTGATGTTTTCAGCTACTTGTTTCATGCCTTGAAAGTAGCAAAATAATATTGATAATGATAAAATGCCATTTTATTTGACGCACCTTTATTTCTATGGCCATTATCTTGCTTCAACACAA
>CALSBM010000105.1:0-6226 GCA_943373175.1 Chitinophaga pinensis | reverse complement strand
ATTCTTTGTAAAAGTGCTGATTCGTCTGATAATGTAAGGGGTTTACACAATCCCGACCATCCTAGGCCAATGATTGCCTTAAGCAACGGCAGTGCTTACACTTCTACATCAAATGAACCTTCTCATGTTTTAACGGCTATGGGCTTGGAAGAAGTTGCAGCATTCAGCTCAATTCGCTTTTCTATCGGAAAATTCAATACCAAAAAGGAAGTGGATATGGTAATTGATGCTGTTAAAAGTGTGGTGAGTGATTTGAGGGCAATGGTCAATTAAATATAAGAAATTTGTTGAAATATGGCGAAAAGCAGAAAAATACAAGTAAAAGAAACAGATATTGCTATCATTATTAAAGATGAATCTGATTTTAATTGTCTAACAGACATGACTTTAAGTTTCAATGAGGGTAGTGGACTTATTGGCAAATGGATAACAAACAAAAATACACTTGAATATTTGGGTACTTGGGAGAAAATCAATAACCCCACGTTTAATTACCCCGAATTCGAGGTAATTGAAAAAGATGCCGGAGTTAATCGTTTTATTATGTCAGCAGGTCAATGGATTAGCCGAACTAATGCAAAGGGATGTAGTTGGATAAATAAATCACACATCGAATTCAGCAAGTTAAAATTATAATACCAAATGAAAAAAGCAATCATCAAAGTAAAAGGCTCAGAAATATCCATCCATCAAATAGACAAAGAAGACTACCTATCACTTACTGATATGGTGAAGAGGTTTGGGGATGACACCATGATTTATAGTTGGATGCGAAACCGAAACACACTTGAATTTATTGGCATTTGGGAAGAAATGTATAACCCCAATTTTAAAGGTAACGAATTCGTTACCTTTAAAAGTCAGGCAGGTTTGAATAGTTTCAATCTTACCCCACGAAAATGGATTGAAGCAACAAATGCGATCGGGATTATTTCAAAAGCTGGAAGATATGGCGGAGGCACTTTTGCTCACAAAGACATTGCATTTGAATTCGGCAGTTGGTTAAGTCCTGAATTTAAACTTTACCTCATCAAGGAATTCCAACGCCTCAAGGAAGAGGAGAACAGCCGCTTGAACCTAGAATGGAACTTGCAGCGCACCTTAGCCAAAGTAAACTACCACATCCACACCGATGCCATAAAAGAAAAACTCATCCCCGAAACCATCACCCCCAAACAAGCAAGCTTAACCTACGCCACAGAAGCCGATTTGCTGAATATGGCCCTGTTTGGTATCACTGCCGCAGCATGGAGAGCAGCCAATCCAGCACTTGATGGCAATATCCGCGACCATGCCACCATCGAACAACTGGTAGTGCTATCGAATCTCGAAAGCATCAATTCCGTTCTAATTCACCAGGGTTTATCACAACAAGAAAGACTCTTGCAACTCAACCAAATTGCCATTACACAGATGAAAAGTTTATTAAATGCAAAAGGACTAAAAGGGTTGAAAAATTAATTTTAAATGCACTTATGAAAAAAGAAACACAGATTCGCTTAACGAATATGCACTATCGTAAAAAGCTATTCAATGACAAACTTCTTAGTTTTTTCACATGGGACTTTTCCCGCGGATTTTCGCCGATTCATAGGCAGATTAGCGCTAATCTGCGTTGCGAACTACCCTAACAGCCATCTTGAAATTTGCGTAAATCTGCGGGAAACTGGCCAATCTAAAGGGCTTTTACGATTGTGGATATTCATTTCGCTTATAGATAAGCCATCGAAAGCATCGCCTTAAATAATAGAGCTCAATCATTCATCTAACTTTTTCTTGCTTTTTGATGGCGGCAAAAAATTCTCATCAGTAATTACTTTTTTTCCTGTTTTTTCTTCCAACGCCAATCTTGCGTCTTTGGCAATTTTTCCACCTTTCTTACCTGCTATGGCATTTTCATTCACCCCTTTGGCCTTTTCAGTTTCTGCAATTTGGCGTGTAGAGAGCTCTGCCAAAGCGTTAAAAATTAACTCTGCTTCACTCATGTGATCTCTCAAGTTTTACGATTTCAATCCTTTTAAATCTTTGTGCTTCTTGATGGTTAAACCTGTCCACTCTTGATGGATAATATTGGTTAAGAATGCAAATTCATCAGATTGTTCAACACCACTTTCTTTCCAATAATCCGTAAGCTTATTACGAGTTTCTTGCCCGGTCATGCGTTGCTGAATCCACTTTTCACTTCTCCCCAATTGCTGCCAGTTATCCCTCGCCCTTTCTAAACTCCTTTCAGGGTCTTGTATTTCTTGCATCCGCTCATAGCCAACTTTGGCCAACCATTGTTTGAAAGGTTCTGCTTTAGGAGAGGGAATGGATTGAATAATTCGGAATATGTCTTTAACCTTTCCTGCTAAAGTCTTTCTTTTTTTGCCATTGGTAAGCATTTCTACCTGGGGACAATTTGTCCCTATGTAGCTACCTAACTCAGAATCTCGCTTTCTGAGCTTCTTTAAGTAGTCCGTAGCATTAACGGAATCCGTAAGAGCTTCAACAATATCAACAACGGAAAAATACCATTGTTCTTCCTTTTCGTTCCAACTGGAACGAATCTTCTTGCTTTCAAATAGTTTAATGTCGTTCATACTAAGTAAATTTCGTTGTGAGGCTATTGGGCCATAAACAGCCTCCTTGTTTAATGCAGACGCTGGTCAAACCGCCCCGTTTAGCTGCTATTGACCCATAAAGCGTGCGTGTCTGATGGCCTCACAATGCTACATTTTTTTTCAAACTAACTATCCACAAAACACCAATCGATTGGAAGCATAAACCCCTCTAATCTGTCCAACATGAGCCAATCTGAAGAAGATTCCGGCAAATTAACCCCCGAAAAGGCTTGCTTCTCGCTATTCAAAACCCACCCTTTCACACCCAACAATTTCGGAAAAAACCACCATCGAAAAACAAAGGAAATCAGCCGAACCTGCTACAAAGCAGGCCTACCCAAAGTCCGTTAAAGGCAGCCTCACTCAGCATTAGTACTGCTGCCGTGCTGGAATCACGCCACGAACGCCACCCCGCGGCTCCTCCACATCCCCACGATAGCGTGGAATAAGATGCAGATGTACATGAAGCACCGTTTGACCCGCAATAGCTCCCACATTGATCCCCACATTAAACCCATCCGGATTAAACCGATCCGCAACCACCCGCCTCACCTCATTCAGCAACCGCCAACACCCCTCCTGCTCCTCCCACGACAGCTCAAAATAATCCGCACAATGCCGCTTTGGAATAATCAGCGCATGACCAGGATTCACCGGAAACTTATCATAAATAGCAAAAGCAACCGCAGACTCCGCCACCACCACACGGCCATCATCCAACCCACAAAAAGGACAACCATTATTTATCATACTACGAAAATGAAAACACCCGTGAATAAAAACACGCAAACAAGCCCTTTAACAATCGAAAACCTAACCCCTCCACTCCTCATAACCCCTTTGTTCAATTAAATAATGACAACTATGCTGAAGCTGAACTATACCATGATCCTTCCATGAATCAAACGAATGATGACCCAACAGCGCAATCTGAATTTCCTTTTGAAAACGCCTAGCCTGACTCTCCGCGATAATGCCCCAATAATCCACAATTAAATCCTTCTGCTTTTCAATCAACCCTGGCGAAGGAATTTTATCCCGCTTGCGATTATTAATCTGAGCATCCGACGGAAGCAAATTCCAAAACTGCTTGCTGGGTTATATAAAAATAACTTGCTCAATGATTAAACATAACACCATTGTGAGAATAGCCATTATTCCTTACCAAGGCCCAAATCTTTAAGAATAGGCTCATGGTAGGTGTCTTGCCAAAATTGGTTTAATAACAACTGAATACAGTGCCGTGAATTAGGAGGAGTCATTAAATAATCATAGAAAGCAGAAGGAAAACGACCCTTTTGTCCTAGCAACTCCGAACGAGTTGCTGCATCAGGCGTTTTCAATTGTGATTTATTGCGAGTACAATGCCACAGAAGAGCGTTGCTAGCAAGGTAGATAAAAGGGTACTGAGGATTGTATTTTGTGGTTGCTTTTAATCCATATTTTCTAATTAACGCGGTAAGTTCATCCGCGATCTGATCATAAATAAATTCATTTCTATGCCCATACATCAACTTACTAATAGTAAGCAGCAACAAAAGGGGCTTATGCCTTGACACTACAGCTCCCGACTTATTAACCTTTAGCCGCTCCAACTCTTTTTCAAAATCAATCATTTACAAAGTGTGTTTTAAATTCAGCATATCGTTTCTAATTGTTGCAAACAAAAAAGCTGCGTTCTTTAAATAGCAGACTTGCTATTTATTAGAAATTAATAATATTGTTAAATAGCCTTTGCCAATTGAACTATCTTTCTTCGACAGCAGAATATTGAAATTTACAGGTGATACATTTGATAAATCGAAGTAGGTATACCAAGGTTTGTATGCCATCTCGTCAATCAGTATGGATTTCGATGCGGACAATTTTATGTCAGTAAAGACTATCAATTCTGAAATAGCTTTGTTTTTTACGGGAAGTGTTGTACCAATAGAATAAATGCCCAGCTTTACTCTCTCTATAACTCCGCATTCAATTATAAATGGTAGAATTTCTGTGACGGCAATATGCATTGCCCGATTGCTGCCATATGCTGAACCTATTTTGTGAATGATTACTTCTTTGCTGACAATGGGCTGTACCTTAAAAGCCTGTGCGAATCCTATCAGGATATCATAAGTTATTGGAAAGCTGTTGCAGAATAGGCAGAGCAGCATTGCTTGTCTATCTACTGGTGAAAGTTGAAAGAAAGTCGCAGCATCAATATGCCTGGAAAGCTTTGCAAGTATGGTTTCATTCTTAGTAATTAAAACACTGATATGCTTCAGTATTTTACCTGCCCGATTCTCTCCTTTTGTAAATTGCTTTATGTGAGAAAGGCACTTCTCCTTATCCAATGCCCCGCTGGATATGTAGTTACAAACAGCAGCTTCCAACACCTCATATTGGACCCTACTCTCAACTCCTATGTATTTTCCTTTACTGTTCATTGATAATTATGAATGGGACAATAACCTCCCAAATATGAGAACCGCCATGCGTAATTACCTGGCTGTTTTCGTTGGTAAATGCCTCTTGTTTCTTCAGGTAAAGAGAAAGACCTTTTCTGCCGACTTCAACATCTGGATTCTGGTCAATAAATCCGTGCAATAGGGTTTCATTGGTAAAATGAAGATGCCTTTTGCCACGACTTAATGCACCCACCTTGTCCTTCATGGTTAAATTCTTCAACCCGATTGCTTCCACATTTCCATGGTCGGCTGTGATGTAAACCTGAAAACCTTTTGCTTGCAAAGTTGTGATCGTTTCTGTAATTCTTGATTTTTCAATCCATTGCTCGGTTGACATCTTTAATTGACTGTTGCCTAAAATCGAACCATGCATGATTTCATCCAGGTCATTGCAAACTAACCCGAGTGTTGTTGTGTCAGGTGAAATATCAGCCGTTTGTAGTGGCTCATTGACACTAAATTTTCTGTATTCCATCTCAAACATTGAAACGCCTTGCTTACCCCAAAAGGCTTCAAATAACTTGCCCTCTTTTGAATTATCTGCAGACAGATCCGGTTTATCTCCCTTGAAAATGGCTTGCCTTGACCATGCTGTGATGGTTGGTATAAAAGCTAAGGATGCATTCGATGAATAACCGATACCTGCATCCGTCAATGCTTTCCCTAAGATGTTCCATTGCCAGTAATTCATCCCATCTATAACAAGCAGGGCTCTCTTCTTTGCCGGCTTGGCATTGATATGTTCGAGTATACGTGAAACCACCACCGGTTTTCTAACCCCACTTAATGAAAACAGACTACCATAGGTGTTATCAACGAAACGCTGGAAGCGAATATTGAACGCATTCTCGATTTTCTGATAGGCCAATAACAATGCCTCATCGGTTGTTGCCAAGTATCTCAACTTGGCATTGGATAATACCTGTATTATTTTAAACCATTGATCAGCAATATCTTCAATGATTTCGAGCTGCTGTTTCAGGTACTCAATTAGGCCCTCTAGCTCATTATCATTGTGGCCGGCTTCGTCGACATAAATACCAATCTTCAGTGGCTTGGGAAAGTTGCTATATTCTTCCGGGGTAACCTGAATCGGTTTTAGATACTCGAATGCAAATAGATATCCTAAGCTCTTATTCAGTAAAGGTTCATTAAAATCAAGTGCTGCATTTC
>CALSBM010000104.1:0-6389 GCA_943373175.1 Chitinophaga pinensis | reverse complement strand
GTGGCACAATGCACAACCTGAGAGCGAGCAGTTACTCAATCACTTCGACCCAAGCCCAAGTGTGGACGAACCGCTTCCGTTTGTGGATCAACCCGATGTTAACTTCGACCCAAAACCCAACGCAAGTCCAACCACTGCGCCTGTATGCTTATGAAAGCACGCTGGTGATTGACCAATTGGCCGGAAGAAGGTTGAAGGAAGTAAGAATTACCGACCTCAGTGGCAGAGTAATTGAAAATTGGCAACAGCCACAAGGCGAAAGCCGCATCGAGCTACCCACCACCGCCGCCAACGGCGTGTATCTGATGACCGTCATCACCACAGACGGCACGGTACAAACCGAACGGGTTTTGGTGCGGTATTGAGGAATCATTGGCTTTTTCGGAGACGCGATAAATCGCGTCTCTACAAGAATTCCCACAGGGGCATCCGGACGCGGATGCCCTTGTGGGAATTTAATGGCCGTACTCCAAATAGAAAGACAGGATTATTAAATCAAAAAAAGGGGCAACTTGTACAAGTTGCCCCTTTTTACGGAATACTTTTTCAGCGCTTAATAGCGATACTGCTCTGACTTAAATGGGCCTTTAACGGATACACCAATGTATTCCGCCTGGCCTTCGCTAAGTTCTTCAAGTTCCACCCCAATTTTAGCGAGGTGTAAACGAGCGACCATTTCATCAAGATGTTTAGGCAAAGTATAAACTTGGTTTTCGTACTTGTCACGGTTTTGCCAAAGTTCCAATTGAGCCAATGTTTGGTTGGTGAAGGAGTTTGACATGACGAATGAGGGGTGACCGGTTGCACAACCCAAATTCACCAAACGTCCTTCTGCAAGAACGATGATTTCCTTACCGTCCACATTATAAACATCCACTTGAGGCTTAACGGTGTATTTGGTGTTTCCGTAAGTGGTGTTAATCCAAGCCATGTCGATTTCGTTGTCGAAGTGTCCGATGTTACAAACGATGGTTTTATCGTTCATCATGCGGAAATGCTTCTCCGTAACAATATCGCGGTTTCCGGTAGCGGTAACCACAATGTTAGCACGAGGAATCGCAGTTTCCATCTTCTTAACCTCAAAACCATCCATAGCAGCTTGCAGGGCACAGATAGGGTCGATTTCAGTTACGATTACACGAGCACCTGCACCACGAAGAGACTCGGCAGTTCCTTTACCAACATCACCATAACCGGCAACAACCGCAACTTTACCTGCCATCATTATGTCGGTAGCACGACGGATTGCATCTACTGCAGACTCCTTACAGCCGTATTTGTTGTCGAATTTTGACTTAGTTACGCTATCGTTAATGTTGATAGCAGGTAGTGGCAAAGTGCCTTTTTTCATTCGCTGGTACAACCGAAGAACACCTGTGGTAGTTTCTTCAGAAATTCCCCCAATGTTTGAGGCAAGTTCCGGGTAGCGATCCAAAACCATGTTGGTAAGGTCACCGCCATCATCCAGAATCATATTTAGAGGCTGGCCGCCTTCAAAAGCAAAAAGAGTTTGCTCAATGCACCAATCAAATTCCTCTTCAGACATGCCTTTCCAAGCAAAAACAGGAATTCCGGCAGCAGCAATTGCTGAAGCTGCATGATCCTGAGTAGAGAAAATGTTACAAGATGACCAAGTAACTTCTGCGCCCAGTTCTATAAGAGTTTCAATCAAAACTGCCGTTTGGATCGTCATGTGAAGGCAACCGGCAATGCGAGCACCTGAAAGCGGCTTGGTCGCACCATATTGCTCACGAAGAGCCATAAGGCCTGGCATTTCAGCTTCGGCCAAACGAATTTCTTTCCGGCCCCATTCGGCAAGGCTAATGTCCTTGACCTTGTAGTTTTGCTTTTCTGTTATCATTCTTAAAAAAGTGTTGCGAAGGTACTGTAGTATTTTTAAATTACCGAATGGTTCGAACGGCTCTTTCCCTTATCCTATTGTTTTCTGGTAATTTCTTAAGCCTTTACGCTCAGCAGGTTTCTACAGAGTTCGACCAATTGTTGGGACAAGCCCATCTGTGCGCTCAAACTAAAGCATTTAAGGCTGGAAGGCTGCACCAAAGTAGTTCCTCACCAGAACAAGACCGCTTTGATTTACACTTTGTTAATGCCAGTTGGAATGCATTTCCAGGTGGTGGGATTTTAATTGGAAGAGTTGCTCACCATTTCAAAGTACTGGATAACCTCGATACGTTAGTACTCGATTTAGCTGATGGAATGAATGTTTCGCAGGTGTTCTTCCGACAACAGCCCGTTGGTTGGAGTCACAGCCAAAATCAACTTAGAATAGGGTTTCCAATTACTTTAACTACCGGAATCCTTGACTCAGTTGAAATTAGTTATAGTGGAATACCAGTTTCCACAGGGTTTGGAAGCTATTATTCCGATGCTAATAGGATTCATACCCTATCACAACCTTATGGAGCACGAGACTGGTGGCCGGTGAAACAAGGACTTCGTGATAAAATTGATTCAATAGACGTAACACTGGCAGTCCCTTTCGACAGGGTCGGGGTATCCAATGGGTTGTTAGCCCGTTATTTACCAGGTGGATTTACCGATGTCTATTTTTATCGCCACCGCTATCCCATCGCACCTTATTTGGTAGCCTTTGCAGTGGGTCCTTACATCGTTCATGATACAACCCTTGTCGTAAAGGGCAAAAACTTAAGAATGGAACACCATGTTTATACCGATCCTCCAAAATGGATTGAGCAAATGGGTAATCTACATGGCATGTTCAATCATTTTACTGAATTATTCGGGGAGTATCCGTTCATTAAAGAAAAATACGGCCACACAGAATTTGCCTGGGGCGGTGGTATGGAGCATCAAACCAATTCCTTTATGGGGAACTACGGATTTGAGCTTACCGCCCATGAACTCGCGCACATGTGGTTTGGTGATAAAGTAACTTGTGGTGCCTGGTCTGATATCTGGCTTAATGAAGGATTTGCCACTTGGATGAGTGGCCTTGCAATCGAAAAACTTCTTGAACCTTATTGGTACAGCCGATGGAAATGGCTGCAAAAAAACATCGTCACCAATCCTGTATCAGGAGTAAAAGGGACAGTATTTCGTTCTGATACTAGCACTTCTTCAACACTATTTTTCTATCCGTTAACCTATGCAAAAGCTGCCGCAGTGCTACACCAATTAAGGTATCAGTTGGGAGATCAAGTCATATTTCCAGCACTTAAGCAGTATTTAAAACGATCGGATTTAGCCTATCAATTTTCCAGGACAAAAGACTTAAAGCAAACCTTGGAACAATATTCGGGTGTCGATCTGACCGACTACTTCCAAAAATGGGTCTTTGGAGAAGGTTACCCGTTTTTTGGTGTTAGCTACAGGGTAAACGGACGCTATGTAAGAACGCTGAGTTCACAGGTGCCGGTCAACGGAGCTAGTGGTTTTTTCAAGCTTAAGTTTCCGCTTCGCTTTTACAATAAATCCAGAACCGATAGTGCCGATTACTGGATACAGCATCAGTTCAACGGGCAGGAAAACCTTTTCGGATTCAATTTCGAACCTGATTCTGTAGCCTTTGATCCAGATAACTTAGTGTTGGCGAGGGGAAGTTTTACCCCATTACCGGAGCAAGGAGAACCAGTAGTGATTATCCATCAGCAAGGTTCGAAAAAGGTATTGGTTCAGTTGAACAATGCGGGCACCGCAATAACAAAAGCACTCATTACTAATGTGGAAGGCAAACAAGTGATTGACCTTACCTCTGCATTAAGCACCGACATGCTCGAGCTCGACTTGTCAAACCAGGCTTCTGGGATTTATCTATTACGCCTTGAAACCTCGTTAGGAACTACAATTAAAAAAGTTGCACTTTATTAGAATTCATCTTAGCAAAGGGCATTGCGAACGATGGTTGATTTCAACGGTAGCTGTTTAAATGAGTTATGGACACCTTTATCAATAAAAACCCGAAAACAGCAAGGACTTAGTTAATCAGCCGTTAACTTTGCATGGCAATCACTACCACGCTTATGCTGAACATTGTACTTTTTGGCCCTCCCGGTGCAGGTAAAGGGACCCAGTCCGAAAAACTAATAGAGAAATTTTCCCTCGTTCATTTGTCCACCGGTGATATTCTCAGAGGTGAAATTACTCAAGGAACACCGTTGGGTATGGAAGCTAAGAAACTGATGGATCAGGGTATCCTGGTTCCGGATGAGGTGGTGATTGGAATGATTAAGAACCGGATTGAAGCTAATGCTTCTGCTGCTGGGTTTATTTTTGACGGTTTTCCCCGCACCATCGCGCAGGCTGAAGCACTTGATACTTTTTTGAATGGCTGCCAAACTCCTATTACTTGTATGCTTTCGCTTAAAGTTGATGATGAGGAGTTGAGCCGCAGATTGTTGGAAAGGGGAAAAGCTAGCGGACGCCCTGATGATCAGGATGAGAGTATTATTCGTCGCAGGATTCAAGAATACAACCACAAAACTGCACCAGTGGCCGGATTTTATCAGAGCCAAGGCAAACTCGTAGATATTCAAGGAGTTGGTGAGATTGAAACCATCTTCGAGGCACTTAGCGATGCTATAGAAGCACGAGCCTAATGCCAGATAGTAATTTTGTAGATTATGTAAAAATCTTCATGCGCTCCGGTAAAGGTGGAGCGGGTTCGATGCACTTTCACCGCGATAAATTCACCGCTAAAGGTGGGCCTGATGGGGGTGATGGTGGAAAAGGAGGGTCTGTAGTAATCCGGGCTAATGCGCAGATGTGGACTCTTCTACACTTGAAGTATAGGAAACATGTGTTTGCTGAACATGGGGGAATTGGAACCGGAGGACTTAAGAAAGGTGCTGACGGTGAAAATGTTATCCTCGATGTTCCAATAGGAACAGTAGCTCGTGATGGCGAAACCGGTGAGTTTATTGGTGAAGTTACCAGCGATGGACAATCCTTAACCTTAGTACGTGGGGGAAGGGGAGGGCTGGGCAACTGGCACTTCCGTTCTGCCACTTTGCAAACTCCACGTTTTGCCCAACCCGGAGAAGACTATAAAGAAGGTTGGTACATCCTGGAGCTGAAAGTTTTGGCAGATGTAGGCTTAGTGGGTTTCCCGAATGCTGGAAAATCTACTTTGCTATCAGTGGTTTCAGCGGCCAAACCCGAAATTGCAGATTATCCGTTTACTACCTTAGTTCCCAACCTCGGCATTGTATCCTACCGCGATTTTCGCTCCTTTATCATGGCAGATATTCCCGGAATCATTGAAGGAGCTGCGGAAGGTCGAGGTTTAGGAACTCGCTTCTTGCGTCATATTGAACGAAATTCCCTGTTACTATTCATGGTTCCCGCTGATGCTGACAGTATCCGGGAGCAATACCGAATACTTCTCAGCGAATTGGAGCAGCATAACCCCGAGTTGATTGAGAAAAAACGACTACTGGCTATAACAAAAGCCGATATGCTGGATGAACAATTGATGCAAGAAATGAGGGATACTGAATTACCTGAAGGAATTGAGGCACTTTTTATCTCTTCGGTTACCGGCTACAACATTCAGCAGTTGAAAGATAAGCTCTGGGCTGCATTGGAGGCAGGAAAATAAGTCTTCCAACTCTTAAAACGAAAAAGGTCTCCATTACAAGAGGCCTTTTTTCGTTTTGTTAACTGAGCTTCAAGTGTTAAAATGCTACGCAAGTGTTAAAAATATTCAAAGTGTATTTATATTAGTCTCATAATCAATTTGCCATGAAAAAAATATCCACTATTATTTGTTTGAAGCTGTTTCTGTTGTTACTAACAGCTTTACAAGCTAACGCTTCTCACGTTGCTGGTGAAGCGATTACCTTACGAAAGCATAGCAATGGTCGGTCTGTTTTTCAGATTTGGGTTATACGTGACTGTTCTGTGATGTCTTTACCTGATGAACAATTAACCATTATGCCAATTGGTGGGGGATCTTTCCCAGCTACTATTTGTACTAGGGTTTCGACTAAAGACCTATCCCCAAGTTGTATTCCAAATACTCCTTACACTACAACATTAGCCTGTACAAGCTCTTCAATGTCAGGAGCACAAGGTTCATTCTTGATGATACTATATGAATCTGCGCCAATAAACCTTAGCCAATATACCTTTACACCGAACAGTTGGGTAAAATTCTATGTCAATAACGTGCCTTGTTGCCTTGTCGCTTGCACTAATCTTAACGGTATCTCCCAACTAAATTCAACGCTAAGCTTGTTAACAGATCAGAGCGGAAAATTATTAGCTCGTTCCACGATAAAGCTAAAAGAATGGCCGCAAACAACGATTTCAGCAAATCCAAGTTTGGCCTATCAATGGTCAATTAACCTTGAATCTGATTCCAAAGACGAGTTTTGCTGGGATTATACAACTCCTAAGAAAATTGTTTC
>CALSBM010000103.1:0-6948 GCA_943373175.1 Chitinophaga pinensis | reverse complement strand
TAGGGTTTGATGCATTTGCTATAATAATTTCACCCCTTCGGGGTTTTGCTCAAGCTTGACAGCCAAAATGAATTGAATTTAATCCCTACTGGGTAATAATCCGTTGCGCCTTTCACCTCGGGTTCGTAGGCGATGAAATCAACTTGGTTCGCTCCTAATATTCCGAGTTTTTTATCAGAAATAGTTACTTGCACATTCCCTAAATGGTTGCTTAATTCATACTGTTTCAATCCCCAGGTTCTGTTGAATACTCTTGCACTTGGGGCTTTGGGCAATCCATAAACCGTGGCGGCTCCGGAGAAGACGGAATCGGTGTTTAGGATAGCATTCCCTATCGGCGATAAACTGCCGTTTTGTACGCTGGCTACTCTTGTTCTGAGGGTGGTGTTTTGATTTTTTTCTCCCAAACGAGAAGAACCGTACAAATAGGTTTCTTGGAGGGTGTATTGCTGCTCCAAGTTTAACAAATACCCCACTTTCTGCACTAAGGTATTCGCTCTTTGCTGCCTTAAACGCGAGGTCATGAACGCTAACAACTCCGGCAAGGCAGTACTGGCGGTATTGGCGGTGGCCAGTGCCATTGCTTGGGTAAAGAAACTGCTGCCGGTGGCTTGCGTCATCGCGTGGGGGCTTGTGTGCTTTAAAATTAGTGAATTTAGAAAGGTGATGGATGAGTTTTTGGGGAGGTGTTGACAATAAAAAGAAATATTTCATAATATGAATTAAACATATTAATCATTTCTTTTTTGAGGCTTAATGTCTTCAAATCCTTTAATATCGGGGTGCAAATTCACATTTAGAACATCATTAAATTTTGCTCTAAAACTGCTTGATTTAATGAAACTATTATGAATATCCCATGATGTATCACTGTATTTTGCCCAAAACAAAGTAACCTTTGCACTTATCATATCATCGATATAATCCCCAAAAGTATTTCCTAAATAAAACCAATTACGTTCCTCTGGCTTAAAAACAAAAAGGTCAAATTTTTGTGGAGAAACATAGCTATGCATAAACTCATAACTATAGTCACCTCCACTAAATAGAAATGAATCAATCTGACAATTTGTTTGATCCATTCCTTTAAATAAATAAATTGTATCCTCTGAAATATTCTCAAATAGGCCAAAAATGTAGAGTTTTTTACCATTCTTAATTTTAATAATTTTAGTTTTCAAAAGCTTTATACACTCAGCTTTATTAGTTATTTTTCTATCTTCTTCCCTAATTGAACAACCAATAAAAAGAAAAACGAATATCCAAATTAAAAAATATTTAACGACGACCACGAGATAATCTTATAAATTGCTTAACCATTGTTCTAGTACATTCCAAAATCCTTTCTGCTCTTTGAATATCCTTCTGGGGGGTACTTGGAGTATCATTTGGAGACAATGTATATGGTTGATTCGGCTCACCATCACCTGCAGTATTCAAATTAGGAACTCGAGTCGATTCATGTTGCGGTTGATTCGGCAGTTTAAAAAACTTAGCTGCTTCAACTATGTATTGGTGTAAAACCTCATGTGCGGCAGCATAAGCTGTCATATAAAATTTATCTCCAGTCGTATTTGAATAATTACCCATATTTACATTAGTTTTATAAAAGTTTAAAATTCCTTTTTCATAACGAGTATTGTTAGGCCCCAAAAAGCTATTTTTAATATTAACAAATGCGTCTGACTTATCGAGCTTGAGTTTAGCAAGTTGTTCAACACTTACATATTGATACTTTATTTTGATTCCATTTTTAGCATAAATCTGTTTTAAATACTCGCAAACTTTATTAACATCCTTTTCTGACAACGTATTTTCGTAAGTTGTTTGTCCATTAGGCATAGTAACTTCAGAAAAGGATGCCAAATAGACGGTTGAGTCATTCCCTTCTATATCCACAAACCAAATCGGGTTCCCACTAAACGTGGTATAAGCTCCTTCATACTCCTTTACCACCGGATCCACGTTCCACCGTCTCGCTATTCTTGCATCGTACTCCCAGTACAACGCTCCGAAGGTGTTTCCGGGGCCATAGATTTCGTTGTCTTTTTCCTGGGTGTTCATGCCATTGCCTGTGTAAAGAAACTGCTGCCGGTGGCTTGCGTCATTGCGTGGGGGCTTGCGTGCTTTAAAATTAAGGAATATGCATAATTTTAAAAGGCTATTCAATGGCGTAGTTCCTAGCTTTTTTACATGGCACTTTTTCCAGCGATTTGCGCTGATTGATATGATGATTCGCACTGATCTGCGTTGGAATCTACGCTAACAGCCGTCTTGAAGTTTGCGTCAATCTACTGGGAAACTTTTTAATCTAAAGGGCTTTCACGATTGTGGATTTTCATTTAGAAATCGCGGGGTTGTGGTAAATAAAAATGTGGTGAGTGTAAACTTAAATTGTTAAAGCGTAATAACATATCGTAAGAGAGTAACTATATAAGGCTTGAGTGTAACTTTTAATTGTTAAAGTGTAACTCCAAAAGGCAAGAGTGTAACGTTGAATTGTTAAAGCGTAATAACATATCGTAAGAGAGTAAATGTATAAAGCTTGAGTGTAACTTTTAATTGTTAAAGCGTAACTCCAAAAGGCAAGAGTGTAACCTTTAATTGTTAAAGTGTAACTCCAAAAGGCAAGAGTGTAACCTTTAATTGTTAAAGCGTAATAACATATCGTAAGAGAGTAACTATATTAGGCTTGAGTGTAACTTTTAAGTGTTAAAGTGTAACTCCAAAAGGCGCGAGTGTAACTTTTAATGGCTTGAGTGTAAAGGATAACGCTGTGAGTGCAATATGTAAAGCCATGAGTGTAACGTTCAATGGCTGGAAGTAGCCGCTCATGGTGATGGAGTGGGCGTCTATCCATCCATCGTTGGCAAGAACGGTTCAGTTGTACCCTTGTAGAGCCAGTGAGTAACCGGGAATCGCACCGGCGTATTTGCACTTGCCGTAATGCGTCGGTTCCATGATCCAGGATTCCATCCATGCATTTCATCTGGATGTTCCCATGGTCTAGGGATTCAAGAAATCGCCCCGCATGAATGGTCCTGTTAGGAATTTCCATCTCCACAAAAATCCTTATTCAAACCAAAATCCCGTTACAACCTAAATCTATGGTGCAACGGGATTGGGTTTGAAATCGTGGTTAGGGAAACGATTCCGAGGGGTTTTACATTTTGGTTTCCGCCAGGGCGACGATGCGTGTTTCAGCTTCCAACGCTTCCTGCATCAGCGATGCTGCTTCTTGCAAGATGGCTTCCGCAACGGTTCGGTCTTTTAATCCGGAGGCGTTGATCTTCACGTTCAATAAAGCACCTTGAATGGCTGTTCTTGCGCATAATGCGCCAACCGCAGCGTCAGTAACCGAGTTCGGATTGCCTTCGGCCACCATAAGTTCTGCCAGCGGAAGCACTTGAAAGGCCGTTTTCATCACTTGCAAGGGCACTTGCGTAGCGTATAAGGTGGCAGCTTGAATGGCCGCAGTCCGCGCTTTCTTCTCGTCGTCGGTGTTTTTCGGCAGAGCAAAAGCGGCCATTACTCCATCAAAAGAGCGGGTATCTTCGTCCACGTCTTTCAACAACTGATCTTTCAGCGCTTGGCTTTGCTCTGCAATCGCCGACATCTGTTCCAATTTATCTTCCCAACCACGCTTACCGGCACTCAAGTTCGCTACCATACCGGTTAAAGCCGCTCCCAAACTTCCTACATAAGCAGAAATACTTCCACCACCGGGCGCTGGACTTTCCGAAGCGGTTTCATTAGCAAACTCCCTTAAGGTCATGTTCACCAATCGGCTGTCGGAGGGTTGTCTTAGGAAGTATTCGATGATTTTCTTTTGCGGATCGAATGGCCCCAGCTCGGTCAACCCCAACGATTGAACCGCAGTGCTGATCAACTCTTCTTCCGAAGCGCCAGTCGAACGGCCCTGCAATTTCAGGTAATGACGACCTGCTTCAAGCAAGCAGTTCAATGGAACAAGGCCGACCAGCTCGGAACCGGTTACCCGCACTCCACGCTCCGTCGCTTTCTTCACAACTTCATCAAAAGCTACATGCACAGGGGTAACCTGGATGTTGGTGAGGTTCATGGAGATTTGTGCGCGTTCGTATTCCGGAATATACCAACCAACGGCTTTCACCGACTTCAGAGTTCCGGGAATACGTACAGGTTCGCCGTTTTCATCTTTCACTACTTCACCCAAAACCGGATGACCAATTCTTTTCACACGACCGGCCTCGCGAACATCGAATGCGATGGCGTTGGCGAGGCGGGTGGAGCGGGTATTCAGGTTGATGTTATAAGCGACGAGAAAGTCTCGTGCTCCAATAACGCTGGCACCGGCCTGAGCATTGAACATTTCCGGACCAAAGTCTGGTTTCCAGTCGGGGTGTTGCATTTTTTGGGCTAACCCTTCGTACTCACCGGCCCGAATGGTGGCCAAGTTGCGACGCTCCGGACGAGTAGCGGCATACTCGTAGAGGTAAACGGGAATTCCGGCCTTCCCTACCCTTTCGCCCAAAAGCTTGGCGTAGTGAACGGCATCGTCCATGGTCATGCCGGAGACCGGAATCAGCGGGCAAACGTCGGTAGCACCCATGCGGGCGTGTTCGCCGGAATGCTGGCGCATGTCAATGACTTCAGCCGCTTTAACGATGGCTTGGTAAGCCGCCTCAATTACCGCATCCGGCTCGCCAACGAACGTAACCACGGTTCGATTTGTCGCAAAACCGGGGTCAACGTCTAACAATCGGACGCCGGCAACGGCTTCAATTACATCCGTTATGGATTTGATCACCTCAGGACGACGTCCTTCGGAGAAATTAGGAACACATTCTAACAGCATAGTCCTTATTTAAGGCGTTCACGAAGGTCAAGGCGATGTTTGCGGGCAGTATCTTGTGCAATGTCGTAACCGGCATCTGCGTGGCGAATCACGCCCATGGCCGGATCGTTATGGAGCACACGCTTCAGTCGGCGGGCTGCATCGTCGGTACCATCGGCTACGATGACCATTCCGGCGTGGATGCTGTAGCCCATTCCTACCCCTCCACCATGATGTAAACTCACCCAAGAAGCGCCGCCGGCGGTATTAATTAAAGCATTTAATATCGGCCAGTCTGCCACAGCGTCGGAGCCGTCGAGCATGGCTTCTGTTTCCCGGTTGGGAGAAGCCACAGAGCCGGTATCGAGGTGGTCGCGTCCGATTACAATCGGTGCTTTCACTTTTCCGGTTCTCACTAATTCATTGAAGGCTAACCCTGCTTTTTCGCGGTCGCCTTGGCCAATCCAACAGATGCGCGCGGGTAACCCCTGGAAAGCAATGCGTTCCTGGGCCATGTCGAGCCAGCGGTGTAAGCCTTTATCCTCAGGGAAAAGCTCGCGCATCAAATCGTCGGTGACTTTGATGTCTTCGGGATCTCCACTGAGCGCCGCCCAACGGAAGGGCCCTTTTCCTTCACAGAATAAAGGACGAATGTAAGCGGGTACGAAGCCGGGAAAGTCGAATGCATGGGTAACGCCAGCTTCCAGCGCACGTCCGCGAAGGTTGTTGCCGTAGTCGAAGGTGATGGCACCGCGTTCCTGAAGCTGAAGCATAAGGCGGATGTGTTCCGCCATCGACTCATAACTCAGCTTGATGTATTGATCCGGGTCATTTTCACGAAGCACATTGGCTTCATCGTTGGTCAATCCTTCCGGCAAGTACCCAACTAATGGGTCATGGGCAGAAGTTTGGTCAGTGAGTACATCAGGGATGATGTTGCGTTCGAGCAAACGATGCAGCAATTTCACAGCGGTACAAATAACGCCGATGGATTTATTCTCTCCTTTGGCTTTGAAATCGAGGGCCATGTCGATGGCTTCGTCGATGTTGTGAACCACGTAATCGAGGTAGCGGGTTTCAATTCTTTTCTGTGCACGCCATTCTTCCACTTCTGCCGCGAGGCAAACGCCTTCGGCCATGGTGATGGCAAGCGGTTGTGCGCCGCCCATTCCGCCGAGGCCGGCAGTTACGCTCAAGGTGCCTTTAAGACTTCCGCCGAAATGCTTTTCAGCAACGGCATTGAACGTTTCGTAAGTTCCCTGAACGATGCCTTGTGAGCCGATGTAGATCCAGGAACCTGCGGTCATCTGGCCATACATCATGAGCCCTTTTTTCTCCAGCTCGTCAAAGTGCTCCCAAGTTGCCCATTTTGGGACCAGTTGAGAATTGGAGATGATCACGCGGGGAGCGTCTTTATGGGTAGGAAGAATCGCTACGGGTTTTCCACTTTGAACAAGCAAGGTTTCGTCTTCTTCAAGGTCTTTCAGTGCTTTCACAATTAAGTGAAAGGCTTCTACATTGCGGGCCGCCTTTCCGCGACCTCCATAAACGATGAGGTCTTCCGGACGTTCCGCAACGTCGGGATCAAGGTTGTTGTACAACATGCGAAGGGCAGCTTCCTGCACCCAACCCTTGCACTGTAGGGTAGTGCCGGTAGGAGTAACCAAGAGGCTTCGGTCGAGTTTTTCCTGAGTAATGGTGGTCATGATGTGCCTGAAAATGTGGCACGAAGGTCGGAATTATACGCTTTGTTTTAGCCGTTACCCATGCTTGATTAGTGGTAATGTTGTGGTAATGGAAAAGGGGGGAAAGCTGCTTTATAAACTACGACAGTAGCAATCATAAACTTGAATGCGAAGATTAATTTAGAGCAAGTGTATAACAAAATCCAAGTTCAATTAAGGGGATTATTACTTTTTAGTTTTTTTGAAATAAATACACATTGTAGAAAGACATATTGAAGGTGTTCAATAGGAAACAGGCGGTTCAAAGGTAAAGCTCCAAGCTCTTTTATATGGCACTTTTCCCGCAAGTTTAGGCCGATTCCAACGCTGATTTGGTATATCTGCGTTGGAATCAATCCTTACAATAATCTTAAAATCTGCGGGAAACTTGAGGATCTAAAAAGGGAT
>CALSBM010000102.1:0-7103 GCA_943373175.1 Chitinophaga pinensis | reverse complement strand
TACTACTTGACACAGAACTATGTATCTCTGTAACATATCTAACATTGATAACTTTAGGATGAGTTTCTGTAACACATTCCAAGGCTGTATAATTATCTATCAAGGCTGGCATAGAAATCAGGGTTTAGCATTTTTTTAAACATACTTGACGTAGCAGTATGGGCATTTTCCAACCAAACTACTACTTCTTCAACTTTCATTTTTGAATGATTTTCAACAGTGGTTGTCCAAATAACTGATGGCTGCTGGTTTTTATTATTTATCCCATTGGCAATATTCAGGCTCATTATTGAACCGTCACTTAGTGCGAAGTTTTGTTGAATATTAACACTTCTTAATGCACCTGGTAACTCGTAACCATTTCGAATTTCAGTCTGCAAATTTTGTGCAATAAAATCCTGAGCCTCCATGCCATTTAAATCGCATGCATCTATGTATTGCAATTTTACCCTGTTAAATGAAATGTCTTCTTCATAGCTTGCAAAAACCTGCTCTATAGCAAAAATCACCAATGGTTTAAATGCATTTTCCCACTCGTAACCCTGTTCTATTTCATTTACGGCAATCATTCCCTGACCATGTTGAATCACAGGCCAAACGAATTCGCCTTTCCAGTATTGGTGCTTGGGAGCACCAAATATCTTCAGCGGAGCCCCATCAGGAATGAGTTTTTTGTGAACAGGAAACTCAGGTTTTATCCTTTCAGCAAATTTACCCTGTGCCAAGTCAAATCCAGCATCATAGGGATGCCCATTACTATCAAATGGACACTCCCAATGGAGCTCGAAAATGACTTCCTTCAAGGGGGCATTCTTCAATTTTGCGCTGCTCATGCTACAAATTTATGGTTTAAGCCCTATCCTTCGCTATATCATAATACATCAACAATTGCTCGTCTTCCAGCAGGATGTTTTGTGGAATCATATCACCGAGAGTGACAATAGTTTTAAAGTCCTTTTGCTCCCAGCAGTTTTTGAAACCGGCACGCAAGGCTTCTACCCGCACTTCCTTGAGCTTCTTTGCCCGTGGGTGATTGATGGCCGTTACATAGCCATTAAACTCCTTCAGCAGCACCTTAGTACGCAATGCTTCCCGGTCTTTTGCTTCGTTGGGGTCTGGTGTACGCCAGCGGCCATCCGATTCCTGAATGAAGTTTTCGTTTAGAATATCCTGCAACTCAGGCAATGTGTCTCCTTTGCGAAGTGACTGTGTAGCAATGCGGAAATCCGGCATAATATCCTGGTATTTCTGTGCCTGTTTCCGCAACCTATCTTTTAGCCATTCGATGGCATCCGATTCGTTGGTAACGATTAATGACAACTGCACAAACTGCGGAGCCTTGGCTTTCTTCTCATCGTACTCAGCAGCTTGCTCTGCTGTAAAGTACATGCCATCTCTTTCAACAAAGCGCTGCCGCAGGCCATCCTGAAAATCTTTGGCATCAATAGGGACCGGAAACCCTTTCATTAGATAATAAGTAATCATTCTGTCGAAAAGTATCTTTGGGCTTCTTTCGATAACAGAAGTTGTATTCTTATCTATGGAAATGTGAACAGGCAAGTGTGTCAGATGCTCCTGAACAAATTGCCATATTGATAGTTCTACATTATTACTTTTTAGATTGTTACTAAATTCAGAAGATGGTTTATAGCAACTAATTACTAAATCCTGCTTAACAGCAGTAGGAGAATTTACAGCATTATAACTTCCTTTTTGCTTATCCAATCCCGCAATGTTAGCAATTACAAAACCTGATCGTTGCAGCGCAACATTAATACTGTTCCAAACTGCTGCACTTGTATTGCTAAATTCAACAGTCATCCATCTATCAGACTTTAGAACCCTATAATACTGTGCGAAACAATCTGTAATAAGTGATTGATAGGATAAAAGTGTTTTGCCTTGAGTCTTGTTTTCAATGGCCTCCTGTTTATTATTAGTCTTAACTTTTAGCCAAGACTCTGATAAAAAATTAAGCTCAGAATACATCAAATTAGCACCAAATGGTGGGTCAGTAAAAATGTAATCGACAGAATCGTCTGGTATATGATTAACTGAATCTGCTGAAGAAAGATTTACAATTACATCGCTGCTATTGGTTGCCGATGTGATTTTCGCCCTTCCTTTTAAAGCATCTTGAAGTT
The DNA here is from genome assembly GCA_943373175.1 of Chitinophaga pinensis. GTDB lineage: Bacteria > Bacteroidota > Bacteroidia > UBA7662 > JAIXUI01 > JAIXUI01. Next base: position 4,959 of record CALSBM010000102.1, on the reverse strand, counting down.
GCTTCAATATATTAAGCTCCTTTATTAGTGATGGAATATAAAGGGTTCCTGACATTGGTCCACCACCAGCCCCCCAAACACCATTTTGATATGTCAAACGATACAATTTTGTAGTCTGAAATGCTACTTTGGTAATTACAATATTAAAAACTGGTTCAGCCAATCTTGACTTAATTTTAGCCAAGACAATTAGATTTCGCTTTGTATAGAAGTGATGTGCATGAGTAATACCTATCCGAGTTGCTTCAACTGTTTTATCGCCATCTGGAATTTCATCCGAAGGGAACCACTCTTTTATTTTCTGACTTTCGATCTTTTCCAAAAGATTCAGGTCCTCGCTATCAGGTTTCTTCTGATATCGCTTTCCTGCATAAGTGTAGTTGATCAGAACAGGCTTTGTTTTTGGTTGCCTTATTGTTTGTTCAAGAATCGAATCAAAACCGGTAACAAACATCTTATCGAGATTCTTTTTAGAAGACCTTCTGTTACATGATGGACAGTTAAACTCCTCCAAGACTTTTCCATTTTCTTTATCAACTGCATCTTCCCAAAATACGACCTCTCCTGAACAATTTGGACAAACAAAAACATCACTCCATATGACATAATTCATTATACCCAACTTCCCATTTGAGTGAGTAGTTTCATACATCCATTTACATTCAGATTCAACTGCTTCAAGTATGTCTGATACAGATTTCTCAAACGAATCAAAGCTGATATTTGAGTTATAATTGTAAGCAATGAATGTTGCTAAAGGGCTTAAATCACTGCAAATCGCCTTTCGTTCTCCCCATTTTGGTTTTTCAAGCCCAAGTACTTTAAATTCATTTTCGATTTTATATTTCGTTTCATAGTCAGGCTTACCGCATATTCTTGATGCTACACCTGTCATACCTGTACCAGCAAAACCATCAAAAATAATGTCTCCTGGCTGAGTGAAGTGCAGGATAAATTTCATTATAGCCTTGTGTGGAACTTTTGTAGGATATGGATGGTAGAGATACATCGGATCGTATTTCCCTTCACTCACATCATAGAAGTAAGGCTCATCCACATGAAAATCCTTCTTCCTGCCGGGTATATGTTCTTTCTCCTTTTCCCATTCGGCAATAAAATCATTCAGCCAGGGGTTGGGGCAGGCGGTGTAGTAAGGCGGGTCGCTTAGGTTGATGATATCTTCGTCTTCACCAATGGGAAAGCCTTCTATTTTCTTCAGCTCCGGCAGCTTGGCTCGCAGCTCGTTGCGGAAGTATTCCCTACGTTGTTCTTCGCTGTTAAACTCCTTGCCTAAACAAATGATTTTATCTTGCTTGCTCATGCTTTCTTACTTAATGATGATACGAACCTTGTTTCTTTCTTTACCGGCACAAAGGCTGTCGATGTAATTTGTTAGTGTATCAATGGCTTCCTGCGGTGTAAGCGGTTTACTGAGTTGCTTTCGCAGATCGTCCATGGTGATTTCCACTTTGTCAATACCCTGGGCAAATTGTGCTATCAGGTTTCTTAGCCTTGGTGCATTATCAGCAGTAAGTTCCACGTTGCCGGTTCTGAAATCTTCTACCAATTGCCTGTCGGCTGCTTTCAGAATATCCATATTTTCCTGTACCGATGGGTCTTTGAACACCGACCGCATGGCAGTGGTCCACTTATCCAAAATATTGTCCAACTGCTCTTCAAGCTGATGGATGTTGAATGTTGGTTTGCCGTAATACTCACGGGGGTTAAAATCGTGGTAAGGCTCAACCAGCACTTTGGCTTTGGTCAATGAAGCATCTGCCTCCCGCAGGGAGGTAATGCTGTTGATCCAGTTTTGGTACTCCGTGGCGGTGATGATCTCTACATCTTTGATGATATCGCAAATGCGTTTTTTCTCACTGTTCATTATTCGCACCTTGGCCAGATCATCTTGCTTTGACAAACGGCAGCGGGTGTATTGATTCAGGTAATAATCGGCATAGCGGTCAATCAATGAATTGAGCAATGCTTCATACTTTTTGATGTCTGCTTCTTTTGAGGATGCCACCACCGAAGGAAGGCTGTCAATAGCAGCTTTCATTTCATCAAACAAAGGTTTCTCCGCTTCCACCACATACGATTGTGCGGTATAGAGATAGCCTACCAGTCGTTCAAACTTCTCGGCTTTTTCCTTTAGTTTATCTACCAGGTCGCAATGCGGCCAGGCTTTAAAGGCTGCGTTCAGTTCATCTTCAGTGAATTTGAATGCCTTTAATTTGCCGTATGAGTTATAAGACTGAATGCTATCGAGCATGGTTCCCAGAGCATCCAGCTCGGTTTTCATTTTGGCACTGTCTTCATCACTCAACAGCGGTACATTACGGCACTTTAATCCCTGTACCACCAGTGCTTTGGTTTTTACCACCCGCTCGGCTTTGGTTTTTGCCTCGGTGATAATCTTGCTGATGGTTTCAGGCTTTTCTAGTTCAGACGTGTAATCAGGCAAGCCCAGGCAGGTGAATAAGGCTTTCAGGTGCTTTACCGGAATGCCTTGTGGTTGCTTGATGTGCTGGAATGTAAAGTAATCTTCTTCGCTAAGGCTAAGGACTGTTTCGATATTGGTGGCTGAAAGATTTTTACTTCCAGACCAATTGACTTCAATATCCCCTTTATAAGCCAGTGCTGCCAGTACGATGAACTCTAATTGGTAGTCGATGTTGTAATCAACCGAGTACCAAAGATTGGCAGGTGCATAATGTGCCCAAATGATGTCGGACCTGTTCAACACTGCACCTTCACCAGCTTCTTTCATTTTCTTTTTGATGCTCTCGGCATACTTGCTGTTATCAGTTACAATGGTTTGTCCACTCCACAAGCCAAGTCCACTGAGTATGGCTTCACCATTTCTGTTCGGCTGACCTGGATTGGTCACTTTACGCAAAGCAGCGGTGATGGAACCGGCATAGTTGTCTTTGGCCAATGGGAATTGTAAATCGGTAAAGGCTGGATAGTGTGGAAACTTATCGTTGAAAGCTTTGTTCAGCACTTTGGCTGCAACGCTGCGGAAGATCATTTCCTTAGTGGAACCTTCACCCGGCAGCGGGAAGGATTTCAATGTTTTGCTTTCGCCTTTGTAAATAACCTTGGTTTTATCTGCATACTCCTTGTCGAACAAGGCAATGGCTTTGCGCTGGTACTCCTCAATCTGGCTACTGAATAATTGCTTCTGATTGGTAGGTGCAGAGGCATGTTTTGCCTTGGCTGCACCGTAAAGACAGATGGTATCTTTGAACTCGTCTGATAAACCTGCTACATCAAAGTACACTTCATCTGTTTCATCATTGCGGTTGATGGCATTAAACAAGGGGCAGAAGAAAATATAGTATTGCTGGATAGGTTCCGTAGTGCTGCGTTCATTGGGATTACCAAAGAAGATATAGCCCAAACGAAAGCTTTTTTTATCAATCCACTCCAGGGAATGCTGCCATATTTTAAAACCGGAACGGTATGAATCCTGCTGAATCTCCAAAACGAATTGCAGGAAGTCGAAATAGTATTGGTCGGCCTGGTCAGTATCTTTTTTAATTACCTCATCTGCATAATCACGAATCAATTGAGGGATATTGATGCCGCCTTCTGTGCGGATATAGAAATCAGCACTTACCGAATCTTGGTCAACATACTGCCCTGCGGTTGCGGTGACGAGTTGTTTGGCTGTACTGTCAATGGCTGCTAACAATAATTCTGGTTCATCTACATTAGGTATGGTGATACAAAGGTCTTCTTTTAAACTGTGAGCACTGGCGCCGTTGCGTTTGTCCAAGTCATCACAAAGAATCCGAATGGCTAAAGCATTAGCGATGCTTTGAGCAGTCTTCATTCGGTTTGCTCTTGCGCCAGTGAAGTAGTTTGCAATTCTCTCAGAAATAATTTCGGATTTATCTTTTACAATGCGAATATCTGTTACAGAATTTAAAGCAGAATTATTGGCCAAATGTATCCAGTAGGTATCGTAGGTAATTATTCCTGGCTTATCAGTAGGGACATTTAAATCTTGTATTTCTATAAACCTCTCAGAAAGGACTTTCAGGATATCTCGTTTATCTTTACCGTGTTTTATTCGTTCAAAATTACCAATATAACTTGGGTGAACAGGGAAGAGATCTATAAATTCGTTAAGGTTAGTATTTATTCCTTCAAATAGGTGTGCAAACTTAAGCAGGTGCTCTCTGATCTTGGTTTTTTGGTGCAGATCTTTTTTCAGCAGACGTTCTTTTACTACAAACGACACATCCTCTTTGTTTATAATAATATCAGCATAGCGATCCTCAACTTTAATAAGCATAGCTGACTGAAACTGGAACTCCGGCGAACGATATAAGAGCTCCTGGACTCCAAACATTAATTTAAATCGTGAATTATTACAGGCTTCACCTAATTGACGAAGCAGCATCAAATCATTATGGATTTCATTTGATTTTCTTCCTTTCAGATATTCCAATAGCTCATCAATCACAATCAGAAAATGATGATGGGGGTGTATTGTCTCAAACTCAGCCATCATCTGCTGAATCAGTTCTTTCCAACTGAAGTGCGAATCATTATCGAATTTAAAGTTAACTTCTACCTTTTTCAGATAGCGTTCAATCTGAGCAAAAACAATATCCTTGAGTGGCTTGTCGGTTCCAATTTCAAACCGGAGTACTTTGTACTTTCCGGCAATGGATTTAAAGTCATTCTTTACCTCTTCATTTTGCAGGTGCTTCAATAAATTAGCATTCTCAACGATGGCTGATACTAACGACATCAAATGCGACTTACCAGTACCATAACTACCCACCACCTGGATTCCTTTGGTTTCGTAGGTTGGCTCTGTCGCTAGGTTTTTGATGATGATTTCTCGCAGGTCTTCCTGCATTTTTCTTGAGAATACAAATGTTTTCACCAGGCTTTCTGCAACCGACTGTTCACCAGAATTAACAAGTTCCACCACCGTGGTGA
>CALSBM010000101.1:0-7110 GCA_943373175.1 Chitinophaga pinensis | reverse complement strand
TTTACTTCATTCATCTTAAACTTACTCCTCTAAGAGACACCCTGATAACCCGACAAATTTGCTCGGGACAAAGTTTTCAATTCAACCAGCAAAACTTAACTCAAACAGGAACTTATTTGGCCTATTTTCCAGCTTCAAATGGATGTGATTCGTTAGTTAGGCTCATGCTTCAGGTAAACAACCTTAGCAACAGACTCCTTCGCGATACCATTTGCGAAGGACAGATTTATCCATTTCAAGGCATTCCATTAACTCAAAGTGGTGCCTACACGGTGTTTCTTACCAATAGTGCAGGTTGCGATTCCATACTTACACTAGAATTGTACGTCCGATTTCGGCCAGCCAAATCAATGGTTATACGAGTTTTGGATACCTTATACTCTAGTGCAGTTTCAGGGAATCAATGGTTTGATTTACAGGGATCTATAACTGGTGCAACCCTTAATTATTTCGTTCCTTCCAATCAAGGTTCGTATTTCGTTAGAGTTGGCTTAAGTGGATGCCTTTCAGAACCAAGTGATACCATAAGTTTTACAGGAACTTCCGCTCAAACATTTACTAAATCCGAGTGGATTTTATATCCTAATCCGGCTCAGGATTTTGTGCATATTCAAGGTTCTGAGTTTCAGGGTGAAAATTATGAATGGCGCGTGATGAAGCATGATGGAGCGTTAGTGAAACAAGGAAGTTCTTATACCTCGCATTGGATAGTTTCCACAGAAAATTGGAGCAACGGAATTTATCTGATGCAAATCATTCTGAAAGACCGGGTACAATTCCTTCGTTTCGTGATTGCCAAATAACCTAGCTTAAGCGAACCGTCTTAAATTCGCGGCATGTCTTCTTTGATTGAAGCCCAGTTTAATGAGGCCACTCATGTGTTGAATGCGTTTGCGCATCCCGATAACTATCGAAAAATTGACTATGCCGCTGACTTGATGGTCAATTCTCTGAAATACGGAGGGAAAATTCTTTCTTGCGGGAATGGCGGGTCTATGTGCGATGCCATGCACTTTGCTGAAGAACTCACCGGGCGCTTTCGAGAAAACCGACCGGCATTGCCTGCATTATCTTTATCTGATTCCTCTCACTTAAGTTGTGTTTCCAATGACTTTGGGTATGAATTTGTTTTTTCCAGGATGATAGAAGCTTTTGGAAAAAAAGCTGATGTTTTACTTGCAATAAGTACTTCCGGCAATTCACCCAATGTTTTAAAGGCCATTGAAGCAGCCAGAAAGGTAGGAATGAGGGTTGTTGGATTGACAGGTAAAACAGGTGGTGCGATGAAAGACCTTTGCGATGTTGAAATTCGAGCTCCACATTCAGAATTTGCTGATAGGGCTCAGGAAATACACATTAAGGTAATTCATAGCCTTATTTTAAGTATTGAACAAAAAATGGGTTACTAAGCCAAGGAAGGAAAGATGAAAATAATTTGTGTTGGAAGAAATTATGCTGCTCATGCAGTTGAGCTAAACAACGACCTCCCTACCGAGCCGCTGATCTTCATGAAACCGGATACTGCCGTTTTACGAAATCACAAGCCATTTTATCATCCTGCATTTACAGAAAACATTCATCATGAGGTTGAGCTGGTTCTTAAAATAGGCAGAAACGGCAGGCATATTCAACCTGAATTTGCCGCTTCATACATTACCCATATTGGCATTGGATTAGACTTTACCGCACGGGATTTACAGGACAAACTGAAAAAAGCCGGTCATCCTTGGGAGCTGGCCAAAGGCTTTGACCATTCTGCAGTTTTAGGCGAATTTCTTCCTTCGGATGAGTTTACCGATTGGAACAACATCGGGTTCGGATTGAAGAAAAATGGGCAATGGGTACAACAAGGAAACACAAGCGATTTAATCTTTTCCTTCGAAACGATTATCAGTTACGTCAGCCGTTACTTCACCCTAAAAACCGGTGATTACATCTTTACCGGGACTCCGGAAGGTGTTTCGAAGATAAATGAAGGCGATAAGTTGGAAGCGTTTATCGGCGAAAAGAAACTGCTTCATTGCGATATCAGGTAACTGCGTTAAAGGTTAACACGCCAATGTTGGTAGAAATGCCAAAGCACAATGCCTGCACAGGTGCTTACATTGAGCGAGTGTTTCGTTCCTGACATAGGTATTTCAAGCGCCATCGAACACAGTTCGATGCATTCAGTTTGCACTCCTCTAACTTCATTCCCAAAAACCAGGGCGTATTTTCTTTCCTTATCAGGAAAAAACTCGTTTAAGGGCTTGCTATCTGAGGTGTGCTCAACTGCTATAGCCTCATAACCAGAATGCTTTAGTTGTAATAAAGCATCAACAGCGCTAAGTTGATACTCCCACGGTACTACTTCTTCAGCGCCCAAGGCAGATTTATGAATTTCGGCTTGAGGTGGGCATCCGGTAAATCCGCAAAGCACAATTTTCTCAACACGAAAAGAATCGGACGTTCGGAAAAAGCTTCCTACGTTCAGCAAGCTTCGGATATTATCTAACACAACCGTCACCGGCATCTTGTGGCTTCTTTGATATTCCTCAGGACTAATCCTTGGAAGTTCAGCACTTCTTAACTTTCTCATGAATAATCACTTCCCTATTTGAAGAATGAGTTAGGGCAACAAGCTTATCCCTATTTTCGCAACTTCAGGCCTCAAACATAAGAAACCGTGGGAAAAGCAGGAGCCGGCAAGGAAACTCCTTTGATGCAACAATACAACAGCGTAAAAGCGCAATACCCCGGCACAATACTGCTTTTCAGGGTTGGAGACTTTTATGAAACGTTTTCTGAAGACGCCATCGTTGCCAGTAAAGTTCTCGGTATTGTTCTTACTAAAAGAGCCAATGGCGCAGCCAGTGAAATAGAACTAGCTGGCTTTCCATATCATTCCTTAGATTCTTACCTCCCTAAATTGGTTAGGGCTGGTTACAGGGTTGCAGTTTGCGATCAGTTGGAGGATCCGAAACTGACAAAAACTATTGTAAAGCGCGGTGTAACTGAAATTGTTTCGCCTGGCGTTGCGCTCAATGATAAACTACTCGATCATAGAGCCAATAATTTTCTGGCTTGTGTCTTCATTCAGGAACAAACTGCTGGTCTGGCTTTGGTGGACATTTCTACTGGAGAATTCATGGCAATAACTGACCATTCTTCCCGAATTGATAAGTTACTCCAAACTTATGCTCCGGCTGAAGTTCTCGCGCCGAAGTCGAAATTGAAAGAGATGGAAGTGCGCTGGAATAGGTTAAAGTTTACCGCAGTTGAAGATTGGTTTTTCAGCCTAGATTATGTTTATCCGGTTCTAACCCGCCATTTCAAAACGACCAGTATGAAGGGTTTTGGGTTGGAAGAACAACCGGAAGCCTTAATCTGTGCCGGTGTAGCACTTCACTATTTACAGGAAGCACGCCATCCTGACTTAAGCCATATCAATCAGTTATCAAGAATAGAACCTGACCGATACGTTTGGTTAGACCGCTTCACGCTCCGAAACCTTGAACTGGTTGAAGGGCAACACGAAAACGCAGTTTCCCTACTTCAAGTAGTCGATCGCACGCAAACGCCTATGGGTGCCCGTATGCTAAGGCAATGGTTGTTGTTTCCACTCAAAGACCGGGAAGAAATTGAAGGACGTCAAAATGTTGTCGCTTATATTAAAGAAAAAAAGAAGCTACGCGAACTTTTGAGGCAGTTGCTTCAGCCTATGCCGGATTTAGAACGATTAGTAGCAAAAATTGCTACCGGAAGGCTTAATCCAAGGGAAGCGGTTCAATTCAGAGACGCGCTACGATTAGTCAATCAGGTTAAACAGCTACTTATAGAACAGCCATTGCCTGAATTATCCTCGTGGGGGAATTCCCTAAATCCATTGCCTGATGTAGAAGTCCAATTGAGGCAATGTTTGCAGGATGAAGCCCCGCTAAGTGTTTCAAAAGGGGGAATTTTGAAGGAAGGTGTCATTCCTGAACTCGACGAACTCCGGCAAATCGCTTATTCTGGCAAGGATTATTTATTGCAGATTCAGCAAAGGGAAGCAAGTAGAACCGGAATTACCTCATTAAAGGTGAGTTACAACAATGTGTTTGGATATTACCTTGAAGTCACCCATTCGCATAAGGAAAAAGTGCCGCCAGAATGGGTAAGAAAACAAACCCTAGTAAACGCCGAGCGCTATATTACCGATGAACTGAAGCATTTCGAAGAGAAAATCCTTGGAGCAGAAGAGCGAATCATGTACATGGAAGAACAGTACTTCAGGGAACTGGTTCAAGGTTTATCAGAACATATTGCAGCATTACAATCCAATGCACGATTAATAGCGCGTTTAGACTGCTTAAGTGGATTGTCGGTTCTGGCTTTGGAAAAAGGCTATAACAAACCGGAGATAGACGATTCTTTCGAACTGGATATAGTAGATGGGCGTCATCCTGTACTTGAAACAAAACTTCCAGAAGGCGAATCTTATGTTCCCAATAGTCTGTTGCTGGATGATTCCAAACAACAAATCATCATGATTACCGGCCCCAATATGAGCGGTAAATCTGCGATTCTTAGACAAACCGCCTTAATTGTAATTCTCGCTCAGATTGGAAGTCATGTGCCTGCAAAAAAAGCGCGAATAGGGCTTGTTGACAAAGTGTTTACCCGGGTTGGAGCTAACGATAACCTTTCAGGAGGCGAATCTACTTTTATGGTAGAAATGAATGAAACGGCCTCTATTCTCAACAACCTCTCCCCTCGTAGCTTAGTTTTACTGGATGAAATAGGAAGAGGTACCGCTACTTACGACGGAATTTCGATTGCTTGGGCAGTTGCAGAATTTTTACATAATCATCCAAAAGCCAAAGCTCGGACGTTGTTTGCGACCCACTATCATGAGCTAAACGAAATGGAAAAATCTTACCCAAGAATTCATAATTATACCGTTTCGGTGAAGGAACTGCCAGATAAAATCATTTTTCTTCGAAAACTCATTCCGGGGGGAAGTCACCACAGTTTCGGAATACATGTAGCAAGAATGGCAGGTGTTCCTGATCATGTTGTGGCCAAGGCAAGGTTAATTCTCAAGGATTTAGAAAGCCAAAGAGGCAACCAGGCTAAAGTCAGACCTGTAGAAGATAAATTGCAAATGAGCCTTTTTCAAATGGATAATCCTGAATTGCTTCGAGTAAAAGAAATCTTGGATCAAACGGAAATAGACACACTTACTCCTGTTGAAGCGTTGTTCCGCTTGTATGAGTTGAAGAAAATCCTTAGCCCAAAAAAATCATGAAATCACCAGAATCACTAGAAGCAGTTGCTGCTTTTCATCGTTTGTTCGGACATCCAGTGTTAGAATCACCTCAAATACCCAACGAAAATCGCTGTCAATTGAGGATTGCACTGCTTGCTGAAGAACTTAAAGAGTTGGAAGTAGCCATAGCAGAACAAGACCTCACCGGCGTTGCCGATGCCCTTTGTGATTTACAGTACGTACTTTCTGGAGCTGTCTTAGAATTTGGTCTTGGAAATCGTTTTGATGATTTGTTCCAAGAAGTTCAGCGTTCCAACATGAGCAAGGCTTGTAAAAATATAGAAGAAGCTGAAGAAACTTTGGCGCATTATCTGAACCAGGGCGTAGAGGCTTATTATGTGGAAAAGGAAGGACTCTACCTGATTTACCGCCGATCTGACAATAAAACCCTGAAATCAATCCGATATTCAGAGGCACAGTTGGATCGATTTATCAAATAATCATTCCTGGCTAACCTTCTCCTGCTGTTCAAGGCACGCTTTAACAAATCCTACAAACATTGGATGAGGTTTATTAACGGTGCTTTTGTATTCCGGATGAAACTGTACCCCAACAAACCAGGGATGTTGAGGAAGTTCAAGCGTCTCAACTAAACCAGTCAAAGGATTCGACCCGGTAAACATCATTCCGCCTTGTTCAAATGATTTAAGGTATTTATTATTGAATTCATAGCGATGACGGTGTCTTTCGGTTATCTCGGTAGTTTGATATAAGCTGGCCAGTTTACTATCCGGCTTCAACAGACAATCATAAGCTCCTAAACGCATGGTTCCACCCATTTTGGTAATGTTCTTCTGGCTCTCCATCAAATCAATCACTGGATAAAGCGTATCCGCATCCATTTCAGTTGAATTTGCGCCATTCCAACGTAAAACATTGCGAGCAAATTCAATAACCGCACATTGCATCCCAAGACAAATACCTAGGAATGGGATGTGCTTTTCCCTAACGTATCGAATCGCTTCCAACTTTCCTTCGAGTCCACGCTGTCCAAAGCCCGGAGCTACTAGAATACCATCCAAGCCTTTAATTTTCTCCTGCGCATTGGCTCTGGTTAAATGTTCAGAATGAATCCATTTTATATTCACTTTCAAATGATTAGCCGCACCTGCATGAACAAATGCTTCTGCAATGGATTTATACGCATCTTTCAACTCTACGTACTTACCAACCAAACCGACAGTAATTTCCTTTTGAGGATTTTTTAATTTGAAGAGAAAATCTTTCCAGGAAGTTAAATCAGGTTCCTGCCGGGTTGAAAGCTTTAGTTTAGCTAAAACTGTACGATCAAGATGTTCCTGTTCCATAAGAAGGGGAACATCGTAGATGGATTCGGCATCTCGTGCCTCTATGACCGCATTTTGGTTTACATTACAAAAAAGACCTATTTTCTTCCGCATTTCTTTTGGAAGCGGATGCTCAGTACGGCAAACCAAAATATCAGGTTGAACACCCAATTCAAGTAATGCTTTTACAGAATGTTGAGTAGGTTTAGTTTTGAGTTCACCGGCAGCAGATAAATATGGAATAAGCGTAAGGTGTACTACAACGCAATTAGAGTCTCCGAGTTCGTATTTTAACTGTCGTAAAGCTTCGATGTATGGGAGTGACTCGATATCCCCTACTGTTCCGCCGAGTTCAGTAATGATTATATCGTAGCGTCCCGATTTTCCGAGAATTTGATAGCGTTGTTTAATTTCATCTGTAATATGCGGCACTACCTGAACAGTTTTTCCGAGGTAGTTCCCCTGGCGTTCCTTTTCGATTACACTGAGGTAAACCCTACCTGTTGTTACGTTATTAGCCTGAGAGGTAGGCAC
>CALSBM010000100.1:0-7429 GCA_943373175.1 Chitinophaga pinensis | reverse complement strand
ACGCACATCAAAAGCTTTGACAGATTCGTTTCCTCCTCCATCATCTTGATGGCTTCATCCTGAACGGCTAATTGGGATGTGTGGTTCTTTCATCCACATAGGTTTTTAAATTGTTTATACACACGCCTCGTGGCGCACCAGATTAGCGCAAATCAGCGTATGAATCAGCGGGAATCAGCGGAAAAAGTGCCATGTAAAAAAGCTCGGAACGTTGCCATTGAATAGCTTTTTACGATAGTGCATATTCGTATAAATAAATGATAGATTGATTTTCTGTATTAACTCTATTGCTATTCATACAGTCAGTTTCTCTTTACCGACCTGGATTGGATTATAAATCTCTATCCCGTTGGCTTCTTTGTTTAACAGGCACTTGTTCTGACGCTCTTTTCTTGTTTACACTTTTTCAATCGTCTTAATACCTATCGGCTTGCATTGAATTAATCGAGTTCGCAGTAGCGACTTATTGCATACTTGATTGCAACAAGATTGCTCTCTTTGTTCTTGACGTTTGACAATAACTTAGAAATACTTCTTTTACTAACTGCCAGTACCTACACTTTCTACCTGAAGCGATGTTTCAGAACAAAATTTGCTTAACAAAAGAATCCCGGCAAAGATTTAAAATTCATCCTTGCCGGGAGTAGTTGGTCACATCATAAATAATTCTAATAATAAATACACTACACTAAGTTATTAATTAATACTCGATAAAAACATGAATGGTATCACAATCTTCCACTTGAAGTGGTATTTTTTTGAAATAGTTATTCGATGGATTGCTTTTCAATGAATACATATAGGCGACATGTTTTCCCAATTTTGTTTCAAACTGTATTGGAGGGAAAACGGTATCGACTCCGGGTGCTTCCACTTTATCCCAATTACCCCAAGGTGCAAAATGAAAGCTCGCTATAGAGTCGATCCCTAGTTTTAAATGAACGACTGTCCAATAATAGGGATCAAGCTCATATTGATTATTGACTGGAATTGCTCTTAAGGAAATGCTCTGTAAGGTTTTATAGCCTGTTGCCTTTAGGTTTCCGTACTTCGATCTATGCCCTTCAGGAATCACAAATTCGCCAAATTCATTACAAGTGAGGGTTTCTATGACCTTCGAGTTGGGCACTAAAGCCTCCTTGATTTCGAGGACACAATTTGTGATAGGCGTTTTTGATGTTGCACTTACTACCTTGAACTTGTGTGGTTTCACTTCCGTGTCGTCTCCGGAACAACTGAAAAGAAATCCAGAGATAAAAATCAGCTTCAATAGTGTTTTCATGTCATTTATTTCTTCAAACATAATTTCAGATATGTGGGTAAAAAAATTTATTTCTGTTACTTTTTTAACAAATAGCGCATGCACATTGAACATTAGGGGAAAAATTTCTTCAAATTTTCCTGCTGGCTTGCAGCATGGCTTGCCGCGTGGTTGATTTGCGGCATGAATCTCCTCTCAGTAGATAAACTCAGCTTTGCCTATGGCGAGCTGGAGTTGTTTCGTGACTTGACCTTCGGCTTGCAGCAAGGAGAAAAAGTAGCATTAGTAGGGCGAAACGGCTGTGGTAAGAGCAGCTTGCTGCGGATACTTGCACAAATTGAACAGCCCAATAAGGGCTCATTCAGCTTTAACCAGCAAACCCGAGTTGGGTTTCTGGACCAAAACCCGGATTTCGGTTCTGCCAAAACCATTGATGAAGCAGTTTTTAACCCCCAAAGCCCGGTGATGAAAGCCTTAAGTGCTTACGAGCATCTGATGCTACATCCCGAGGATACTGCTTCCTATCATACAGAACTGCAAAATCAGATCACCCTGCTTACTGAACTTAACGCTTGGGACCTGGAACACAAAGCAAGAAAACTGCTACAACTTTTGGGTATTGCAAACTTAGAAACAGCGCTTAACAGCCTAAGTGGTGGTCAGAAAAAACGCGTGGCACTTGCCAGGCTCATGCTCGACGATCCCGACTTTCTCATCCTCGACGAACCTACCAACCACCTCGACATCGATGCAGTGGAATACTTGGAGGTGCTATTGAGTAAACCCGACAAAACGGTTCTTTTCACCACCCACGACCGCTACTTCCTCGATCAGGTGGCTAACCGAATTCTGGAAATCGACCTTCGTCAGCTTTTCTCTTATAAAGGGAAGTACCAATATTATTTGGAGAAGAAAGCCTCACAAGAGCAAGTTCTGACTGCCGAAGCTGACAAAGCCCGGAATCTATTACGCAGAGAAATGGAATGGCTTCGCCGACAGCCTAAAGCGCGTGGCACCAAATCCAAAGCTCGAATTGATGCCGTGGGCGACTTACAGGAAAAAGCTTCGTACCGCACCGACAGCAGACAGGTAGAGCTATCCTTCAAAGCCCATTATCTCGGTGGTAAAATTCTGGAACTGCATAACGTCAGTAAGAAATTTGGCAACCAGCAATTAATCGACGGATTCAGCTACATCTTCAAACGCCAAGACCGAATTGGTATTGTTGGAAGAAATGGCGCAGGTAAGTCAACCTTACTGAACATGATTAGCGGTCAATTTGCTCCGGATGAAGGCAATATTGTTAGGGGAGAAAGCCTGCAAATGGGCTATTTCAACCAAGACGGACTTCAAGCTAAAGACAACCAACGAGTGATTGAGGTGGTTAAAGAAATTGCGGAAGTTTTTGAGATGGAAGACGGAAGCAAAATTACCGCCTCCCAGTTTCTTCTACGGTTTCTCTTTGAACCTTCCCGCCAGCACGACTTCGTCCAAAACCTGAGCGGTGGAGAGCGCAGAAGGTTACAGTTGCTCACCGTTCTGGCCAAAAAACCGAATTTCCTTATCCTCGACGAGCCTACTAACGACCTTGACCTGAACACACTTAACCTCATGGAAGCCTTCCTCGACAATTTTCCGGGAATCTTGTTGGTGGTGTCCCACGACCGGTATTTCTTGGATCGGCTCACTGAACATTTGTTCGTTTTCAGCGGAGAAGGCCATGTTCGCGACTTTAATGGCAACTATGCCGATTACAGGGAATGGAAGGAAGCGCATGAATTAGAGAAGCAAAAAGAAGAGCGACGGCTTAAGCTGGAAAATCAGGCTCAAAAACAAGAAGTAGCAATGGCTACTTCTGCTCCTAAAAAGAAAAGAAGCTATAAAGAACAAAAAGAGTTTGACACGCTGGAATCAGAAATTGCCAAACTTGAAGATGAGCTAAAGCAAATTGAAACAAAAATGGCCGCTGACATAGAGAACCATGAAACGTTGGAAAATCTGGCAAGTCGTTTTGAACAAATCAAGGTATCGCTGGAAGATAAAGGACTTCGTTGGTTAGAGTTGGCTGAAATTGAAAGCTAATGGACGTGGGGTTGCTTGCTGCACTCGGCACTCTGATGTGTTGGACTGTCGGCACTTTTTCTTTTACTGAGGCCAGCCAGAAAGCGGGTCCTATAGCCGTTAACCGAGTGCGCTTGTTGCTTGCAGCGGGCGTACTCACCATCATCACCCTATTCATAGGCGTGCAGGCTACCAATTCGGCATCTTGGTTATGGCTAAGCCTGAGTGGGTTAGTTGGCCTCACCATAGGCGACCACTTTGCTTTCAGCGCATACCAACTGATGGGAAGCAGCCGTACCAGTTTGTTTGCCACCTTTGCCCCTGCCGCCGCCTTGTTGTTTGGTTTTATACTATTAGGCGAGCAGCTCAACCTCATTGGAATCCTGGGCATGGTGGTTTCAGCAGCAGGTTTGTTAGTCTTTCTTATCCAACAAAAGAAAGAGCAAACCAGCATTCCACTACAAGTTGTGATGAAAGGCAGCCTGTTTGCCTTTCTTGGCGCACTTTGTCAAGGTGCCGGATTAGTACTTGCGAAGAAAGGCATGGAAACCGGTGCTATCGACCCCATACAAGCTACTGCCATGCGGATGATTGCGGCTACGATTGCGATATATACTATTGGCATCGTTAGAAAAGTGGCATTAGAAAAAGAAATGAGCCATATTCTGGGCGTAGCAGAGCACCGAAATCCTGTTTTACGAGGAGTGCTATTTGGTCCAGTGATAGGGGTATCGTTGAGTTTGCTTGCGGCTATAAAACTAGAAGTAGCAGTAGCACAAACGATATTATCACTACTTCCGATTAGTGTTCTTGGAGTAGCCAGCTTGCGCGGTAAGGAGAAGCCTGGGCCGGCAGCTTGGTGGGGGGCATTGCTGGGATTGGCTGGGGTGATGATCCTGGTTTGGCGGAATGAATTAGTTCGGTAGGAATTCTATAAAATCAAGGCATGACCTTCATGTAGCCTCAAGGCATGACTTGGTGCTACAACCATGCTAATCATAAACAAGGAAATGTTCCCAAATAAATCAATTCACTCCCTTACTACCTTCCCTCGCCAAACCTTACCGGAAGTGGATTCTGCACTCCAGACATAGAGGCCGGATGGCAATTGGGGAAGCATAATTCGGTATTCGGGTTGAAGTAAAGAGAAAACCAACCGGCCATTAAGATCGTACAAGCTAAAACAATTCATGGGTTCATCCGTAACCGGAAGATTTAGTTGATTCCGGAAGGGATTGGGGTAAGGCTGACGAATTGCCTCTACCTCTTGATTATGGGTGTTCAAAGGCGAATTAATTTAGAGTGAAATGGGTGGGTCAGTTGGAGTGGAAAATCCAGTGGTCAAACTTCCCGAAATACGTTATCCAACCTCTTACTTTTTCGTTCAGTAGTGCGGATTGCGGATATTCCGGAGTATGTTGACCCTCTAAGCAATAATCTAAAGTAGATTAGCTTGGGATTAATCAAGTGCATCTGGAAGGGGGAAATCCAAGACAATTTTTAGTAATTGGAATGCTGACCTCTATTAAATAGGCTTTGCATCCTGAATATTAGTCGTAGCACTAGCCCAAAGGCATGAAGCATTATTATCCCATACAGCATTCAGAAGGTTGGATACTTTACCTTGCTGGGCGTTGGCTCAACTCCATTAGACTGTTAAACATAAACGGCACAGAAAAACTACTGGCTATTCTCAAGAACTGGAAACCGAAACACCCAAACTCAGGTCATTTCCACACTAAAGGAACCATTTTAAGCCTATACTAATCGCCGGAATTTTCCACCCAAAAAATATCCACCTAAAAAATGAATGCCTCCAGTAAGTCCTTAATTCGAAAAACAGCATTCTAGAGAGGTTGAAAATGAGTTGTTTCACAGAGTGCCGATATAGGCAACGCTATAAGGATTATGCAAACCCAAATGTTCTGCGGACAAACCGCCGACAGCCACAACCAAACTACATATAAAATGACAATTGACAAATTTTTTCACTGGACGACTTGTCACTTTAAATCTTTATCGTAATATTGCAATATAATTATATAAAATGGGAGCGACAAAGACAGAACACTTTACGGACAACCAAAACGCCATTGCGACACTTGCAAAGGCGCTGGGACATCCTGCAAGGGTTGCTATTATTGAGTACTTAATGAAGGTGGACACTTGTATTTGTGGCGACATTGTTAACGAACTTCCTTTAGCACAGCCTACAGTTTCGCAACACTTAAAGGAACTTAAAAACGCTGGACTTATTGAAGGTAGCATTGAAGGTAACGCCATTTGTTACTGCATTGACGAGAAAGCGTTGACTAAACTTCAAAACTATTTCGTAAACATTTCGGACAGGTTAGAAAAGAAAAAAAGTAATTGTTGCTAACAAAATAAAATCAAACAAAATGAAATTGTCAGAAATAAAGAAACATTTAAGCACTGCTGAAGCAGTGAATTTTGAACTTCAAAACGGAACTACTGTTCCTGAACATTTCCATGTTACCGAAGTTGGCGTAGTAACGAAACATTTCATAGACTGTGGCGGAACAATCAGAAATGAGAAGGTGGCAAATTTTCAATTGTGGGACGCAAACGATTTTGACCATCGTTTAAAACCATCAAAGTTGCTTAACATAATTAAGCTATCGGAAGAAAAATTGGGAATGGAAGATTTGGAAATTGAAGTTGAATATCAAGCTGAAACAATTGGCAAGTATGATTTAGATTTTAATGGAAAAAACTTTGTTCTTGTTTCAAAACAAACTGCCTGTTTAGCTTTTGACAGTTGCGGAATTCCGCAAGATAAACTGAAGGTGAGCTTATCAGAAATGACAAATCAAAATTCTTGTAAACCTGGTGGTGGTTGCTGTTAAAAGTATGAAATATATAATTGACTACATAAGCAGACACAAGCGTTTTTTAATAATTCTTGCAGGTATTGGTAGCCTAAACTTTGCTTATGGTTTTGACGCAAGGTTTACCATTATCAACTTACTTTGGATTTTAATCAGCATCGTAAAAATAGACCGATGAAAAAAATATTAGTGCTATGCACAGGCAACAGTTGCCGAAGCCAAATTGCCGAAGGTTACTTGCGACATTTCGCAGGCGACAAAGCACAAATTTATAGTGCAGGCGTTGAAACTCACGGTGTAAATCCGAGAGCAATTGCCACAATGAAAGAGGACGGCATTGACATATCACAACACACATCAAACAACATTGAAGAATACTTCAACATTGACTTTGATTTTGTGATTACGGTTTGCGACAACGCTAAAGAACGCTGTCCGTACTTTCCGACAAAAGCCAAAATGTTTCATCAAAACTTTCCCGACCCAGCAAAATCAACTGGAACAGAAGAAGAAATTTTGGAGCAATTCAGGCAAGTTAGACAAATGATTAAAAACTATTCGCAACAGTTTGTAGCAGACAACTTGTAACGACTGACCAACGAACGAAGGAAAAAAGCTACTGCTATTCGAGTAACGAACGGGAGGTTCACCTCTACGTTCATACAGAGCCGTGCTTGATACGCTCGCATCACACGGCTCATCAGAAATGTTTGTTCCGTTTAAGCATAGCGTTTCCGCGTGAAGGGATAGCAAAACCAGGTGGTTTGTTGTCCGTGCACCAATAATTGGGGCTGCTCTTCCCACTTGAGCCGTAGCCATCGGATAAACGCTCCCGTGAATTTCTTGTACTTCTTCTTGCACCATTTCACTAACCTGAAATGGATGTGGGCATAAATCTTTAATTAACATGCTGCTGTGGGTAGTTCTTTTTGAGTGTAATATCCATCCGGCACTTTTCCCTAAGATTTTCGCCGATTAAAGCACGGATTTACGATGATATCACTCCTTATAGCAATCTTGAAATCGGAGTTCGGAACTCGGACAGCGGAGTTCAGAACTCGGACAGCGGAGTTCGGAACTCGGTCAGCGGAGTTCGGAACTCGGTCAGCGGAGTTCGGAACTCGGACAGCGGAGTTCGGAACTCGGACAGCGGAGTTCGGAACTCGGACAGCGGAGTTCGGAACTCGGTCATCGGAGTTCGGAACTCGGACAGCGGAGTTAGGAACTCGGTCATCGGAGTTCAGAACTCGGACAGCGG
>CALSBM010000099.1:0-7815 GCA_943373175.1 Chitinophaga pinensis | reverse complement strand
AGCTTCACCGCCATGGCCTACCAGTACGACCAGCTCAACCGCCTCACCAAAGCCCAACACAAAGGCCGCACCCAAGCCGGCGGCTGGACCAACCGCCAAGACTACACCAGCACCTACGCCTACGACGCCAACGGCAACCTCATGAGCCTGAACCGCAACGGCAGCAGCAACCAACTGCGGATGGACGAGCTCACCTACCATTACGCGCCCAACACCAACCAACTGCAACGCGTCGCCGACCTGGTGCCCGCCACCCATTACCCCACCGACATCGACAGTCAGGCCGCCGCCACCAACTACGAATACGACCCCACCGGCAACCTCGTGAGAGACCAAGCCGAAGGCCTGCAGATGAAGTGGACCGCCTACGGAAAGCTCGCCGAAGTACAACGCGACTCCGGCAGAGCAGGCGCCAGCCTGAAATTCGGCTACGATGCTAGCGGGCAGCGCGTGATGAAAGAAGTGAAGATGGGCAATCCCCTGCTCGACACCCGCGACTACTACGTTCGCGACGCCAGCGGCAACACCATGGCCCTGTACCGTCTAGCAGCCCGACCCACCAACAGCGACTCCAACCACCGAGTTTTCTGGGACAGCCTCGCCGCTATGCTACCCGTTGACACCCTCATCGCCGTCACCAGCGACAGTTTGCTGCGCTTCCCCGGCCTCAACTGGAACCTCGCCCAAGCCCTCCGCGACAACGAAATCCACCTCAGCCCCGCCAACGACTGCGACCCCTTGCAGTGGCAACCGCAACTGGCGATTAATTTTGGAACAATACCAATCACTGTTTGGGATCCCTCAAGTATGCGTATTTACACAAAGCCAGTAGATGATTTATTAGCGAGCTTAGGACATGGACCATTAGACACCCTGATTCGAAATTTCCTTTTACAAAAAGATTGGGTGGAAGTACTCACCCAGTTATTACCGACTGCCAAGTTTAGGTTAGCACTTGTACAATATTTTACCAGTAATGCCTCAAATCCATCCGTACAGACCTATTTTGAAACATTAGTGAGTTGTGTTACCGGTAAAAACTATATGATAGCTTGGCGAGATTTATACACAAGCTACTGGAACAGTTTAAGTCCACAAGAACAATCAGACCCCAATGCAAGCATTAATTTCAGCGTTTATCATACATTTTTTCTTGACTTGGCAGGGTCGCAAGACATATCGGGCTGTTTTATAGACGTTGAACTCGGAGGAATTGCGTTATTTAGTGAAATCCTAAAAGAGCAATACGCCACCTATGTTGATGAATTATTTACCGCTGCACTTTGGAGTTTATGGGGAGGTGAATTAATGACCCAATTACCCCACGAAGCCGTTCACCTCATTGCGAGCAACCACCCTATCGTCTGCCAACACATCAACCAAAACCTCGACATCACCTTCTTAAATTCCTTAATTTTAAAGCACGCAAGCCCCCACGCGATGACGCAAGCCACCGGCAGCAGTTTCTTCACCCAAGCAATGGCACTGGCCACCGCCAATACCACCAGCACCGCCTTGCCGGAGCTAATTGCCTTTATGGGAAGCAGACTGGGCCAAACCCGCGCCAACCAACTGCTTGCTAAAGTGGGTCATTTGCTTACCCTCGAACAGCAATACACCTTACACGAAACCTATTTGTATGGCAGCTCCAGATTAGGCGTGAAAAACCAGAACACCACCCTCAGCACCCGAGTAGCCAGCGTACAAAACGGCAGCTTAACGCCTATTGGCAACGCCATTCTGAATACTGATTCTGTGTTCACCGGCACCGCCGCGGTTTATGGCTTACCTAAAGCACCTTCTTCGAGAGTGTTTTACCGCACCTGGGGATTAAAGCAGTACGAGTTAAGCAACCATTTGGGAAATGTACAGGTAACCATTTCCGATAAGAAAATAGGCGTTTTAGGTTCCAACCAAATTGACTTTATTGCCTACGAACCCGAGGTGAAAAGTGCTACAGATTATTATGCCTACGGGATGGAAATGCCGGGGAAAACCTACCAAAGCACCGCCTACCGCTATGGCATGAACACCCAGGAAAAGGTGGATGAGATTGTAGGAGCAGGAAATCATTATACAGCACAGTTTTGGGAGTACGACCCAAGAGTAGTTATGCGTTGGAATCAAGACCCGAAACAAATCATAGGTATAAGTCCTTATGTAATCAATGGAAACAATCCAATTTATTATACCGACCCATTAGGGGATTTTAGAACAAAGTTTGGTGCACAGGTGTATAAGTTTTTTCATGGTGGAGAAATTAGTAAAGCAACTGGAGGTGCAAATGCCGGGGAATACTTTGTTGGTAAAAACGTTGAGTATAAAGGAGAGGGTGCAGGAGTAGCTTATCAGCGTAAGTTTAGTTGGGGTATATCATCAGGAGCGGAATATGCGAGAGGCGGAGCAAATGCAACATGGAATTTTGTTAAATTTTTAATTCTCGGTGGTGGAAATACTACCTATGGTCAAGGTTCTTTTGAAGCTGATGAAATGGCGAGTTCGATTGGTGTAAAACAAGCGTTGGAAAGATTTAGAAATTCTTCTCCATCAATAAATAGCACATATAATTTTGGTTTAAAATTTAGTCCGAACCCTAAAAATGTTATAAACAAAACTCTTGAAACGGGTAATCCATTAGATGGATTCAGCCAAGAAAATAAAGACGCACATGCAGACGCTTTTAATGACCAATCTTGGACTAAGTTATACGTAGGGGGCTATTCAGGTACAATGAAATTGATAAATGCCAATACTGTTCAGGTAATCATTAGAAATAACACGACTGCAAATTCGTTATTACTTCATGGTGGAGAATTGATTTTTGGAAAAGAAAATGGAGCTCAAAGGTTCAATGATTTATGGAATTTAACACTATTCCTAAATACACAAAGTCAACGATTTGAATTTACGATTCCACTTAATAAATAAATATGAACAGGTTAATTTTATTAGGAATATTAGTTTTTGCTTTTTGCATGATTTTTTCATCGTGCAAAAACTCTATTAAGTTAGATGCAAATAAATTAGACACAGCCTATTTTACAGGGGAATATCAAACTAACTATTTAGGGAAAGTAGAGAAAATATTTTTGAAGGAAGACGGCTTATACGATTATCTGAATGAGGAAAAAAGCGATACAATAATCAAGAATGCGGGGAAATGGAGTTTTGAAAGTGGCAAAACCTGTTATGTCTTGCTTGCTGACTACCCAAATATTAGGTCAAAAAAAGTATTCCATGATAATGGCGATAGAATAAATTTATCATTGAATATCAATACTCATATAGAAGAAAATTTAGGTGATTTAGAAACCTTGGTTATAGATGAAAGTGGCGGAGAGCTTAGTTATATCTTTGCCAAGCAGGATAAAAGCAGAAACAAAGATTATCTGCTCAAAGCAGAAAGATAAATTGAAAGCCCTTAGAAACGGGGCTTTTTTACTTTACATCTTGCAATACATTTGTCAGCACTTAAAAACTATTTCTCACATATTTAAATACAGAAATAATTCATTTTTAATTGCACAAAATATGCAGTTTTCAGATATTGTAATTTTAACCTTCATCCTGATCTCCTACTCACTATTTTCGCCAACCACCCCGAAGTTTGCCAAAATATCAACCAAAACCTTGACATCACCTTCTTAAATTCACTAATTTTAAAGCACGCAAGCCCCCACGCGATGACGCAAGCCACCGGCAGCAGTTTCTTTACTCAAGCAATGGCACTGGCCACCGCCAATACCACCAGTACTGCCTTACCGGAACTGTTAGCATTCATGACCTCGCGTTTAGGGCAGCAAAGAGCGAATACCTTAGTGCAGAAAGTAGGGCATTTATTAACCCTTGAGCAGCAATACACCCTACAAGAAACCTATTTGTACGGCAGTTCAAGATTAGGCGTAAAAAATCAGCAGCTTACATTAAGCACAAGAGTAGCCAGCGTACAAAACGGCAGCTTAACGCCTATTGGCAATGCCATTCTGAATACCGATTCCGTCTTTACCGGCACCGCCGCGGTTTATGGATTGCCCAAAGCACCAAGCGCAAAAATCTTCAACAGAACCTGGGGCCTCAAACAATATGAACTAAGCAACCATCTGGGGAATGTTCAGGTTACAATAAGCGATAAGAAAATAGGCATTACCAATTCCGGAAGCACGGACTTCATAGCCTACGAACCCGAGGTGAAAAGTGCAACGGATTATTACGCTTATGGAATGGAGATGCCGGGGAAAACCTACCAAAGCACCGCCTACCGCTACGGCATGAACACCCAAGAAAAAGACAACGAGATTTATGGCTCCGGAAACACCCTCGGAGCGTTGTACTGGGAGTATGATGCACGGATAGCGAGACGGTGGAACGTGGATCCGGTGGTGAAGGAGTATGAAGGAGCTTATACCACGTTTAGTGGGAACCCGATTTGGTTTGTGGATATAGAAGGGAATGACTCAACCGTCTATTTGGCATCCTTTTCTGAAGTTGCTTTGCCTAATGGACAAACAACTTACGAGAATACGTTGTCAGAAAAGGATGTTAATAAAGTTGGCGAGTATTTAAAACAGATTTATGCTAAAAATGGAATCAAAATAAAGTATCAATATGTAAGTGTTGAACAACTTGCTAAACTCAAGCTCGATAAGTCAGATGCATATGTAAATATAAAAAATAGTTTTGCCTTACCTAATATAACAATTTTTGACGATAATGGAAAAGCAGATTTTTATGAAACTCAAGTTGATATGGCAAGGTATAACAATCGTTCAGGGGATAAATTCTATATGACTGCTTACGCTGCTGCTCATGAAGTTTTACATCAATACATAACCGCTGCAGCTAAATTTTTCAAACTTCCAGATCAACCACAACATGAAATTACACCTGTGCCAAATTTGAATTCAGCTGGAGATAATGATAGGAATGAACCATATAGATTGTCTCCAAATGATATTCCAAGTACCCCTCAGAAAAATATTCAAAGAGCAGAAAGGATTTTAGATTGTACAAAAACGATGGTTATACAATTTATTAGACTTTCTCGTGGACAGTAAATTGTTGATTTATTTTTTCTTATTCATAATATGCTTTAGTTGTTCTTCTGAGGATGTAATTCAAAATAAGGAGCAGGGAAACTCTAGAATAAATATTTTGAAATTTAAAATTTTAAATTTTAAAAGCGAGAATAATCCTTATGCATTTGGATTGATTGAGAATAATTCATGCGATACTATTTGTTTTTTCAAGATTCTTGATCAGTTAAATTGTCAAATAGATTCTTTTCAGTATAATAACGGAAACTATAGCTGGGAATGTATTAATAGTGAAATATCTCCACAAAAATTTGATTTATTTCTTTTGAAACCCTATGAGCGTCATTGGTTTTATTTAGGAGATTTGTTAGGGCGCAAAGCTACTGAAATGAAAAGTGCGAGAATAGTGGTGTTTTGGGCTGACTATAGTGATACATCTTGGAATAAAACTAATGATTTTATTAAGGCAAGCAAGTTTAGGGTTAAAGTTAACGATATTCAAGGTGTTGATTTTCTTCCAAGTGTAAAAGGATTCGAAGATTATTCGATTCCATGATTTTAATTAGACAATTAATTCAATAAATTAATATTTTATAATTTTAGCTAATCAATTATGTCTGTGATCCGGAAACTTGTCACCAAACCTCGACATTACCTTCCTAAATTCACTAATTTTAAAGCACGCAAGCCCCCACGCGATGACGCAAGCCACCGGCAGCAGTTTCTTTACCCAAGCAATGGCACTGGCCACCGCCAATACCACCAGCACCGCCTTGCCGGAGCTTATTGCCTTTATGGGAAGCCGGCTGGGGCAAACCCGCGCCAACCAACTACTGGCTAAAGTAGGGCATTTGCTAACCCTGGAGCAACAATACACCCTCCAAGAAACCTATTTGTACGGTTCCTCTCGTTTGGGAGTAAAAAATCAGAACACAACCCTCAGCACAAGAGTAGCCAGCGTACAAAACGGAAGTTTAACGCCTATTGGCAACGCAATCTTGAATACCGATTCCGTGTTTTCCGGCACCGCCGCAGTTTACGGATTGCCCAAAGCACCAAGCGCAAAAATCTTCAACAGAACCTGGGGCCTCAAACAATATGAACTAAGCAACCATCTGGGGAATGTTCAGGTAACTATTAGCGATAAGAAAATTGGCGTATTAAGTTCCAACCAAGTTGATTTTGTAGCCTACGAACCCGAGGTGAAAAGTGCTACGGATTATTACGCCTACGGAATGGAGATGCCGGGGAAAACCTACAAATCGGAGGAGTATAAATATGGCTTTGGTGGGAAAGAGGCAATTTCAAGTTTTTACAACAATAGAAATGTTTACGATTTTGAGGCAAGGTTCTTTGATAGCAGAATTGCTCGGACATTCTCTTTAGATCCCCATTTTAAATCATATCCTTTTATAAGCGGATACTCATTTTTAGGAAATAATTCAATATTAATCGTAGATGTTGATGGGAGAGATAATTTTATTTATTTAGTTTTTCTACCTTCGTCTAATTCGAAATTAACAACGACTCAGAAAAATGCGATAGTTGCGAAAATAAATAAAAGTTATAGGGACTTAGGGCTTGAAACCAGAGTGAAAATTGTAAATCCTAATTCCTTTGATGTTACCAAACTAGATCCAACAGATGCAGTGGCAGTAATTGGAGCTAGAAAAGAAGTTGTGAATTACATTAGAAAGAAAGTTGACAAAGAATTTGCTGATAACACGTTAAATACTTGGGAAGGTGGAGCTGAAAATCCTGAAAGATCTGAAAACAATGGTGGAAAAACTTCCGATAATGTTATCGCAGTTGACGTAAGTGAAGTGGAACAAGCTTCTTCTAATTTTGGCTTGAGTGATGAAAAAAGTGCAATTGAGAAAACTGTTGCACTTTGTGTTATACATGGTGGAGGCCATAATGCTGGAATGATTCATGCTTATGAAGAAGGGAATCGAAAAGATACCAAGACCAATACATCTCCTATTATGAGAAAAGCGAAGGACATGTTTAAAATATTGTCAAACAATGAATCGGCAACCCCGACTTTTGCATCAATCATGCATAATGATCATGAAAAAAACAATGATTTTGTTAAATACATGCAACAAAGATTCGGAGTAAATAAAGCTAAAGCAAAGCAATGAATAGAATAAATAAAATTTTCAATATAATCTTTTTCACTTTTGTAATGTCTTTATTTAGTTCATGTAATGACGAAAAGATTAAATTTATATATTTCAATACTTCCCCCGTAAGCATCGAAATGAAAATACCTCAGTTTGGAAATGAGGCTGTCAATAATTTTTATGATGATGGATTAAACGAATGTTGGACAACAACAAAAAGTTATTTTAATAGTGACTCTTTGTCAAAGGAAGTATTTCAAATTGAATATCCAATGGGTCGAGATTGCAATAATTATGTTTACTGTAATCCGAAAAAGGTGGTTAAATATTTAGATACGGAATTGATTAATATTAATAAGTATGCAATCAACCTTAAACATTATAGAAAAAAGGATAAAGAATTTACTGTTTATGCTACGCGTTTTAATAATGGATTCTTTGGTATTATACTTTTTGACGATTATTGGATTATGCTTTATTTGAAAGGAGTATCAGATGAAGATAAACAGTTGGATATTTTAAATTCAATAAAGAAATCAAATTTTAATAACGAGTATTAAAGCTTTTAAAATTAAACTATTATTTTGATCAAGTTATTATCTTCGAAAATATTAATTTTAAGCAACGCAACCACCCACGCGATGACGCAAGCCACC
>CALSBM010000098.1:0-7989 GCA_943373175.1 Chitinophaga pinensis | reverse complement strand
TGGTCATTTCCCCCCTTATTTTGTCCAGAAGTCTTACTTCGGTGATTTTCAAATCAAATTTGGAGGGTGAACTTGGATTACGTGGACGAAAAACCGCTCGAACGAACAGTCGGTTATCCGGAATGAAAAACTCATGGTACTTAAAATACGCTTCATCGGTTAAGAATAGCTCGGCTACTCCTTCAAAATCCTGAACAGTAGCCGCACAAAATGGCTTTCCTTGTCGGTTAGTTCCCCTGGAGCTATCGGTAACAATACAGGCAAACTTCAGCTCTCGATTCGGAGTTTGGAGCAATTGCATGCAGTTGCTATTCGTAAACGTTCGAATGTCGATAGCAAATTCGTCTAATGGATGTCCGCTGAGGTAGAATCCGATAACCTCCCGCTCTTTTTGCAGCCTTACAAAGTCAGAGAAGGGCTCAACTTTGGGTAATTCCGGCTCGTGAGCGTTTTGGTTATCTGCTGTGTCGAAGCCGAATAGCGATACTTGAGCAGAAGCTTGCGCATTTTGGGTATTTTGACCATGCCGGATGGCTTTCTCTATGCCGGTTTGCCCATCATTTCCTGGAATCAGCAATTGAGCGCGGTGAATTTGTTCGAAGCAGTCGAAGCCTCCTGCTTGAGCAAGTGCTTCAAGGGTTTTTCGATTCGCTGCTCTCAGGTTGATTCGACCCGTAAAATCAAAAATGCTTTTAAACGCTCCTTTCGCATTTCTATCTTCTATTAAACTTTCTACCGCAGCTTCACCCACTCCTTTGATTGCCCCTAACCCGAAGCGGATTTCTCCTTTTTTATTTACTGCAAATTGAATATCCGACTCATTAACATCGGGGCCTAATACCACCAGCCCCATGCGCCTGCATTCCTCCATGAAGAAGGTAATCTTGTCGATTTGGCTCAAGTTGTGGGTGAGTACCGAAGCCATGTATTCCGCCGGATAGTGGGCTTTTAACCAAGCGGTTTGATAAGCCACAAAAGCGTAGCAA
Organism: Chitinophaga pinensis; assembly: GCA_943373175.1. Classification (GTDB taxonomy): domain Bacteria; phylum Bacteroidota; class Bacteroidia; order UBA7662; family JAIXUI01; genus JAIXUI01. The sequence continues at coordinate 7,003 of CALSBM010000098.1, read as the reverse complement.
GTAGAATGCGATTTGTTGAACGCATACTGGGCGAAGGCTTCCCAGTCAGTCCAGATTTTCTCAAGTGTTTTTCCATCAAATCCCTTGCTACCGGCGCCCTCCATGAACTTCGACTTCATTTTGTCCAGCGTAGCCCTGTCTTTTTTACCCATGGCTTTACGGAGCACATCGGCATCGCCTTTGGAGAAGTCAGCCAGTTTTTGAGACAGCAACATCACCTGCTCTTGGTACACCGTAATCCCGTAAGTATCGGCGAGGTATTCTTCCATTTCCGGAAGGTCAAAAGAGATGGCTTCTCGTCCGTGCTTTCGATTGATGAAGTTAGGGATGTATTCCAGCGGCCCGGGACGGTAGAGCGCATTCATTGCAATCAAATCATCGAACTTATCCGGCTTGAGTTCCCTAAGGTACTTTTGCATACCGGCAGATTCGAACTGGAAAGTCCCGTTGGTTTCTCCCTTTTGGTAAAGCTGGAACGTTTTCTCGTCTTCTAAAGGAATGGTATCAATTTCGATATCGAAATTATGATTGGCTTTTATCATCCTGAGCGCATCACGAATAATTGTGAGCGTTTTCAGTCCGAGGAAGTCCATCTTTATCACCCCGGCGTCCTCGATGATTTTGCCTTCAAACTGGGTAATGAGTAAATCAGATTCCTTGCTGGTAAAAACCGGGATGATGTTGGTAAGGTCCTCTGGCGCGATGATAATTCCTGCGGCATGGATACCTGTTCCGCGTACGGAGCCTTCTAGAATAACAGCCTCTTTGAGTACTTTAGAAGCAGGTTCCTGACCTTGATAAAGTCCTCTAAGTTTTTTGACGTTTTCTAAGTCTTCACCATTGAGGCCTTCTTTTTCTTTCAGGCTTTTATCGCCTTCCAATGGAGCATGAATCAGTCGATTAAGCTCAATACCCGGGCGTTCAGGCACCAATTTGGCGAGCGCATTTGCTTCGTTAAGCGGCAAATCGAGGACACGAGCAACATCCTTTATGCTCATTTTGGCGGCCATAGTGCCATAAGTCACAATTTGAGCTACCTGATTCTTTCCGTACTTCCCAACTACATAGTCAATGACTTTTTGCCTTCCTTCATCGTCGAAGTCGGTATCGATATCGGGCATTGATTTTCGGTCCGGGTTGAGAAAGCGCTCAAAAAGCAAGTTGTACTTAATTGGGTCGATGTTGGTGATTCCGATGCAATAGGCGACAGCAGATCCAGCAGCGGATCCTCTCCCTGGCCCAACAAACACCCCCAAATCGCGGCCTGCCTTAATGAAGTCAGCAACAATTAAGAAGTAGCCGGCAAACCCCATCGACTGAACAGTGAATAACTCGAAGTTGAGCCTCTCTTCTACTTCTGGTGTGATTTCTCCATAGCGCTCTTTTGCCCCTAGGTAGGTTAGTTCTCGGAGGTAGGCATCTTGGCTTACAAACGATTCCGGCACCTTGTAGTGGGGAAGGAGTATGTCTTTTTTAAGTTTTAGCGGCTTGATTTTATCCAGAATCAGGTTGGTGTTGTCCAAAGCCTGTGGTACATCACTAAACAATCTTTCCATTTCAGAAGTGGTTTTGAAATAGAACTGATCGTTGTAAAAGGCGAAACGTTTACCACGTGCCTGGCTGTCGTCATCGTTGAATTCTTTGTTTGTAGGCGTGGATTGTTTTTCGCCTGTGTTGATGCAAAGAAGAATATCGTGAGCATTGGCATCAGCCTGATTTACATAGTGACTGTCGTTAGAAGCAATAACTGGAACGTGGTATTTTTCTGCCCAGCGGAGCAGTACTTCGTTGACTTTGTTTTGCTCCGGGATATCGTGTCGCTGTAGTTCAATAAAATAATCTTCTCCGAATAAATCGAGCCACCACTTGAAGGCTTTCTCTCCTTCTTCTTCGCCTTTTCTAAGTATGGTCCTTGGAACCTCCGCAGCCAAGCAGCAGGTAGTTGCTATTAACCCTTCATGATATTGAAGGATAAGCTCTTTGTCTATTCTTGGATATTTTCCATATAAACCCTCGATGTATCCGATAGAGCAAAGTTTGACTAAGTTTTGGTAACCAATCTCGTTTTTAGCGAGCAATAATTGATGAAAACGAACATCGCGATCCTCCTTAGTAAACTGCCTTTTGTGCCTGTTTTCAACTAAGTAAAACTCACAGCCAACAACCGGTTTGGTTACAGGTTCAAGAATTTCTTTCCCATTTTCATCCTTACCAATCACCTTGGTTTTCTTCCAAGCTTCCGCAACAAACTTAAACGCGCCGAACATGTTTCCGTGGTCGGTAATCGCCAGACCGGGCATGTTATCGGCTGCAGCCTTGTTAAAAAGTGCCCCTATCTCTGCTGCTCCATCAAGCAGTGAGTATTGGGTATGAACATGGAGATGAGAGAACGAGGGCATGAGGCGAAGTTACTGCCCCGTTAGGTTAGCCGAGTCGCCTTGTTTTCCACATACTTATCGGAACAGAAGCTGATTCTAATTCTGAGTTTACCGAAACACTTTCAGGATTGAGCAATGCACCCAAAATGGCTGCGGCCTCGGCTTCACCTGATCTTTTTTCTTCCAAATACTCAGGCTTAAAATGTTGGTCAATAAACTTGGTATCGAAGTCGCCGCTGTGAAACAAAGGATGTTCCATCACCCATTTTCCGAACCTCAAGGTGTTGGCAAATCCGGTAATCCTGTAATCTTCTATGGCTCTAATCATGCGCTGTATCGCTTCTTCCCGGGTTCTACCAGTAACAATCAGTTTAGCTATCATCGAATCGTAGTTTACGGGAACGGCCATCCCTTGTTCAAAGCCATCATCAACTCGGACACCCAGCCCCTGAGGGCGTAAGTAAGTTTCAAGTTTTCCAAGGTCAGGGAGGAAGTTGTTCGCCGGATCTTCGGCACAAACACGCAATTCAATGCTGTGGCCTTGAATGCGTAAATCGTCTTGAGAGAAGGAGAGGGGATGGCCTTCTGCCACTCTGATTTGCTCTTTTACGAGGTCGATGCCGGTAATCTGTTCTGTTACCGGATGTTCTACTTGGAGGCGGGTGTTCATTTCGAGGAAGTAGAAATTCAGGTTTTCATCAACAAGAAATTCTACCGTACCGGCACCGTGATAATTGCAGGCTTTGGAAACCATAACAGCAGCCTCGCCCATTGCTTTTCGTACTTCTGGTGTGAGAATATTGGAAGGGGCTTCTTCAACCAATTTCTGGTGACGACGCTGGATGGAGCAGTTGCGTTCAAAAAGGTAAACCGTATTGCCGTGTTTATCGGCCATAATTTGAATCTCAATATGGCGTGGAGAACCAATGTACTTTTCCAAAAACACCGCACCATCGCCGAAGGAATTGGTGGCTTCAGAAACGGCCAGTTGCATCTGAGATTCGAATTCTTCGGGGTTTTCTACTACTCTCATGCCTTTTCCACCACCACCTGCGGCGGCTTTGATGAGCACAGGAAAGCCAATTTCGGTAGCGCGTTTTTTAGCGAAAGCGATATCGGTGATGGCTGTTTCCAGTCCTGGAACCATAGGAATTCCGAAAGGAAGAACGGTTTGTTTCGCCGCCAGTTTGTTCCCCATTTTATCCATTGATTCGGCTGTCGGCCCTACGAGAATAATGCCTTCTCGTTCTAGGGTACGGGCGAAAGTAGCATTCTCAGAGAGGAAGCCATAACCCGGGTGAACCGCATCAACTTTTAGCCTTTTACAAGCTTCAATTATTTTATCAGCAAGCAGGTAACTCTGATTAGAAGGAGGAGGTCCTAGAAGAACTGCCTCATCTGCAAACAGTACATGCGGCGAAAGCCGGTCAGCTTCAGAATAAACAGCGACAGTTTGAATGCCCATTTCGCGGGCGGAACGCATTACACGTAAGGCAATTTCGCCTCTGTTGGCTACTAACAACTTCCGAATCGGTTTCATAAAGGAAGGCGAATTTACGCCAACTCAAGGGGAATATTGCGCTAACTTTGCACTGTTTTGAACACCTTTTTACGGCTTTTTCTTCATGAGTGGCGTACTGAGCTGCGGCAAAAGCACGCGCTAGGAGGTTTAGTGCTTTATGTACTGAGTGCTGTTTACCTCTCAGAATTAGCGTTTAAACGGATGGACGGGTTAGTTTGGATAGCGCTTTTCTGGCTTATTGTCCTTTTTGCCTCTGTAAACGCGGTAGCAAGAAGTTTTATCGCTATCAGTAGAGGAAGGATGCTTTATTACTATACCATCACTTCAGCGTTGCCATTTTTACTTGCTAAGATGACCTGGAACACGTTGTTGTTGTGGTTTCTGGCGTTGCTTTGCTGGGTTGTAATGTCCTTGTTTCACGGACAAGCGATTCAAGACCCCGCCGTTTTCTTAGCAGCACTGCTTTTAGGTACTATGGGAATGGCATCGAGTCTAAGTTTAGTTTCGGCTATCAGCTCGAGAGCGAATAATCCTTTCACCCTAATGGCGATTCTTGGTTTTCCTATTCTGATTCCGGTGTTAACGTTGGTGGTTAAAATAAGCAAGGCAGCAGTTGACGGATTAGACGCAAGCGTCAGCCAAGACGAAATTCTGCTTTTATCCGCCATTGATGGCATTTCTGTGTCGGTAAGCTGTTTGTTATTTCCCTACCTTTGGCGCGATTAAAGCATGCTGGCGCGTTTTTATAAGATTGCAGCCGCAGTGTTGGTGCTATACACCATCATTGCGGGTTTCCTCAGCCCGGTACCTGCACTGGCCATTCTCAACGAAACTATCCGCAACCTGTACTTTCATGTACCCATGTGGTTTGGATTGATGATTTTAATGGGGGTTTCGGCCTGGTACAGTGTGCTTTATTTGCGAAATCAGGAAACCATTAACGACTGGAAGGCCGTTGCTTTTGCCGAAGTAGGTTTGCTATTTGGAATGTTGGGAATGGTTACCGGAATGATTTGGGCGTTTTTTACCTGGGGAGATTGGTGGAGTGCCGATCCTAAACAAAATACTTCCGCTATCGCATTGCTGCTTTACTTCGCCTATTTTGTACTTCGGGGTTCTTTCAATGAAGAACAACAAAGGGCAAAGGTTGCTGCAGTTTACAACTTGTTTGCATTTGCTGCACTTATTCCCCTTTTATACATTCTCCCAAGAATGACCGACTCTCTTCATCCAGGAAATGGAGGAAATCCCGGTTTTGGGAAGTACGATTTAGATAACACCATGCGGTTAGTCTTTTACCCTGCAGTGCTCGGCTGGACATTGCTCGGGGTCTGGATAGCCAATCTTCACGTTCGCATACGCCAAAATTCAGCAATTCATGATTAAATACCTTCTCAGCTTTTTGCTTTTACTGCCTGTTTTGGCATTTGGTCAGTCAGCCCCAATGGCGGATGCCCTACGGGATAATGGCAAGTTTTACGTTGTTGTAGCCACCATTGTCTTGGTGATGGCCGGTATTCTCGGATATTTGCTATACCTCGATCGCAAGGCTGCGAATCGGAAACGCTGAAAAGGCTAAAAGGTGTAAAAAAACCACATTAAACGTATTTTGGTAAACGCTATTTCTTAACTTGGCAAATCCACAAAGCAATCATAATGGCATCCAATTCCTCAGAATCCACACACAGCTTCTTTGCAGATGTCTGCAAGTATTTTGACAACGCTGCACGTCATCTGGATCTTCCCGAAGGGTTAAAAACCCAGATTAAAGAGTGCAACAGTGTTTATTCCATCAAGTTTCCTGTTCGCATTGGCGAAGGCATCGAAGTAATCGAAGCATACCGGGTAGAACATAGCCACCACCGCCTCCCAACTAAGGGCGGTATCCGCTATGATATGTCGGTGAATCAGGATGAAGTTATGGCACTGGCTTCCCTCATGACGTATAAGTGCGCAATTGTTAATGTGCCCTTTGGCGGTGCAAAAGGCGGTATCAAAATAGATCCTAAAAAGTACGAAGTAGATCAATTAGAGCGCATCACTCGTCGCTATACCACCGAGTTAATCAAGAAAAACTTCATCGGTCCTGCTACCGACGTTCCTGCTCCTGACTATGGCACAGGCGAGCGTGAGATGAGCTGGATTATGGATACTTACGCCACGTTTGCCAACGGACAGATTGATGCAATGGGTTGTGTTACCGGAAAACCGGTTAGCAACGGTGGGATCAACGGTCGCAGAGAAGCTACCGGTCTCGGTGTTTATTATGGAATTCGTGAAGCCTGCTCCTTTGCTGATGATATGGAAAGACTTGGGCTTACCCCGGGTTTTAAAGGTAAACGTTGTGTGATTCAGGGATTAGGAAACGTTGGCTACCACACTGCCAAGTTTTTCCATGAAGGTGGTGCGAAAATCATCGCCTTGGCTGAATACGAAGGCGCAATTTATAATGAGAATGGCCTCGATTACGAAGCTGTTTTCCAACATCGCAAAAAAACTGGCAGTATCCTCAATTTCTCTGGAGCTACAAACTTGGTAAGCTCCAACGACGCTCTCGAGCTTGAATGCGATATTCTGATTCCGGCAGCACTGGAAAATCAAATTCACCACGGAAATGCAGACAGAATTAAAGCAAAAATTATTGGCGAAGCCGCTAATGGGCCTGTAACTGCCGAAGCTGAAGAGATTCTTGATAAAAAGGGCATTCTGATTATTCCGGATATTTACTTGAATGCCGGAGGGGTTACCGTTTCGTATTTTGAATGGCTAAAAAACCTGTCACACGTTCGTTTCGGACGTTTGGGTAAGCGTTTCGAAGAGAAAATGAATAATGAAATTCTCTCTGCAATTGAATCTCAAATTGGTAAGCCGTTTACCGAAAGTCAGCGTAAATCAATTGCTCGTGGTGCAGACGAAGTCGATTTTGTGTACTCAGGGTTGGAAGAAACCATGATTGATGCCTATTCGGAAGTTCGAGATACTTATCATGAGTTTCCCGGTATCAATATGAGAACCGCTGCCTTTATTGTAGCAATTCGCAAGATTGCAGTATCGTACGGTTCTATGGGCATCTTCCCATAAACCATTCGCGCAATTTAATTTA
>CALSBM010000097.1:0-8394 GCA_943373175.1 Chitinophaga pinensis | reverse complement strand
GTTGTAAACCTGAGCCAGCGCATTGCCATGTCCGCCAAAGTAGCGTCGGCTTTCCATATCGGCTTTCAGGATATTTCGATAAACGTCTTGAGCGTGCTCTTCTAACCAAGACAGAAGGGTAGGGCCATAGTTAAAGCTGACTTTCGAGTAATTATTAACGATGTCGATAATTTCCTGACTATCGTTAAGAATTCGCGAAGTAGCGTTGGGGCCATAACATTCTGCTGTTATTCGTTCATTCCAGTCGTGAAAGGGGAGAGCAGAATCTTGTAATTCAATTTCTTCTAACCAAGCATTTTCACGAGGTGGTTGATAAAAATGGCCGTGGATAATGAGGTAACGATCCTGTGCCATTATGGTTGAAGTTCGATGACGTAGGAAGAAACTGGATCAAGTTCCAATGAATTCAATTGATTGAAGGATTTGCCCGATAGTATATCTTTTCCTCCTTTAAAATCCTTCAAAATTTCCTGAAAGCGAGTCAGGTCAAGGGTAGCTTTTTTCTTTCCGGTATGTAAAACCATCATATTGACTTCTTTTTCTTTAACACGGAAGTAAACCAATGTTTCGTTTTCTGCAATGAAACAAACCATTTTACCCCCATACAACGAAGGCCGAGATTTACGATATTGGGCAAGAGTTCTTAAATGATTGAAAGCTTCATTTTCTTTATCAGTACGACCGGCAGCATTGAATTTATCCAACGGATCTCCGGGCCATCCACCGGGAAAATCTTCTCTTACTAATCCATCTGGTTTAGCGAAGTTTTTCATTAGAATTTCAGTTCCATAATAAATCTGTGGAGTGCCTCTCATCGTCATAAGAGCTGTTAACGCTAGTTTAAGCTTCGGCAAATCTTCCTTGAATTCTGAATAAATCCGACTAAGGTCATGATTATCTAAAAAGATTAAATTCTGGTTTGGATTCTTATATAATTCGTCCTGACTAAGTGTATAATAGATTCGGTTAAGGCCGGTTTTCCAGCCAAAATCTTCATTAAGTCCGTCCATAAGAGAAAACAACCATGGGAAATCAGTAAGACTCGGCAGATTAGAATCTTTACCATCTGTCCTAACCTTGTTTTTCGTGTGAAACCATGCGGTTGTTGGAGTAGAATGTTCCCAAACTTCTCCAACAATTGATAGCGTTGGATACTCTTTTAGCAAAGCAGCATTTAAGCGTGAAAGAAAATCTTGATCGGGGTAAGGATAAGTATCGAAGCGATAACCATCAATTCCTGCAGTTTCAACCCACCAGATATTATTCTGAATCAGGTAACTGGCCAAGTATGGATTCCGTTGATTCAAATCCGGCATGTGGTGGTCAAACCACCCTTCAGAACATAGAAATTTGTCTCGATTAGCGGCATTGGGATCTACTAATACAGAAGGTCTATAGTTAGATCTAGTGAAAGTGGCATGCTGATTTACCCAATCCTTCATGGGAAGATCTTTGAAAAAATAACTTTCACTTCCGCAATGATTGTGGACATAATCCATAATGATTTTCATGCCCTTTTGATGAGCGCGATCACAAAGCTCCCGGTACTTGGCAATAGTTCCATAGCGAGGATCTACTGCGTAATAATCCGTGATAGCATAACCGTGATACGAAGATTTAGGTTGATCATTGGTTATAATTGGACAAGGCCAAACAGCAGTGACTCCTAAATCTTTCAAATAATCTAGTTTGTTGATAATTCCTTGCAAATCGCCACCATGCCTTTTATACATTTCATTGCGATTTAACTCGGCTTCTTTCATCCCCTTAACCACATCGTTGGTAGGATCTCCATTAGAGAAGCGATCAGGCATTAACAGATAAACTAAATCAGCAGGGCTAAAGCCGCCAGGTTTCTGTCCACTTCTTGCCAAAAGTTTCCATTCAGCTTTTACTTTTCCTCCTTTGGTCTTTACCTGAAAATTCACGGCACCGGGTCGGCTATTAGTGGGAATTTCTACGTCAACAAAGAGGTAATTTGGATTTTCTACACTGTTGACTTTTAGAATTTTTACTGACGGGTGGTCAGTGGTGACTGTTGCTCCACCTAAGTTACTGCCATACAACAGAATTTGTACCTTATCGTGCTGCATGTTCGTCCACCAGTTTGGAGGATCCATGCGTTCCAATTTGGGCTTTTGAGCTTGAACGGAGGTAAGAAAGAAAAGAAAAAAACAACTAAGGGCTGAAAGCTTTTTCCAATCAGGATGCAAGATAAACTTCGAGAAGTGTTTCAAAACAGTGATTTCGTTTAGAATTTCGTTAAGTATTGGCTAAAAGTAAGTAATTCTACCTTAGTTGCCAGACTTTGATTTATCAAGTTCTTCCGTTGTTGAAGTTTTCAATTTTTCAGAATCTAAATTCTCTTCAATTGGAGCCGGGTCTTTAGTACCCGATTTTGGTTTCTTCGGGTCAGAGCCTTCAACTAGTGGAGCCGGGTCTTTAGTACCCGATTTCGGCTTCTTCGGGTCAGAGCCTTCAGCCAAAGAGGCTGTTTCATTAGTATCCGAGTCAGAACCTTCAACCAAAGGAGCCGGATCTTTAGTACCCGATTTCGGTTTTTTCGGGTCAGATCCTTCAACTAAAGAAGCTGTTTCATTAGTATCAGAGTCAGAACCTTCAAGAAAAGGAGCCGGGTCTTTAGTGCCCGATTTCGGTTTTTTCGGGTCAGAGCCTTCAACCAAGGAAGCTGTTTCATTAGTATCCGAGTCAGAGCCTTCAATCAAAGGAGCCGGATCTTTAGTACCCGATTTCGGTTTTTTCGGGTCAGAGCCTTCAACCATAGGAGCCGGGTCTTTAGTACCCGATTTCGGCTTCTTTGGTTCAGAGTCTTCTTTCTGCGGCTCAGGTTCCGTAGCGCTTAAATCAGGCAAATCCAATCCTTCATTAGCCGAATTAAGCTCGATTTTTTTAGTCACAGACTTAGGTTTAGTGGGTTTTTTGCCTGAAGTTTCCACGTTATCTGCGGCCTTATTTGCTTCTTCATCGGATTGGAGTTTAGGTTTGGTTGAAACTCCCTTTAGGATAACTGCACCAAGAGGTGGAAGAGTTAGAAGGATGGATTTGGTATGCATATTCCAACCTTGATTTTCCACTTTAAGCTTTGCTTTATTGATTAAGCCAGAACCACCAAATTTAGAATCGTCGGAGTTGAATACTTCTACATAAATCACTTCATCTTCAGCTCCAATTCGGTATTCAAATCTTGGTACAGGAGTGAGGTTTAATGCTATGATTAAGTGTTCACTATCGTTGCTTCCAACCCGTTTATACACTAAAGTGCTGTTTTCTTGGTCATTAATTTCAATCCACTCAAAACCAGGTCCGTCAAAACTTCTTTCAAAAAGAGAGGTTTCCTTTCTATAAAGTGAATTCAACTCTTTCACTAACAGATTTAATCCTGCATTCAAGGGTTGTTCAAGTAAGTGCCAATGCAGGCTGCTGTCGTGATTCCATTCTTGATGCTGTGCCAATTCGCTTCCCATGAACAGCAGTTTGGTGCCGGGATGCGTAAACATATAGGTGTAAAGGATTCTGAGGTTAGCCATTTTCTGCCAATCATCACCGGGCATTCTGCCAAAGAGTGAGCCTTTTCCATGGACTACTTCATCGTGAGAAAGTGGGAGCATAAAATTCTCCGTGAAGGCATAAATAATGCTGAAAGTAAGCGTATGATGATGGTATTTTCGATAGAAAGGATCTGTTTTAAAATAATCGAGTGTATCGTGCATCCATCCCATCATCCATTTCATCCCAAAGCCTAAACCTCCAGCGAAAGTTGGACGAGAAACTCCAGGCCAAGCAGTCGATTCTTCGGCTATACACTGAACATCCGGAAACTCCCTGTAAATAGTTTCGTTGAGTTCTTTTAGAAAGGCAATAGCTTCTAGGTTTTCTCTTCCACCATGATGATTTGGTACCCATTCGCCTTCTTTCCTCGAATAATCGAGGTAAAGCATAGAAGCTACAGCATCAACACGCAGCCCATCAACATGATACTTTTCTAACCAGAACAGAGCATTGGAAATCAGGAAAGAGCGTACTTCAAAACGACCATAATTAAAAATGTAGCTACTCCAATCGGGATGGAAGCCTTTTCGGGGGTCTTCGTGTTCGTACAAAGCAGTGCCATCAAACCGAAAGAGTCCGTGGCCATCGGAAGGAAAATGCGAAGGCACCCAGTCGAGAATCACTCCAATACCGGCTTGGTGACAGGCATCAATCAAGGCCATAAATTCCTCTGGATTGCCAAATCGGGAAGAAGGAGCGAAGAAGCCTGTAATCTGGTATCCCCATGAGCCGAAGAATGGGTGTTCCATCACCGGCATAAATTCGATATGGGTGAAGCCCATATCCTTTACATAGGCTACCAGCTCAATGGCTAATTCAGTATAGCTGAGCGAGCGATTATCTTCTAACACATTACGCCTCCAAGAGCCCAGATGAACCTCATACACCGACATCGGTTTATTCAATGCATTATGTTGCGCCCTTGTTTCCATCCAGTTATTGTCTTTCCACTGGTATTCTAATCCCTTAACTATAGAAGCAGTTTTAGGTGGATTTTCCCACAGAAAAGCAAATGGGTCGCCTTTTTCTATCCGATGCCCATGGATGGTTTCGATGCTGTATTTGTAAATGGTACCCTCTTGGATGCCCGGAATAAATCCTTCCCAAATTCCGGTTCCATCCCAACGTGGGAAAAGCAGATGGTCGTTGGGATTCCAGAAATTGAAATCACCAACTACACTTACGTTAGTAGCATTTGGAGCCCAGACAGCGAAGAAAACTCCTGTTTGTCCATCGACAGTCTCGATGTGGCTGCCTAACTTATTGAAAAGGCTGAAATGCTTTCCGGATTTAAACAGATAGGTGTCGTACTCTGTAAAGCGACTGAAATGTTGAATGGGTTGTGCCATGGCGTTAAATGGTTTCTAAAACTTGCTGAATGCCTTTGAGTGGAATCATGACCCAGTCGGGTCGTCCGTTTAGTTCGTAACCGAATTCGTAAACTGCTTTTTCCAGAAGATGTAATTCAGTAAGCGAAATGATGTCTTTAGTAGTTCCAAGGTTGAAGTTGAGCGATGCTGCCTTAGTGTAATAAGACTGCAAGAAAATCCCCGCAGCTTGTCGATACCAGTTTTCTGCAGCCAATTCTAAACGTTCTTCGGGAATAACATCGCGATTCACAAAAAACAAATGAGCGTAAGCGGCATAATGAAAAGAGCGAAGCATACCTGCTACATCTTTGAGTGGTGAATGTTTAATTTTTCGCTCTTCGATGGTGCTTTCGGGTTCACCTTCAAAGTCGAGAATTACAACATCATTCCCTTGCCATAGGACTTGCCCAAGGTGATAATCTCCATGAATCCGGATTCTTTGGGTTAGATACTTCTTCTGAGTCAATTTCTGGAAAGATTTGGAGATATCATCGACACGTCGTAAGAAGTATTCCGCCAACACCCTGCTTTCTTCATTCAAACGAACAAAATTGTGATCAAGAAGATGTACCCTTTTGAGAAGCAGATTTTCTAATTTATCCTGCAATATTTTGCGATATCCTGCATCAAATGGTTCTGGTGCATAAGCTAGGTTGTGAGAATCAGAGCTGAGCGATGCATGCATTTCTGCAGTTCGATCGGCTAATTTTTGAATCAACTCAATACTTTCTGTTCCCATTCCCAATCGAACTTCCTCTGGTATTTCATTGCGAAGCATGGTTTCAAATGGAGAATGATCCCACAAATCCGAGAATTCGAAATCTTCATTTTTGACCAACTCAGCAAAGGAGGCAAGATGATCCTTAAACAAGGCCCATAAATCAGTTCTGGCATCCACTGTTTTTTGAAACATGGCCAGTGTAAGTAATGGACGATGACTTGGTTTAAAGGAAATGCTGCCGGCAAATGTGGGAATAGGCTGAAAATGGGCTTTTTCAGATAAAAACCGGATGGTTTCGAGGTCTGGATTAGTGTCTGGAAACAACTTTCTGAAAAACTTGACAAAAAGTTTATCCTCATAAAGCACTGAAGAATTACTTTGATCTGCTTCGAGGACTTTGGAACTTAGGATTTCTTTTTCTTCTACCAGATCCAGGTAACTACCTTTTTCGAAGATGAGTTTTCCATCTATTCCATCAAGATTATTCCTATGAAAAAGGAAGTTAAGCATTTTAGAACGAAACTCCGGCAAGTACAAAGCGTCGCATAGAATTCCTTCCTTTTTCTCAAAACGGACATGCCCAATCCGTGCTTTTTTATTTTCAGCAGCTTCTTCCTCAGGAACATGGGTAAAAAACAGCGCGTATTTTTCTGGTTTGCCTTGTTCAAAAGAGACATCCAGAATGGAAAAATATACGAGAGGTACAATAGGAAGAGGCTCCAACACATCAAACGTAACCTCATGGATGCCTTGCGCTTTGCCTCCGAACCAACGGGAACGCATGAGGAAGTCAGGCATTATTTCTTTCAGAAGGCGATAGCGGTTATCGTTATCGCAGTACAGCTTTTCAAAAGACTTATTCAATGCGATAAAGGTCAAGGCGGGGGCAATGGGCTCTTCCATGTCAGTTAGTGTTGCTTCAGACCTTCAATTCTAAACAAATGGAATGGGAGCATATTGGGGTCTAACTCTACAAAATTCCATTCTTTAGTCCATATATACCGAGAATCGGTGATAAGATCGTGCATAACTAAATGATGGCCTTCCTTCAAACCAAGTTCAGCGAGAGGGGCTTTCACCCAACCGCTTTGTTTATGGAATGGATCGAGGTTGATGACTACCATGATGCAGTTTTGATAATCATCGGTTTTACGCAGATACGCCATAATCATGTTGTTCTCAATCTTGCAGGCGTGGTAGTTATATGTAAAATGAAGTGCTTTATTCTCTTTACGAATCTTATTAATCATCGTAATGAGTTGACGTAGTTTGGTCTGTTTGTCCCAGTCCCAAAGCTTAACTTCATACTTTTCAGAATCCAGGTATTCTTCTTTTCCGGGGATAGCCTGATGAATAATGTATTCAAATACAGGCCCATAAAACCCGTAACTCGAAGAAAGTGTTGCAGCGAGGCAGTGCCTGATGATGAACATATTTTCGTTCCCAGACTGCATGTTGTACGGATTGATGTCGGGAGTATTAGGCCAGAAATTAGGTCTGAAATAATCCCGCATTTCGCCTTGAGACAACTCCGTCATATACTCTTCCAACTCCACTTTAGTATTCCTCCATGTGAAGTAGGTATAAGACTGACTGAAGCCGAGTTTAGCCAACTGTTGCATGATTTTGGGCCTGGTAAAGGCTTCAGAAAGAAAAAGAACATCTTGGTCAACGGTTTTCACCTCTTTAATGACCCATTCCCAAAACCTGAAAGATTTGGTGTGTGGATTATCCACTCTAAAAATCCGAACTCCTTTTGAGACCCAGAATAGTAGAATGTCTTTTAATGCAACCCACAGGTTCTGCCAATCTTCACATTCAAAATTGAGAGGAACAACGTCCTGATACTTTTTTGGCGGATTCTCTGCGTATTGAATACTTCCATCCGGACGCCACTTAAACCATTCCGGGTGTTCTTTTACCCAAGGGTGATCCTGAGAACATTGAAGGGCATAGTCCATGGCGATTTCTATTCCATGTTTTCCGGCTTCTACCACCATTTCAACAAAATCTTCCATGGTGCCCAGTTGAGGAAGAAGGGCAGAGTGGCCACCTTCGCTATTTCCGATTGCCCAAGGTGAGCCAGGTTCATGGGGTAACGCGGTGGTGCTGTTATTCTTGCCTTTTCTGAAAGAGTTTCCAATAGGGTGAACAGGAGGGAGATACAAAACGTCCATCCCCATTTCCTGCAAACGAGGAAATCTAGTTATTACATCTTTGAAAGTGCCATGCTGTCCTTTTACATCTGAAGTAGATCTTGGAAAGAGTTCGTACCAAGTGCTGAAAAGTGCCTTTGGACGATCTACATAGAGTTTTAGCACTTTGTAAGTAACAATATGACGGTTGTCGGGGTATTGAACAAAGAAATTGTGGACTTCTTCGGACTGAACTAAGAGGCAGGCTTCTTTATACTGAGCTTCATCTTTGAACACCGCTACTATCTCATTAAGCCGGTCTTTGTCGGTTTTAGTAGCAGACTTCGTCATTGCTTCCAACATTTCCGCGCCCATTAACAACTCAACACTTACTTGTTGAGCTCCGTTAATTTTGCGGTCAGTATCGTGAACCCAACTTAAACCATGATCCAACCAAGCCTCTAGGGTATATTCATAAACTCCCTGTTTATCAGGGGTAAAGGAAGCTGTCCAACGGTCATTGGTAAGCTCCTCCATACGAATAGGCGTGAATTTTTTTTCAGATTCATGTCGGTAGAGCAAGACTGCTGCCCATTGG
>CALSBM010000096.1:0-8403 GCA_943373175.1 Chitinophaga pinensis | reverse complement strand
GTGTAAGATAAATAAAAACGGAGCATTTACACCGTTAATCCAGTGAAATGCTCCGTTCTAATCTAAAATTTGATTAACGTAAGCCGTGCATCATTTTTAGCAATCTTCCGCTTAACAAAAATAGTATCAATGCGGCAACACCCGCCATGTAAACAAAAATCATGAAGAAGTCGTAAAGGTTAGAAATCTTCATTCCTAGAAAAACTGGTCGTTCAGGGTTAAGATTCCATTGCTCCAGATGTCCAGCGTCTTTCATCGTGAAGAGTTTCTGACCATCTTCAGAAATTGAAGCATTTGAAAACCCCTTGCTTGTAGCGGCAATCAGCTTCAGCGCATAAACTGAAACATTTTTTTGTACCATAGGAATGGCCTGAGCACTGACCACTTTTCCATCTGCACTTTTAACCTCCGCAACTGGTAAAGCCAAACTATCCTTTGGAGATTGGCTAAAGACTGATTCTGCCAATTTCATAGTATTGAGAGAGGCCGCCAAATCTGAGCTAGGCATACTATAGGAAGCTTCAAGTTTTACTTCCTCCGGATAAAGTGCGGAAAGGTCGCCTGCGAATTTGTTCGCTGTAGCCGTTGACATAAACCACACGCCCATTAATAGTGATACAAATCTTGCAGGAGCGAGTTTCACCACCATGGAAAGCCCGATAGGTGAAAGACACAATTCTCCAACGGTGTGAATCAGGTAAAGACCGATAAGCCAAATCATGGATACTTTATCCCAAGGTTTAACTCCATCAACACCCCAAGCAATGAACAAATAGCCCAAGGCAAGGAAGGCTAATCCAAGCGATTGTTTTACAGGTGAGGCAGGTTCCTTCTTTCGCGCATTCAGAAAGCCCCAAATCGATACTGCTACGGGAGCAAGTACGACTATGAATAACGCATTGAAAATCTGGAATAGGGAGGCCGGCATATTCCATCCGAAGATTACCCGATCAGTTTGCTCTTGAGCAAAGAAGGTTAAAGAGGCTCCTGCTTGCTCGAATGCAGACCAGAAAAAGATTACGAAAAAGGCAACGATGTAGATAACCCAAATTCTATCCTTTTCCGTTTTCGTGAGGCTGGAATCGGATATGATGAGACCGGGTAAAACAATACATGCTGAAAAAATGATTCCTCCAATAGTATCAAACCCTGCCTGGGCTGTAAACAACCAATAAAGAACAAGGAGAAGTACCCCTGCAATGACAACTTTAATAGGGCTCACTTTTGCAGCAGGAGTTCCTGACTCATTATGGGATTTTTTTACAATTGGCAACCCTACCGGTTCACCTTGAGGAGTAACTACATATTTATTCTTCAACCATATAAAGCCAATAAGACTAAGAATCATCCCAATGCATGCAGCAAGGAAACCCCATCGAAACATGGATGGCACAATCTGATTAGAGGCATCATAAACTTCGCCGAGATTGCCGCAAACCATGGGCGCTAACAAAGCACCGAGGTTAATACCCTGATAGAAAATAGTAAAGGCAGAATCTACTCTACTATCTCCTTCCGGATACAACTGCCCCACCATAGAAGATATATTTGGTTTGAAAAAACCATTCCCAAAAATTAGGAAGCCAAGTCCGGTGTACATAAGCAACTTGGAAGTCTCAACTGTTTCAAACAAACTCCCACTCATGAACATGAAGAACTGTCCGATAGCCATGAGAATGCCACCGAAAATGATGGACTTCCTATTACCCCAATATCGGTCGGCGATATAGCCACCAAGTAGAGGGGTGAGGTACACCAACCCGGTGTAGCTACCATAGACTTTAGAAGCGAAGGCTTTATCAAACAAAAGCGCGTTCACCATGTACAAGGTGAAGATGGCGCGCATTCCATAGTAACTGAACCGCTCCCACATTTCTGTGAAATAGAGCAGGTACAATCCTCGGGGGTGAGAAGTAGTAGATGACACGATATACTGTATTTGGTTAGCCTAAACTATAAAAAAAGTAATCACTTAGGGGAAAAAGGTCCTGACAATTTCAAATCCAAGTCAAATTGGGCACTTGAATCCCGAAACATAAGGCTATCGGGCCCAGTACTTAAAAACAATTGCAGTGCTTTCAACTTCTGTTTTCGATTCTCTTTGCTTGACCTAGCGACTTGGGTTACAATCCCCATTTTTCGGGATGAGCCAATCGAACGTCGGCCAACCCCCCACTCGTTTCGATACATTTCCCATAAAACTACCTCATCCTTTTTCAAGGTAATGGTTTGTACTTTTGGCGCCAATGCAGCAGAAAAACCCGGATAAACGCCCCAAGGCCAGCTATCTAAGTAAAATAATCCGGCGACTACAAAACCTAAAACCACTTTAAACCAAGGAGATTTCCAATCAGGGCTGGGAGTGGGATTGTTTGGAATCTTAACCTTAACAGGCCAAATTACCGGCAACAATACAGCAAGATGCCAAAATGCAATGCTAAAGGTTATCCATACTCCAATATGAAATAAAAGCGCTCCAATGATAAACACCCTTCTCCATTTTACACCTAGTAATATTAAAGGAAACCCGAGTTCAATGATTAACACAAAGCTTCCTAAACTTGCCCAAAGCCAATCCGATTGCGGTTTCCAAATTGGTGGAGATTGCAATACCGCCCATTGGTTGTAAGCGATGACTTTCATAGCATCAGGCAATGCCCAAAGTGGGCCGCTCCATGCCCATTTCCATAATCCCGGAAAGACATAAGCAGCTATCATCATCAACATCAACCAAAATCGGCCATGAAAGCCGGAGTTTACTTCCGGCTGAAGAATCATTTCACCTTTTGAAGCATTTACCCAAGCATCCAGCGACCAGACTTTCCAAGAAGGCGACCAGGCCCAGATAAAGGATGCCCACCAAAGCAAATGGTAATGATCGACTTTGCCATAAGACTGAGGCACCAAGAGTACAAAAAACGATGAAATTGTTGCAATACGGGCTGATAATGGCCCTTGAAACCCAATAACGGCTGTTATACTCGTAGCCTGAGCCAAAAGGGATACTAAACTCACCCAAGTAGGTTCAAGGAGGAAAGTGCCTTTTAGAAATCCCCAAAAAAAAGGTGGATCCTGAAGCTCGTCAGGCAACAGGCTCATACTTGCCGGATAGTTTAGAATAAGTAGAAACAACAAGGACGAGAATATGACAATTCGGTAGATTGCCATTTGGCCTAAAGTGGGCGTTGTATTCCAGCAATCCTTCAATCCATTTGAAAAACGATCTTTAAACCGTCTTGCAATTAAAAAAATGGAGGTAATTAACAAACTATTCCAAATGGAAACAGTTAAAACAAGTTGTATATACTGACTTATGGAATAGGCAGAACCAGTAATGGATGTGTGTTGCAATCTCAAAGGTTCTGACCATTGCCATAGCAAATGAGTTATTGGTTCTATTTGAAGAATGAGGAAAAACAATGGAGGAAATAGTAATGGCAGAAAAGGCCAAGCTACTTTAAGCAGACTTTTTATCATGAATGTGGGCGCAAACGTTCTGCAATTTCACTAAGAGAAAGCGTAAAAAGCGTTTGTCTGCCATCAGGGGTATAATCCGGAAATTGACACGCAAAAAGTTGATTTATCAACTTTTCCATTTCTATTTTGGTCAAGTGCTTTCCTAAAGGAATTGCTTGAAGCCTGGCAAGGGTGCGAGCCAACGCTTCTCTCCTATCTGCACGATGCAATTGTACCTGATGCCTTACCTCATCAATTAACGAAAGTATCAATTTTGAAGCATCCAGCCCTTCCTGTTCAACCGGAAGCCCTTGAACTAAGAAAGTAGTAGGGCCAAATTCGGTCAAATCATAGCCTAATTGAAACAAGTCATCTTTGTTATCCCTGAGAATCTGTGAATCTTGTACACTGAGCTCCAACCGAATTGGAAAAAGAATTTGTTGAACAGGAACTGATTGTTGCAACTGCCAACGGGATAAATACTGTTCAAAAAGTATCCTTTCATGAGCAGCATTTTGGTCGATGACCATCATCCCTGATTTTATTTGAGCTACTATATAGGCTGTGTGTAATTGAAACACCTGCTTTTGGTTTTCTACTTCCTGCCCAGATGCTTCAAGAGGTAAGTTGCCTTGGACTTCATCATTCGGACTAGCATCTTTCAAAGCAGCCTCGTAAAGCGATTTCCATGCTTGAGCAGGAGGTTTAGGGAGCCCTCCTAAATCAGAATTAGTGGGATTCCAGCCTGCTGAACTTGGTCGGGAATAGGTTGTAGTGTTTGGCGAAGGAGTAAATCCCGTATTTCCCGAAAGACGTGCACCCGGATTATTGAAAACCGTTTCCGCCTCAAAGTCAAGGCTTGGTGCAAGTTGAAATTGAGCGAGTGATCTCCTTAAAGCAGAATAAAGAATAGCATAGACCGCTTTTTCATCTTCAAATTTGACCTCCGTTTTTGTAGGATGAACGTTTACGTCTAAAGAGGCAGGCTCTATTTCCATGAACAATACATAGAGAGGGAAATGGCCTTCTGGCAATAGATCTTTATAGGCACTCATTACAGCATGATGCAAGTAGGCATCCTTGATGAAGCGACCATTAGCAAAAAAAAACTGCTGACCGCGGCTTCTTCTAGAATGGGAAGGTTTTCCAACAAAGCCGGTTAAGGATACTATACGTGTTGGTTCATCTACCGGAATCAAGTTTTCCAACTGGCTTTGCCCCATCAAGGCAACAATTCGTTGTTTGAGGTTTTCAGAACGCAGGTGGTAAAGCAGATGTCCATTATGTTCAAGACTAAATGCGACCTCCGGATGTGACATGGCAATTCGAACAAATTCATCTTCAATATGTCGGAATTCAACATTGTCTGATTTGAGAAATACTTTTCTCGCCGGAACGTTGAAAAAAAGGTTTCTTATGGTAAGCTGCGTGCCTTTGTTAGAGGCTACCGGTTCTTGTTCAAGCACACGCGAACCGGATACCAATATCCGTTGTCCTATCGCATCGTCTTCGCGTTTTGTTTTCAGCTCTACTTCAGCCACCGCAGCAATCGAAGCCAGAGCTTCCCCTCTGAATCCAAAGGTTGAAAGACGGAATAAATCTTCAGATGAAGCTATTTTGGAAGTTGCATGCCGTTCGAAGCACATTCTGGCATCTAAAGGCCCCATTCCACTTCCATTATCTGTCACCTGAATCATGGCTTTTCCAGCTTCTTTGACCATCAGCTTTATTTCTATTGCACCCGCATCCACACTATTCTCCAGAAGCTCCTTCACGACCGATGCAGGCCTCTGAACCACCTCTCCTGCTGCAATCTGATTGGCCAATGCATCAGGCATTAGGCTGATTTTTTCGCTCATTGACGCAAATTAACTACAAAGGATTGGATGTAAGTAGGTCGGATGCAACTACTGATAACCTAACATAAACGTAACCGCCAATTGACTTCGAGTTTATATTGTATATATAATTTGGCCTCATCGTAATATGGCCGAAAAACGTGAGGTAGATCTTGTTATACTTTCTGATGTCCACTTAGGGACTATCGGATGCCATGCCAAAGAACTGGTACAATACTTAGATAGTGTGCGACCCGGGATGTTGGTGCTTAATGGCGACATCATAGATATTTGGCAATTCAGCAGGCATTACTGGCCAAAATCACACATGAAAGTGATTAAAAAGCTAGTGAACATGATGAGCAAAGGAATTCCTATCGTTTATCTTACCGGTAACCACGATGATCTGCTTCGGAAGTTTAGCCCATTTGAGTTGGGAAGTTTTCAACTTAAAAACAAATTGGTGCTAAACCTCGACAATAAAAGAGCTTGGATATTTCATGGCGATGTATTCGATGTCACCATGACGCACTCGAGGTGGTTAGCAAAGCTTGGAGCGGTAGGGTACGATTTTTTGATTCTGCTTAATAGAGCTTGTAACGCTGTGAGTGAGCGGATCGGAAAAGGCAAGTTTTCATTCTCTGCCCGGATAAAAAACAGCGTCAAAAAGGCTGTCAAGTTTATTAATGATTTCGAGCTAACTGCTTCGGATCTTGCCATCGAGCAGGGTTACAATTATGTAATTTGCGGGCACATTCATCAACCGGTTATCAAGGAAGTTTCCAATTCAAAGGGATCAGTCATTTATTTGAATTCCGGGGATTGGATAGAAAATCTAAGTGCATTGGAGTATCACAATGGGGAATGGAAACTTTATCGCCATTTGGAAGATGCAGTTTTACTAGATGAAGAGGAAGAAGAAGTTGTTTTCCCTGATTTACTTGAAGATCAAGTTCTACAGTTTATAAGCAAGGTAACTCCATGAAAGTACTTTATGCATTTCAGGGTACTGGCAATGGACACACCTCAAGGGCTTTAGAAGTACTTCCTGAGTTATTTAAACTGGTCGATACCGATGTGATGGTGAGCGGAAGGCAACATCAGCTCAAGTTGCCATTCCCTATTAAGTATCAATTCAGAGGAGTTGCTTATGTAAATGGAAGAAAGGGTAACCTATCGTGGTCAAAAAGCCTTTGTCAATTAGGATTGTTTCAGTTTAGCAAAGACTTACGTTCAATACCAATAAAGCAATACGACCTCATTATCAACGATTTTGAACCTATCAGTGCTTGGGCTGGAAAACTCAAGGGGATTCCGGTATTAGGTTTAAGTCATCAGGCGGCATTTCTTTCCCCTAAATCTCCCCGACCTGATAAGACTCAATGGTTAGCGGAGCGATTGTTTAGAAACTATGCACCTGTTGACCGATATGTGGGATTCCATTTCCAAAGATTTGATGAACGCATAGAGTTACCCATTTTACGTAAATCTATCCGAGAAGCAGAACCGGAAAACCATGGACACTATACGGTTTATCTGCCCGCTTACCGCGATCAGCTAATCATCCGATTACTCACGCAAATGACCGAAATCCGTTGGCAGATGTTTTCTTCCTATTGTAAAGCACCCTATCGGTTTATGAATGTTCAGGTTTTTCCGGTTAATGGAGAACAATTTACCGAGAGCCTCATTCAATCGTCAGGGTTGTTATGTGGTGCAGGGTTTGAATCTCCTGCCGAAGCCATGTTTTTAGGTAAAAAGCTAATGGTAATTCCAATGAAAGGGCAATACGAGCAGGAATGCAATGCAGCCGCCTTAGAAAAAATGGGCGTTCCGGTAATTCCAGAGCTAAGTGATCTGTACTTTCCTCAACTTAAAGCTTGGACTGAAAGTAGGTCCCGGATAAAACAAGATTATCCGAATCAAACCAAAGAGGTATTGGAACAATGTCTGAAAGAATTTAAAATTCATTAATCTTATTGCCACAATTATATTTTTGATAAATAAAACCAACAAAAAATTATTTCTATTCCTTCTTCCTACTTAGACTAAAACTGACCAGTAAGTCCTTTATTTGCTAAATGGGCTCAAGAATCAAGTTTTGGCTTATCCTATTTGTAACCGGAATAACCCAGATTCAGGGACAAGTTATTAACCCCGGAATGACGGATCAGTATGATTCAGTAGCAATTGGAAAAGTGAGCATAGAAGGATATGTAGATGCCTATTTTCTATATGATTTCAGTTCGCCTCCTTTTCATGAAAGACCTTATGCAGTTTCTTCTAACCGCGATCATGAGTTTAACATCAACTTGGCTTATGTTGATTTTAAGTACCGCTCAGAAAACTTAAGGGCACGCTTAATTCCCGGATTTGGGAATTACATTAATGCTAATTACGCAGCGGAAAGCGGAACTCTAAAAAATTTAGTTGAAGCAAATGCCGGAGTATTAATCTGGCCGAAAAAGAAAATTTGGCTTGATGCCGGAGTGTTAGGTTCGCCGTTTACTAACGAGAGTGCAATTTCAAAAGACCATTTGATGTATTCAAGAGCCCTTGCACCGGAATATGTCCCCTATTTTATCACAGGAGTTAAGACAAGTGTTCCTGTCAATGAAAAGGCCAACTTCTATTTCTACATTTTAAATGGCTGGCAGAATATTCAGGATGAAAACAGAAGTTTATCCTTAGCTGCACAATTAGAATACCGACCTAACCAGCAGTGGCTCATTAATTTTAATGCTTACGGTGGCGATGAAAAGAGTGTAATGCGCCCTAATTTCAGAAATCGGTGGTTTTTTGATTTATATGCCGTATGGAAATCTAAAGGAAGGTGGACGGCTACCGCATGTACGTATTTTGGGCTTCAACAAACCCAATCCGCTCCGGGAGAAAGGAATAATCATTACTGGGGACAAGCCAATGCCGTGCTTCAATATGCATTTAATTCTAAACATTCTTTAGCTGCACGATTAGAATATTTCAATGACCCTTCTGGTATATTAATTAATTCAATCAATCCAATTTTACAAGGCTTCAATACGGCGGGATGGGGAATATGTTATAATCTAAATCTATTCAGAAAGGCTTTGTTTCGTATGGAATATCG
>CALSBM010000095.1:0-8510 GCA_943373175.1 Chitinophaga pinensis | reverse complement strand
CAGAGCTCTTATCAACAACCTGAACACTAGTCTTTCCGCTTTTGTTAGGCTTCTTCCTGACAAACATGCCCGAAAATAGTGTAAAATCAGCCCCGAGACACCCAAAAACAATAATTAGAAAGGCGTAACTAATTGATATTAAGTCGCATGCAATTTATTAACTTTTTTTATGCGGAAGTCAGGTGTTGGGTTGTCATAGCAGTTACGACCAGTTGCGATGTTATGAGGATTCCATAACAGGTTTTCACAACTTTAACACCGCTCCCAGTTGCAATTATGTTTTAAGGGTTGAGGTTAAGGAAGTCGATCCTTTTAAGCTTACCATAGTTCCAAACCCGGTAAGCAGTTTAATGGAAATAAGGATAGGCTATAACGAATCGGTCGATTATCTAATTACCAATGCTATTGGGCAGGAGATAAAAGCCGGAGTACTGGGCATTGAAACTGAAAAGATGGATTGTAGAAACTTTAATAATGGGGTTTACTTCCTGCATTTGCGTTCTGGAAATCAAATTGATTATAGGAAGTTTGTTGTTCAACACTAAAGTGTTAGAAAATCTTGAGTGTTTTCAGGAATACTACTTCTAATCGTTTAATCCCTGCACTCCATCATCAGCAGATGTCCGCTACGATGACTGATTTTTACCCAGCCATCGCACACTACTTGATTGGAGGTGCCGATTCGTATGCCGGTTTCAAGTGCCTCGTTTTTCAACGGATATAACAGGTTTTCAGTAACAATACCTTCTACTTTTCCAATAGGAAACAGCGATAGCAGCGTCTCAGCCGGATACCATTTCTCAAACATTCTCGGAAGTAGGTAAACACGGCTATGATCGTCGAGCAGGTTGATGGTGAGTTGATGACTAAACTTGACAAGGTTGGTAAGATTTGCCAAAGTGTGGTCTAACCTTCGTCCGGTTGCCCATACAATGTTTACTGCTGTATGTCCTTCTTCCACCAAAAACATCAAGCCTTTTTCCAGATCGGTAAACTCCTGATCTTCAGTTAGTAAAATCCGAATCGGTTGATAAGGAATCAGTTCTTCTTCCTTCATTCCAATAGAATCAAAATCTCCCAAGACAGCATCTACTTTGATGCCCAAGCTAAGTAAACGGGGTAATGCTCCGTCTAAAGCCAAGACAAAAGGAGACCACTCCAGCAATTGTCCTAACAACTCTTCGCTACAACTTGCGCCATTAGCCACTAACAAAGCAGGCTCTTGCTTATCACGAACAATGTGGTGCGACGACATGCTTATCCTTTTTCGGCAGGATCCGGAGGGACAAATCCATCAGTAAGGGAAAGAATAAACTGAAGCAGTGATTCCCTTCCATAACCTGATTCAGCAGAAGTAAAGAACGTTGGAGGAATCTCGTCCCACGTTTTCTTCATTTCCCGGTGGAAAGCCGAAGCATTTTTCTGAGCCGGGTTCATGCCCAGTTTATCTACTTTCGTGTAAACCAATACAAATGGAACGCCCCATTCACCCAGTAAATCGATAAACTCTAAGTCGATAGCTTGAGGCGGAATGCGGGAATCAAGCAAAACAAAGGCGCATTGCAGGTTCATTCTCGACTGGAAGTAATGGCGAATGAATTTCCCCCACTTTTCTCTTTCCGTTTTGGAAACCTTGGCATAACCATAACCTGGAAGGTCAACTAAATACCATTGTTCATTGATAATAAAATGGTTGATTTGCTGAGTTTTACCGGGTCTTTGAGAGATTTTCGCAAGGTCTTTTCTTCCGCAAAGTCTATTAATCAACGAAGATTTACCCACATTAGAACGTCCAATAAAGGCAAACTCCGGGAATTTAGGTTCCGGAAGTTTGCGAGCATCGGTGCTGCTGGTTAGAAAGCGGGCGTGGCGAATTTCCATTGAAAGTTCCTCGGGCGGCAAAGGTATGTTACTTTTGCGTGGCTCGAACATGTTGATTGTTGGAGTGTTAAAGAACTGATGGCAGAACACATTAAGCCCTATCCCGAATCCGCGGACTCCAAAGCGCGTCAGGTTGAACAAATGTTCGATAACATTTCGGGTCGTTACGACTTCCTAAACCGCTTTCTATCGCTCGGAATCGACGTTTATTGGCGCAAACAGGCCATTGCGCTTTTGCGAAGGGAAAAGCATTCGCACATTCTGGATGTTGCTACCGGAACCGCTGACCTTGCACTTGAAGCATGGAAAATTAAGCCGGAAAAAATTACAGGTGTCGATATTTCAGAGGGCATGCTTTCGCATGGAAGAAGAAAAATTGAAGCGAAAGGACTTTCTGAGCGAATAAATTTAATCAAAGCCGATGCTTCAAGCCTCCCATTTCAGGATGCCGAATTCGATGCAGCTATGGTTGCTTTCGGGGTGCGCAATTTTGAAAACCTCAAAAATGGCCTTACCGAGATGCGCCGAACATTGCGTCCGGGAGGCCGAATTGTAGTGTTGGAGTTTTCTCGCCCCCGAATGTTCCCCATCAAACAATTGTTTCAGTTTTACTTCCGTTACATACTTCCGGCTATAGGCAAGAGCGTCTCTAAAGATGCACGAGCTTACACTTATTTGCCTGATTCCGTGGCAGCCTTCCCCGAAGGTGCCGACTTCCTCAAAATCCTCGAACAATGCGGTTATCACCAACCCCAGGAAAAACGACTCACTTTTGGCGTATGCGCTCTGTACACCGCTCTGGCTTAATTGCCATTTTGTTGTTGCTTGCTTTTCAGTCTCAGGCGCAACTCAACAATCCTCATTATGACAAAAAGCTATTCAGGTTTGGCTTTTTACTGGGGATGAATTCGACTAAGTTCAGAGACAATCTTGCTCCTGAATTCAAAACTACCGACTCTTTACTCGCTGTTGTTCCTCGCTCTGGTTCCGGGCTTCAACTGGGAATCACCTCTGACCTTCGAATTCACGAAAACCTCAGTCTAAGGTTCACTCCTACACTGATTTTTGCTTTGAAAAACTTGGACTATACATTCAGAAATAGCGAGTTTAGTGGATCAAAACGGGTTGAATCGGCCTACGTGGATTTGCCGTTATTACTGAAGTTTCGCTCTAACCGCATCGAGAATTTTAGAACGTATGTTATTGGTGGAGCAAAAGCCAGCATCGATATGTCGTCTCAGGAAACAGTGGATAGGGAGGTGGAACGGGTAAAAATCCAGCGATTGGATTTTGCGGTAGAAATTGGGGTAGGCTTCGAATTTTATTTGCCCTACTTCAAGCTTTCGCCTGAGTTAAAGTACTCGCTTGGCTTAACAAATGTTTTGGTTAAGGAAAGTCATCTGTATTCAGCGCCTTTGCAGCAATTGCAATCGCAAGGCTTGATTTTCTCGCTCATTTTTGAATAAAGCATGAACCGGGGAAAGATAGCTGTAGTAACCGGTGCAACTTCCGGGATAGGAGAGGCCACCGCTTTGAAACTGGCAGCAGCCGGTTTCGACCTTGTTTTAACGGGTCGTCGCGTTGATCGGTTAGAAGCACTCGCCGACCGTATTCGCAATTTACATCGCCACTGTTTAGCACTTCCTTTTGATGTGCGGGATGAAGATTCCGTAAAAGAAAACTTGGGGCACTTACCGGAACCTTGGAGCGAAATAGAACTGTTGGTAAACAACGCAGGTCTGTCTCAGGGATTGAATCCGGTTCAAGATGCACCTATGTCAGACTTCAACACCATGTTGGATACTAATGTGAAAGGCTTGTTGCATTGTTGCCAAGCTGTGTTACCCGGAATGCAGCAGCGAAAACGCGGGCATATCATCAACATTAGTTCTATAGCCGGAAAAGAAATTTATCCTAATGGAAATGTGTATTGTGCCAGTAAACATGCAGTGGAAGCCATCAGCAAAAGCATGCGAATGGAGTTGCTGCCTTTCGGGATAAAAGTGAGCACGGTTTCTCCCGGCTTAGTAGAGACCGAGTTTAGTTTGGTTCGCTTTCATGGCGACGAAGCACGTGCTACCCAGGTGTATCAGGGCTATCAACCCCTCACCGCTGCGGATGTAGCCGACGCCATCCACTACATCGCCACAGCACCCGAGCACGTCAACATCGCCGACATCCTCATCCTACCCAAAGCACAAGCAAGTAGTATGCATGTGCTGAAAGGGTGAGTGATGGATAGATGCCTATATGTTATTTGCAAGCATTCTGAAGGAGTCAATTAAATAAGGGGGAAGGAAATAAGATTATTTTAATCGAAGCTGTAAGTTTATTTGCATTGAATTGAGTGCTTTATTTTTGCTTAATTCGTGACTTTCGATGAGTTGTTTTTTTTGATATTTAAATATTTATCACGCTTATAATTAATTGGTTATGAATGAAAATGAAATTTCAAAATTAGTTGTTAATTCAGCATTTCAAGTTCATAAAAAGCTTGGCCCCGGGCTCTTAGAGTCAGTTTATGAAGAGATTTTATATTTTGAATTGAATAAACTAAAGTTGAAGTATGATAGGCAAAAAGTAATTCCAGTCATTTGGGATGAGTTGAAGTTGGAATTAGCTTTCAGGGCCGATCTGATTGTAGAAAACAAAGTTATTATCGAAATTAAGTCGGTAGAAAATATAGCACCTGTACATCCCAAACAACTATTAACTTACTTAAAGCTTACAGGTTGCAAGCTTGGTTTATTAATCAACTTCAATCAGCCAGTTATCAAAACTGGAATAACCAGAATAGTTAACAATCTCTGACTTAGCGTCTTAGCGGCTTAGCGAGCAAAATACTCTCGCAAAGGCGCAGAGGCGCAAAGTGAGGATGAATAACCTTGGCGTCTTAGCGGCTTAGCGAGCAAAATACTCTCGCAAAGGCGCAAAGTGAGGATAAAAAACCTTGGCGTCTTATCGGCTTAGCGAGCAAAATACTCTCGCAAAGGCGCAAAGTGAGGATAAAAAACCTTGGCGGCTTAGCGGCTTAGTGGGCAAAATACTCTCGCAAAGGCGCATAGGCGTAAAGTGAGGATGAAACCCTTTGTGCCTAACTGCCTTTTTGAATTTAAGCGTTTACTCCTCTTTACGGATAAAGCGGAAAGTGCTCCATCATGGTGTTGACTTTCTTCCTTACAGACGCAATAACGCTTTCGTTATCGTGGTTGGCTAATACTTCATCAATCAAGTCCACAATGGTTACAAAATCGGCTTCCTTCAAACCACGAGTGGTCATGGCAGCAGTTCCAATACGCATACCGGAAGTCACAAATGGCGATTTATCGTCGAAGGGAACCATGTTTTTATTGATGGTGATATCGGCCTTTACTAAGGTGTTTTCAGCCAACTTTCCGCTGATGCCCTTATTGCGAAGGTCTATCAGCATCAGGTGGTTGTCGGTGCCACCGGACACAATATCATAGCCTTTCGCTACAAACGCTTTCGCCATGGCTTGAGCGTTATTAATGACTTGGCCGCAGTAGGTTTTGTAGTCTTCTGTAAGGGCTTCTCCAAACGCAACCGCTTTAGCCGCGATAATGTGCTCTAATGGTCCGCCCTGAGTTCCTGGGAAAACAGCCATATCCAACACATGGCTCATCATCCTGATTTCACCCTTGGGCGTTTTCAATCCCCACGGATTGGGGAAATCTTTGCCCATCATGATTAACCCACCACGTGTTCCACGCAAGGTTTTGTGCGTAGTAGTGGTTACAATATGACAATGAGGAATTGGATTGTTGAGGTAGCCGGTGGCAATGAGGCCGGAAGGGTGGGAGATGTCGGCAAGCAATAGTGCGCCAACCTGGTCAGCGATTTTGCGCAAGCGAACATAATCCCATTCGCGGCTGTAGGCAGAAGCTCCACAGATAATCATTTTCGGCTGCTCTTTCAGGGCAGTAGCTTCAACTTTATCGTAGTCGATACGTCCGGTTTCCTTTTCAACCCCATAAAACGAAGGCGTGTAAAGTTGTCCGGAGAAGTTGACCGGAGAGCCGTGGGTTAAGTGACCACCATGACTTAAGTCGAAGCCAAGGATTTTATCGCCTGGTTTGAGGCAAGCCAAGAAAACAGCAGCGTTGGCCTGAGCACCTGAATGCGGCTGAACATTGGCCCATTCAGCACCGAAAAGCTGGCAAACGCGGTCAATGGCAAGTTGTTCTACTTTGTCCACGATTTCGCAACCACCGTAATACCGACGGCCCGGATACCCTTCAGCATATTTATTAGTCAACACAGACCCGGCAGCTTCCATCACTTGGCGGCTTACAAAGTTCTCTGAAGCAATCAGTTCGATGCCATGCTCCTGGCGTTGTCTTTCCTGTTCGATATAGCTGAACAGCAGCTCATCTCTTTGTTGGGGAAACATAGTTGCAATTTAACGGGCTTTTCCTTCTAAGTCACGATAGCGGGTCTTTTTCACCACGCCTTCTCCCATTCTTTTCTTCAGATTTTCCTCATAATCGTGGTAATTGCCTTCGAAGTAGTAGAATTGTCCGTCGCCTTCGTAGGCAAGAATATGGGTACAAACGCGGTCAAGAAACCAGCGGTCGTGGGAGATAATCACAGCACAGCCTGCAAAATTGTCGATAGCTTCTTCCAAAGCACGAAGCGTGTTGATGTCGATGTCGTTGGTAGGCTCATCGAGTAACAAAACGTTAGCACCTTGCTTAAGAGTCATAGCGAGGTGGACGCGATTGCGCTCTCCACCTGACAATGTTCCAACTTTCTTGCTTTGATCAGTACCGGAAAAGTTGAACTTGCTGATGTAAGCACGGGAGTTGAAGGATTTTCCTCCTACAACCATGCTATCAGTACCGCCGGAAATCACTTCGAATACGGATTTTTCGGGATCTAAGCCGTCGTGGCTCTGGTCCACGTAGGCAACTTGAACGGTGTCTCCAACCTTGAAACTTCCGGTATCAGAATGTTCCAATCCCATTATCATTTTGAATAAAGTGGTTTTACCCACCCCATTAGGGCCAATTACCCCTACAACACCGGCTGGTGGTAAGCTAAAATTGAGGTTCTTAATTAAAGGGCGTTCACCAAAGGATTTGGCAACATTCTCTGCTTCAATAACCACATTTCCCAACCTTGGTCCGGCAGGAATGAAGAGCTCCAAACGCGCTTCCTGCTCTTTTACATCTTCACTGAGGAGCTTGTTATAGGCATTCAGACGGGCTTTTCCTTTAGCTTGCCGTGCTTTAGGCGCCATTCTAACCCATTCCAACTCTCGTTGAAGGGTTTTCTGACGCTTACTTTCCGTTTTTTCTTCTTGAGCCAAGCGTTTTGACTTCTGCTCTAACCAAGAAGAGTAGTTTCCTTCAAACGGTATTCCTTCTCCACGATCAAGTTCAAGAATCCAACCTGCAACATTGTCGAGGAAGTAACGGTCGTGGGTAACGGCGATGACAGTTCCTTTGTAACGCTGTAAGTGTTGTTCCAACCAATCAATAGACTCGGCGTCTAAGTGGTTGGTTGGCTCATCAAGCAGCAGAACGTCTGGCTCTTGAAGTAAAAGGCGGCAGAGGGCAACCCTTCGCCGCTCTCCTCCGGAAAGGCTCGCAATTTTTCGGTCGGCAGGCGGGCACATGAGCGCCTCCATGGCTTTGTCTAAGCGGTTGTCAAGTTCCCAAGCATTATTAGCTTCCAGCAATTCCTGCACTTCAGCCTGGCGATTCAGCAGTTTGTCGTAGTCGGCATCTGGGTCTGCAAAGGCGTTGGATATATCATCAAACTCCTTCAACAGATCTATTATATGCTGAACACCTTCGCGAACAACGTCCACTACAGTTTTTTCAGGATCGATTTCCGGCTCTTGTGAAAGGTAGCCCACCGAATAGCCTGATGAAAACACTACTTCGCCCGTATGAGACTGGTCTATGCCGGCGATGATTTTCATTAAGGTAGATTTCCCGGCCCCATTCAAGCCGAGAACCCCGATTTTCGCTCCGTAGAAGAAGCTCAGGTAAATATTTTTGAGAATGGTCTTGCCGGTTGGTAAGGTCTTGCTTACTCCGGCCATCGAAAAGATGATCTTGTGATCGGACATGCGAAATTATGTGCGCGCAAATATCGGAATAGCCTTACTATTCCCTATCATTTAAAGCAGTAACCTTACGCTTCTTCATCTTCTAGTTCGATAAATCCTGCTTCCAGTTCTTCCTTTTTCAGCGATTTTTCAAGACTAAGCAGTAATGCTGGAAGTAAAAACAGGTTGGTTAGCAATCCTATGACTAAGGAAAGTGACGTTAAAAGCCCAAGCGCAACAGTTCCACCAAACTTGCTGAAAGCAAAAATGATGAAGCCGAAAAATAGAATGACCGTGGTATAAACCATGGAATAACCGGATTCTTCTACCGAATGCTCCACAGATTCCGATATATTGTATTTCCACTTTTTCAATTCTATCCGGTATTTAGCAAGAAAATGAACCGTTAAGTCAACCACAATTCCATAAGCAACGCTGAAAACCAAGATGGTAGAATTTTTTAGAGGAATACCGGCAAATCCCATGATTCCCAACGTGAGTGCTAGAGGAATTAGGTTTGGGATTAAGGTGATGAGAATCATTTTGTAGTTGA
>CALSBM010000094.1:0-8935 GCA_943373175.1 Chitinophaga pinensis | reverse complement strand
GGTAAACTGAAAAAACTCTGACCGCATTCCTGACTGGCAGGTATCGTTCACGGTAAAAGGCTACCAACAAAAAACTCGAAATTCCTAGGAATTCCCAGCCGATGAATAGGGTTTCAAAATTTCCGGATAGAACGGTAAGCATATATCCGAGGTTAAAAAACAATAGGGTATTAAAAAAACGGCTATAACCCGGCTCCAAGTGCATGTAATAGGCACTGTAACGAACTATTAAAAAGGTGATGAATGTGCCTGTAAACAGAAAAATGGCAGAATTCCAATCAAAGTACAAGTCTAAAAGGAAGGTGTATTCTTTTGAACGGTACAAACTAAACTCTTCAATAATTAGTGGTTTTGCACCCAACGACAACCAAATTCCTATAAAAATCAAAACAAGAATTGCTTGTACGCTAATCCCGGTAAAAGCAATTCCTGAAAGCAAGTTCTCCTTTTTCTTAGAAGGTAACAGGCTGATTAGAAAGGATAATAGCGGAACAACTACTAGTACCGGCAACAACAAACTTAAAAACTCCTTCATCATGGCCGCATGATATAAACAGGTTGATTTTCAGACCCTGTTGCAACAATTTGATCGAGTTCGGGATAATAACTTACCAACTGGTCTTGCAACTCATACTTTTTAAATATTCCGTCTTCATAACGAAACATTTCCTTGGAGTCAGGATCGTGGGCAATTAGATGAATCCAGTTTTTAAGAAACCAATCTCGAGTAATTAGGTCATTTTCTAGAACCTTGAATACAACCTGAGGGTGCTGATCCACAATAACCAGTAAACGCAACGGGTCATGAATGTTAATCATTTGCGAAGGTAAACCAGGTCGGAGGTCTCCGTCCATTCCGTTGGCAACTCCAAACAATCCCACCACATTATGAGGCAGCTTTGTACCTGCACCTAACCGGGCATTATCAACTCGCGAAAAGTAATATTCAAGATTAATCCCTCCACAAACAGGAGCAACAGCCCGTAGAATACCTGCTAAATAAACGCCTTCTGGATCTTGATAAGGATCATAGGAATTGAGAAATGCCCTTCGGTCTAAGAAAAGGTGCCTATTCCAGGCTCGCCTACCAACTAAACAAAGCGCATTAGTTGCGTGATTCCATTCTGGTCTTGGTTCAAAAAGCGAATAAGCCCGCTTGCGTACTCGGTTGTGAACTGCTTTATCACTTCCTTCTGAAGAAGCCAGTAGAAACCTTCTTGAACGCTCAAGAGCATTTTTATCGAGCGCTTTTTGAAAGGTGCCTCGGTTAACTTCATGCAGTTTAGCTTGAGTATCTGAACATTGCTCAGTGTCGTAAAACTGAATGTCGTCTCGTGTAGTATCGTGCAATGCAGCAACAAAGCGAGTAGTTTCAGGAATTACAATGTTCCGTTCCTCCAGCAT
Source organism: Chitinophaga pinensis (assembly GCA_943373175.1). Taxonomy (GTDB): domain Bacteria; phylum Bacteroidota; class Bacteroidia; order UBA7662; family JAIXUI01; genus JAIXUI01. The sequence goes on along the minus strand of CALSBM010000094.1, from coordinate 7,531 downwards.
TTTTCTTACAGCCGGGTGATTGGCCATAGTTGCTGCTACACGAGCGTTAACTGAACCAGCGCGTCCGCTACATGCACCACAATCGTAACCGGCATAATACGTATTGTTGGTACTTGAAGCTCCATGTCCGATGATATAGACCAAAGGAGCGAAGTTGGCAGTTAGGCCAATGCTTTTCAGTAAACCCTCCACCCTATCAGCCATTTCCGAAACCGTAAATCCCAATTGAAGGCCTTTAACTTTATGTCCTTCCGCCGGAGTCTCAATGATTAAGTGACCTCCTGCATCCATGTGTCGAAATGATGAAACAGAAGCCGGGCTTTCTGTGGGATAAAAAATGCCTTGCATTAGTCGCAAAGCCGACACGAATCCCAAGGTTTGCGAAATCAGCCATCCTCCAATTAATCCATGCGAATGGCGGCTAAAGTTGGTATCCTTCTTATGTCGGACCTTTGCTTCTATTTCTCTTACTACATGAACGGGAGTCATAGGTGCCGGACAAACTTTAGTAAAGAATTTCCCGTGTTCGGGAAGAAAGTAAAATGCTACATTAAAAAAACCTGCTGTTCCAAATGTTTGGCAATCAGGCGATTCTGCTTCAAGATGCCGCCTGAAAGAGCACTCTCGATCATCAATACAAAGAATTGCCTGAAACGAAACGGAAACATTACTTGACAAAGGTTGTACTTCTGCCATAAGTCCAAGCAGTACCTGCTCATAGAAACTCCATTCGTACGCTTCTTGCCAGTAACGAAGAAGGTGAAAAGGAGTTTCAACAAAAACATCAGGAAATAACGGTGCAGGTTGGTGAAGTAAACTTTGACTTAATGGCTTCCAAACTGTTCCAAATTTTTGATCTAAAGCATCTATTTGAAGTAAAAGCTCAAAAAAGCAAAAATCGGAAAGCGTTACAGAACGCTTTTCAAGTAAATGCTCAGGATGGTGTTCCAGTGTTGCCACCATCCCAGACCATCCAGGGTGCTGAAATGAAATATCGAAAAGGTATTGTTCCCAATAAACTTCATCCCCAACAACCAATTCTAGTGCATCTTCAAAGCAGAATAGTGGATTCTGTAACAACTCTTTGGCTCTGTGGCTTTTTATAATCGACAGTTTACTGTAGTTATCCATGGCGCGAATAGTTGCAATGAACCCTTCTTCTCTAATAGGCATTCCTTTTTGCGCAATCCCTTGATCCAGATACGCTGCAATCCAGCGAAACAATAAAGGATGAACAGCTTTACTAAGGTTGATGTGGTAATTTGCCTTCCAATGGTCAAACAGTATCCCTATTCGGCCTTCAAACAATTGTTCATCAGGCTCTTTCAACATCTTTTCTCGTATTTCTAAGTATTTAGGGCCGTAAGCCTTTTGCAATACTTTCCGGAGTATTCCGGGAGAAATCTTACCACTCTTATACAAAGACTGATATTCCTCTATCTTTAGATAGGTTTTGTAACCGAAAACCTGCTGCGCTCTCTTCATCGCCTCATGAAAAGGCCAATCCTGAAAACCGTGTAAGGTATTATGGTGGATGAAGTCTTTAAGTGGTGCTTGAGAAGGCAAAAAATGCGTCAAATGCTCAAGCATTTCTGGTAAGGAACCAGATGATGTTTTGTACATAAAAAAGTTGAAAATGGTGAAACTGAAATTCGCAATCCTGTTCAGGATTCAGGTTTCAGCAATCAATTTTCAACTGACAATACATCCGATACAACGCTACATCTGTTAATTGAATTAAAACATTAGAGCGTTTACCTTGTAGCCAGTAACCGGCACTCACCCATCCATTGAGGTAGCTGTGGCCTTCTTTAAAATGGACTATTTTGCCATCATGCTGGCATTGTTCACCTTCTACTTCTTTGAAAGATTCCTCACCTTCCAAAAAAGTGTATAACAAACCCATTGAGCTTACTCCTCCCCTGCTTACCGTTTTACCTACTTCAGAAATAGCAAAACTGTGGGACTCGTGAAACATCACTCCTGACCATACCAATGTCATCACCACCAGAAAAACTGGGACGACTCGAATGAAATGGAAAAAGCGGGTTTGACGCATGAAAATTTATTATCAGACAAATTTATCTTTAATAAACCATGCTTTTATTGGGAATAGATTAAAATATTGCCAAACTGAAAATAGGGTATAGCGTTTTGTTACTGATTAGCGATAAGAACATAGTGAGAGCAGCGAACAAAATATGGACTACTCTTCCTGTTCAAAATAGAGTTTATAAAACTTTCTTCCGTCAGGTTCCATCCCGCGTTCTATCATGCTTTTATCTCCGTGAATATATACATGGAAGTTGCGATCCAACTTTAAAACACTTTTAAAGACCTTTTGCTGCTTTTTTACTGCTTGAGCTGATAACTCAAATCCATCTTCCCAAAATCCGAAACCTTCGGATTGATCACGATCAGTAAACGTCCTGAAATGATCGATTAGTGGCTTTTCCTGCAAGACTTCTTCCTCAAAATTGCTTTTTGAAAACTGTTCATTCGACTTGAAGTATTCAGCAGTCCGGTTCATGAGGTCGATGGCTTCTGCTTTTGAAAAGTCCAAGGATTCGACGACCCCAAATTGTATGAAATCTTTAGTCCTGTTCATAACCTGTCGAGTTTTCTGAAAACTATCGTTACAGGGTTCTGCTGTTAAAAATGACTCTGTCCAATACTGGCTTTCTTCTGCTTTTGACTGACGATCTGATAACGCTATCTGATACCCTTGCTCCCTTCCGGTATCTAAAATGAGTGCTCCTTTTTCGAATTTACTTAGTTCTATCCCTTCTTGATAACCCAGAACTAAATCACCTTCTTCCTGAACCACATCAAAAAATGAAGTTCGGGTTTCGGTTTTAAAAATCCCAATGGCCTTTATTCGCCTACCATCCAATTCAACCTCTCTGAAGAGTGTTACAAACAATTCTCCAGCCTTGATCATCGGATGCCTCGATTGCTGATGCAAGTGCCTGGCAATACCACTTGCGGCATCATGAAACCTGTTAGGTGTTTCAAAAACTTGCTTGCATAGATTATAAAGCAAATGATATTGTAAATCTTGATGATGAACAAAGGACCATCGCTCATGCTGGCTGTTAAACCTCCCGGTAAAAAAGTCGCGAATAGTACGACCTAAATTTTCTTCGGGCTTAATGGCTTCGCTCGCATGAATTAATGGTTCACCGTGCCCAATATTGCCCACATAATGAACTGAAAGCAGTTCCAAGGTTGCATTCAGAAAGTTCATAATTATAAGTTAGATAGAAAAAAAGGTTCTGGTAGCCTTTTCATCTTCTTTCAATGCTGATTTTAACTCATCCAGGTTGTCAAACTTTCGATCAGGTCGGATAAAACCATGAACCCTAACATTCAAATATTTTCCATACAAGTCTTCTGAAAAATCGAGGATATTGACTTCAATCCTAAGCTCAGAAAAACCTGACAAACTGGGCCTCCTACCTATGTATAGCATTGCAGGATGAAGCGTTTCTTCATCTCCGGCCATTACAGCATAAATGCCTTCAGGGGGAAGTAGTTTATAAGGATTCGGCAACGAAAGGTTGGCGGTTGGAAAGCCTAATGTTCTGCCTAATTGGTCTCCTTTAACAACCTCACCTCGAATGAGGTAAGGCTTGGTAAGGAGTTGATTAGCTTTTTTCAAATCTCCTGACTGAAGATGCTGACGGATTTGAGTAGAACTCACTTCCCAGTTCGTAAGTTGCTGGCGTGGGATCTCTTCTACTTCAAATTGATACTCCATGGCTCGTTCACGCAGAAAACGAATATCGCCCTTACGGTCGTGGCCAAAACGATGGTCATGGCCTATGACCACAATGCCGGCGTTCAGCGCTTTTACAAGAACATCAGAAACAAAATCTTCGGCAGATAAACGCGATAAGGTTTCACCAAATGGAAGGATGAAGAGTTTATCGAGTTGCTCTTCTGCTAATAAGGCAATTTTCTCATCAGTTGAAGTAAGCAATCGTAGTTTTTCTACATCCTTATTTAACGCAATTCTTGGATGCGGCTCAAAAGTGATCAAAGCAGACTTCATTTCTCGCTCTTCAGCAAGTGCTCTAATCCTTGCGAGTAATACCCGATGACCATAATGGACTCCGTCGTAAGTGCCAATAGTTACTACGAGTCGATCGTTAGATTGGTAAGAGTCAAGACTACGGAAGATCTCCATTTTCCGGCTTTATTAACGCTTGTAATTGTTCCGTTGTTAAGGCTTCTTCCAAACGGTGTGAGCCAATTGCCGTTCTGCACAAAGCCGTGAGGGTGCCTCCTACTCCAAGCGCCTTCCCAACGTCGTGGGCAAGAGTACGGATATAAGTACCTTTAGAACACCTAACCCTGAAATGAATTTCAGGATTTGCCCATTTTTCTACTTCGAAGGAAAACAGCTCAACAGGCCGCTCTTTGATTTCAACTTCTATACCTTGTCGAGCCGATTTATACGCTCGTTTACCGTCAACCTTAATGGCAGAATAAACAGGTGGGCGTTGCAATATGAGTCCTAAAAACTTAGACATTGCTGCCACTACTTGTTCCTTGGTAACTAAAGAAGTGTCGCAGTGCTGTTCAGGGGCAGTTTCTAAATCGTAACTCGGGGTTACAAACCCAAGTGTGATAACACCGGTATATTCCTTTTCAAGTTCCTGAAACTCAGAAATGGACTTCGTTTTCTTGCCTGTGCATAAAATCAGCAACCCGGTAGCCAAAGGATCTAATGTTCCGGCGTGGCCAATTTTAGCAGCCCGGGTAATGCGTTTAACTTTCTTTACTAATTGAAAAGAAGTATCACCGAGGGCTTTATCCATCAGCAGTACTTCTCCAAGCTCGAAATCAAACCTTCTCAATGAATATCTAATGGAATATCTAATGCCAAAAGAATAAGAATCAATGCTCCTACGATGATTCTATAATATCCGAATACCTTAAATCCGTACTTAGTCAGCATTCCAATGAATGTTTTTATGGCAAGCAAAGCCACAATAAAAGCAACTGCGTTTCCAATAAGCAACAAGCTAATGTTGTCTGACGTGATAGCTTCGTGATTCTTGAGCAATTTGTACCCTGAAGCGGCAAACATTGTAGGCACTGCAAGAAAAAAAGAAAATTCTGCCGCTTGTTTACGATTGAATCCGCTTTGCATCCCACCGATTATGGTAGCCGCTGAACGCGAAACACCCGGAATGAGCGCTAAACATTGAAAAAAGCCAATCATTAACGCATTGGCTGGCTTAACTGGCTTTTCTGGCTCTAACTCGTTTGACTTAAACCAATCATCTACTTTGAGAAGGATAAATCCTCCCAAGAGAAGACTAACTGCTACAACGGGAACACTTTCAAGCATCGCGTCAATTTGGTCTCCAAGGAGAAAGCCAATGAGGGCTGCAGGAAGGAAAGCGATGAAAAGTTTCACATAAAAATCTACGGTTTGGAAAAATCGCTTCCAGTAAAGAACTACAACACTTAGAATGGCTCCAAACTGAATGTTTACCGTGAATGCCTTCAGAAAGTCATCAGATTTCATCCCAAGAAGGCCTTGGGTAAGAATCATGTGGCCGGTTGAAGAAACAGGTAAAAATTCTGTAATGCCTTCTACTATCGCAATCAGAACTGCTTCTAGAACGGTCATTGTTCCAATTTCGATTTATCCCGGTAGAGAATAGCCACAACTTCAAGCACAAACCCAAGTAAAACAAGGATAGGTGCTAAAGTAATTTTCACTGGGCTGTATAGGTTTTCAGAACCTGACATTAAAAAATAGCCAATTACCATCAGCAGTAAACCAGCTCCGGCAATCATGAAATTAGTCTTTCCAAAAAGGAAATTAGTATTGGGGTTGCTCATATTAAGAATAGAGTTCTTCAAGGTTGTACCGCAAATAACGACTAATCGCGGTGTAAGTGGAAAACCAACTGAGAAATAGTCCTGCACCAAGTACTGCTGCAAGTAGCACTCCTACTTGTTCCCAACGTTGTAGTGCTGCCAGTTCCGGCAATCGGTATTGGGCAACAGCCATTGAAGCAACTAACAACAATACGGCTAATACCCCGGAAATAAATCCGTTAAACAAGGCTTTTATCAGGTAGGGTTTGCGGATAAAAGAACGTGTAGCACCTACAAGCTGCATGGTCTTTATTAAAAATCGTTGAGAGAAAAGGGAAAGCTTAACCGACTGATTAATAAGAATTAAGCTTGTTATTAGAAGTACAAGACTTAATCCGCCAAAGATCAGAATCACTTGGTCGGCATGTTCATCTAATAACTGAAGTGCATTTTCTTGATAATAAACTTCCTTCACAATAGGATGTAAATTTAAACGGGCTTTCACCGGCAAAATACTGTCTCTTCTTGCATAATCCGCTCTTAAGTTGATGTTAAATGATGCCATCAGCGGATTGTAATCTAGAAAACTGACAAAATCTTCCCCTAAATCACGTTTTAACAATCCTGAAGCTTCTTCTTTGTTGATGTATTGTATCGACTTAGTAAACGGTGAAACCTTTAGTTCACGGTACAATTGATTTATCGGACCAGCAGTAGCTTCCTCGTCCAGAAACACCTGTAATAGAAGGTTTTCGCGCACAAAAGCCGACAATGAGTTAGCATGTAACGCTATCAATCCGAACAAACCCAGTACATAAAGTACCAACGTTACCGAAACCACCGAGCTTAATGCAGCACGCCTGGCTCGCATGCGGAAATATTTTAACCCACTTTGCGCCATCGGGCGACTAAGTTAAGAGAAATTCAGGTGCTTATCTTTGGGCAAATTTTTCCCATGGCTGAGATGAACACTTCGGAGATTGAGTCGCGTTGGCAGGCTTACTGGCAAAATCACCATACTTATCAGGTTACTCCTTCTCTAGATCGACCCAAATTTTATGTGCTAGACATGTTCCCCTACCCTTCCGGTGCAGGGCTTCATGTTGGTCATCCACTGGGATATATCGCCACCGACATCTTCTCCCGCTACAAAAGAATGCAGGGGTTTGAAGTGCTCCATCCTATGGGCTTCGACTCTTTTGGTTTGCCTGCCGAGCAATATGCTATTCAAACCGGGCAGCATCCTGCGGTTACTACCGAAAGCAATATCGCCCGCTATAAGGAACAGTTAAATAAAATTGGCTTAGGCTACGACTGGTCACGCGAAATTCGAACTTCTGACCCTCAATATTACCGCTGGACTCAATGGATTTTCCTGCAATTGTTCAAGTCATGGTATAACGGAGAGAAGGGGTTGGCAGAGTCCATTAACACCTTGAGTACTAAATTTGAAAATCAGGGCTATACCCACTACGAAGAAAACCTGACCGGAAATATTGAATACGAACTTTGCTCTTTTTCTGCAAGTCAGTGGAAAAAAATGAGTGAAGCCACTCAAGAAAAAGTTCTTCAGCATTTCCGTCTTGCCTATCTCAGCGAGACTATGGTAAATTGGTGTCCTGCTCTTGGAACTGTCTTAGCCAACGACGAAGTAAAAGATGGTTTCTCTGAACGCGGCGGACATCCGGTTGTT
>CALSBM010000093.1:0-9504 GCA_943373175.1 Chitinophaga pinensis | reverse complement strand
TGTGGAGCCGCTATAAAATCAACCAGTCCCCTCACTTTTTTACAAAACTATTCACTGTCAAATGATGAATATTGCGACTTTGTAAATCTGTGCTTAAACATAGGAGACGCCATAAATGGCGTCTCTACGAAATTGGCATGTCCCTACTTTTTTCATAATCGGGGTGGGTGAAAATGGAAATTTCGCATGTATAAACGCAACGTCTTTTCCCATAAGTGGAGTAGGTAGGGACACGACATAGCGTATTTCTGTGCGAAGGATTAACCAATAGTATTTCAACCGTCAGAGATATCCAAAGTGCCTAATTGCGCTTTGCGAAACAACCTAATATTCTTTAATCAACTTGAATTATTTGTGGAAGTGGATCATACGGAAGTAGAAACTAAAAGTGAATCAGTTTTAAGCGGAGAGAGGGAGTTGCTAGCAACTAAAGTGAATTGATGGACAAAATGCAAAACGACAAAACAAGGCACTATACCCCATGCTGATTAACAAACGTTATCCGGCTAAGCACCCCTTGGACAAATTCCAATAAAAATTGATATTGCAGAAACGTTAGAGAGATGGAAAGGACCGTTTGCAAGCTGCTTGCTTCCTGTGAGTAGATAAAACACCTTAACCTCTTTCAACTACAACCCACAACTGTCCAACTGCATAAGTGGAAAAGATGAATCTGCTGAGGTTACTTGGAATGAAAGTTAATCGAATTTAGGTATTCAAACTTCTTCTATATGGGTAGTCATGTACTGGGACGCACAGAATGGGGTAGCGCAAGTAGTACTTATAAAAGCAATAGAAATGTTCGAGCAGACTTTTAAAAATATAGACGACATACTTCATAAAGACGCAGGTTGCGGAAGTGAATTGGATTATGTGGAGCAAACCAATTGGATTTTGTTCCTCAAATATTTGGATGACTTGGAGAAAGACCGAGCCACAGCAGCCGAACTTACAGGCAAGACTTACACGCCTATCATTGACAAAGATTATCAATGGTCAATTTGGGCAACACCAAAGGGAAAAGACGGAAAACTCGACCACCACATCGCCCTGTCAGGTGACGACCTTGCCGACATACAGGAAAAAGACCATTATGATGTGGTGCTTGCCAATCCGCCATTTGGTGGTAAGGAACGTGCCGAAGTGCAACAAAACTTCCCGATTAAAACAGGCGAAACTGCTTCACTTTTTTTGCAGCACTTTATTAAAATTCTAAAAGCAGGTGGCAAGGCAGGTGTGGTGATTAAAAACACATTTTTGAGCCATACCGACAATGCCACCGTTGCCATACGCAAAACCTTGCCCTCAACCTGCAACCTGCATACCGTGTTGGATTTACCGGGTGGTGCCTTTGCCGGTGCAGGTGTAAAAACCGTAGTGCTGTTTTTTAAAAAAGGCAAACCCACGCAAAAGGTTTGGTTTTACCAATTGAACCTTAACCGCAATTTGGGCAAGACCAACCCACTCAATGAAAACGACTTAGCAGAGTTTATTGAACTGCAAAAAACTTTTGCCGATAGCGAGAACTCTTGGACGGTGAATGTAAAAGACATTGACCAAAGCACGTTTGATTTAAGTGTAAAGAACCCCAACAAAAAAGAAGTAATTCGACTTCGCTCACCAAACGAGATACTGGATGAAATGCGAGAGTTGGATAGAGAAGCAGATGAAGTTTTGGAAAGTATTGCAAAACTCATTGTCTGAATCACGGATTAAATGGATTAAATAATTGCACGGATTATGACTGGAGAATTGAAATACAAGGATATAACGGAGAAAATTATTGGAGCTTCATTTGAAGTACATAAATTTTTGGGCAATGGTTTCCAAGAATTAATATATCAAAGAGCTTTAGCCTATGAAATGCGGAAGGCAGGATTGGTATTTGCCAGAGAGATAGAACAAGATATTTATTACAAAGATCTTGAAAAGCCTATTGGCACGCGAAGAGCTGATTTTGTGGTAGAAGGAAAAGTGTTGGTGGAATTAAAAGCAGTTATTCAGTTAGAAGATGTGCATTTGGCACAAGCACTTAATTATCTGAAGGCTTATAAATTAGAAGTTGGTTTGCTCATCAACTTTGGCAGCAAAAGTTTAACCTTTAAAAGATTGGTACTATGAACGAAAATAAGTGTCGGAATCACGGATTAAACGGATTAATGGATTTCACAGATGAAGTATCCGTGGCATCTGAGCAATCCGGGAAAATCCGTGATTCAGACAACAAATGCAGAAATTCTAAACATAATTTGGGATTAATATGAAGCTAGTGGAAGGTCAGAATCACGGATTAAACGGATTAAAGGATTTCACGGAAGAAAAATCCGTGGCATCTGAGTAATCAGTGGCAATCCGTGATTAAGACAATAAGTGCAGAAATTCTAAACATAACTTGGGATTAAAATGAAGCTAATGGAAGGTCGGAATCACGGATTAGACGGATTAAAGGATTTCACAGATGAAGTATCCGTGTCATCTGAGCAATCCGAGAAAATCCGTGGTTCAGACAATAAGAGCAGAAATTCTAAACATAATTTGGAGTTAAAATGAAGCTAATGGAAGGTCGGAATCACGGATTAGACGGATTAAAGGATTTCTCAGAAGAAGTATCCGTGGCATCTGAGCAATCCGAGAAAATCCGTGATTCAGACAATAAGTGCGGAAATCTTAAATATAATTTGGAATTGATAAGAAGCATAAGGAAGGTCGGAATCACGGATTAATCGGATTAAAGGATTTCTCAGAAGAAGTATCCGTGGCATCTAAGCAATCTGAGAAAATCCGTGATTAAGACAATAAGTGCGGAAATTCTAAACATAATTTGGAATGAAAATGAAGCTAATGGAAGGTCGGAATCACGGATTAAACGGATTTAAGGATTTCACGGAAGAAGAATCCGTGGCATCTGAGCAATCAGTGGCAATCCGTGATTAAGACAATAAGTGCGGAAATCTTAAATATAATCTTGAATTAAAATGAAGCTAATGGAAGGTCGGAATCACGGATTAAACGGATTTAAGGATTTCACGGAAGAAGAATCCGTGGCATCTGAGCAATCAGTGGCAATCCGTGATTAAGACAAAAGAGAAACTATGAACGAATCCGAAACCCGAGCCGAAATCATAGACCGTAAGCTAAAGGCTTGTGGTTGGGGCGTTGTGGAAGGCTCTAAAGTTCACTATAACAACAAACCATTGTCCGCCAATTAGACGCCCTGCGAGCCGAGACGCAAAAATTAGAAGCGGTGTATCAAAAGAAAATTAAAGATTAGGAAGAACAGAAAAAATCAATCTTGCAAAAGGCATTTGTGGTGGAGTTGCGTGGTGGTGGGCCTGTCGAACCAAAAACTAAAAAAGAATTAGCAATATGAAAATTAAACATCAAGAAATAAAAATACATCAAGAAAATCCATTTGTCAACTGCAAATTGGGTAAGGAACCGAATGCAAAAGTTTTGACAGATATTGTAAATACCTATGCTGATGGATTAGTTTTAGCTTTAGCCAATAAATCATTCATGAATTCTATACCCTCCTCTAACTGAAATATTAATTTTTACATAAGGTTACATATATTAACATATCCTTCACCCTATTGCGCAAGGGTTTACTTGAACTTTGGTACAAGTTTTTACCCTATGAGACATTACTTTTTGCTTTTTTGTTGGTTAATCGCCTTTAGCTTCTTACACGTCCTAACTTTTGCGCAATCGCCAGTTGTGAAAGCTCAAGTGAGTGGGCGAGTGCTCGATGACAAGAACCTACCCTTGCAGGCTGTGGTACTCAGGTTGCAAAAAGCTTCCGACAGCAGCTTGGTAAAGGTGAGTGTGAGTGAAGCCAATGGACAGTTTGAGTTCCTTGCCATTTCACCCGGGAAATACTTCTATTCCGCTTCACTTTTAGGCTTTAAAAATGTCCAAAGTATCCCATTTGAAGTAGTTACTCCTACCACGCTTTTGCCTGAATTTCGGATGGAAGTCCAAGGGCAAAAGCTCAAGGATGTAACAGTCAGCTTTAACCGTCCACTTGTAGAGGTAAAAGCTGATAAAATGATCTTGAATGTTGAAAACAGCATCAACGCTACCGGTTCCTCGGCTTACGAATTATTGCAGAAAAGTCCGGGCATCAGCATCGACAACAACGACAACATCAGCATGAAAGGGAAATCCGGGGTTCGTATTTATATCGATGGGAAAATGAGTCAACTGGATGGTGCTGCCCTCACAGCCTATCTAAGGGGATTAAATGCCAGCGATATCGAGTCGATTGAAATGATTTCGAACCCTTCTGCCAAGTATGACGCTTCCGGAAATGCGGGTATTTTAAATATCAAGTTGAAGAAAAATCGGAAAATCGGTACCAATGGCAGCTTAAGTGCAGGATTCACCCAAGGCATCACACCTAAAGGAAATGCGAGCTTAAACCTGAATTATCGAGATCAAAAGAAAAACCTGTTTGGAAATATTAGCTACAACGACGGCATTTATGCCAATACTCAAAACTTTAACCGAATCCAAAGGGACACTATCTATGATTTGCTTGGATTAAGCCAATGGAAAGGAAGAGATTTGAATTTCAAAGTAGGCACCGATTTCTTCCTAAATTCTAAACACACCATTGGCGTAATGGTCAATGGAATGGTTCAAAATTCGAACTGGAGTAGTGTTAGTAGTACCAAAATTTCTTATGCTCCCACCGCCGACTTTCAACGGACTCTTATTGCAAGCAACGTGCAACCTGGCACGAGAGATAACTTAAATGCCAATTTGAACTATAGATACGCCGATACAAGCGGTCGCGAACTCAATGCAGACATAGACTGGGGCTATTTTAGGGGTACAGGGAGAAGTTATCAACCCAACGATTACAGAAACCCTTCCGGGCAATCGCTTTATCAGGTGATTAACCGAAACAATATGCCCACTGATATCGATATCTATACCGCCAAATTAGATTATGAACAACCATTATGGAAAGGGAAACTGGGCTTGGGAGCTAAAACTGCTTATGTACAAACCCGTAACGTATTCGAGTTTTATCAGGTACTTAATGGTCAGGATTTTCTGGTTGCCGATAAAAGCAATCGGTTTAATTACACCGAACATGTGAGTGCTTTGTATGCCAACTACAACCGGCCACTGGGAAGTAAATGGAGTTTTCAGGCAGGTTTGCGTATGGAACACACTTACAGCTTAGGCGATTTGATCAGGTCAGATGGACAAGTACAAGCCGACAACCGCGTTGAACGCAACTACACCGACCTCTTTCCTTCGGGGGCTTTAACCTATAACCACAATCCAAAACATAGTTTCAACCTTACTTATAGCCGACGTATTGACCGGCCAACTTATCAAGACCTCAACCCATTTGAAAACAAGTTAGATGAGTTAACCTATCAAAAAGGCAATGCTTTTTTGCGACCCCAATACACCCAGAATTTGGAACTCACCCATACGTTTATGGGCATGATGAATACCGGAATTAGTTATGCTTATGTCAACGACTTCAGCACCGTAATCACCGACACTTTACGGAATGCTACTTACATTCAACAGCGCAACTTAGCGACTCAACAGATTTGGGGATTATCAATTGGTACACCTATTCCCATTAATTCTTGGTGGAATGGTTACATCAACTTATGGGGAAACCTGCAACGCTTTGACGGAAGTTTTCAATCGGGCGCAATTAACCTGAAATTCGAAACATTTGGTGTTTATATGCAGCAAACCTTTAATCTGGGAAAAAACTACACTGCAGAACTAAGCGGTTGGTTTAATGGCCCTAATGTTTGGGGAGGCACCTTCAAAACCAAGCCTCAGGGTGCGCTTGATTTAGGGCTGATGAAGCAATTCTGGAATAAACAGGCGAGTTTAAAACTATCGGTTACCGATATTTTCTTCACAGCACCTTGGCGTTCTACCAGCGATTATGCAGGAACTCGGATAGTGGGCTATGGCAACTGGGAAAGCCGCACACTTCGTGTGTTCTTTTCCTGGAACTTCGGGAACAGTCAGGTTAAAAGTAGCAGAGACCGTAAAACCGGTCTAGAAAGTGAGAAAAACAGGATTAAATGATTCAATTTTAACTTAAAGGAAGAGGAGTGCAATTGCTGCACTCCTCTTTTTTTTTGCTCAACTCCACCAAAGCCGCTCGTTCCTGACGTTCATCTGCGGTTCCGGATTCTCAAGAAACATACTTCCTGTTCCGAGGCCTTGCCTTTCGTCAACGCCTTTCGACGAAACCCATTGTGCTATTGCCGCCAAGCCGGGATTGGCCTCCAAAGCAGAAGTAACCCACCAGCCCATGTTCCGTTTTTTAGCAAGTTCTATCCACTTATCAGCAGAAGTAAACCCGCCAAGTAAAGTAGGTTTAAGGATAAGATAGGCAGGCTTAACTTGATCTAAAAGTGCTTCTGGGTCAATGCAGTTAATCAGTGATTCATCCAAAGCAATAGGAATGGGCGATAGCATGCACAAGGCTGCGAGTGCTTTATGGTCATCGGCTTTCACCGGTTGTTCAATAGAATGAATGTCAAATTCTGCCAATCGATCCAGCTTTCCCATGGCCTCACGGGGATGGAAAGCCCCATTGGCATCCAAGCGGATTTCGAGCTCCTCTACCGGATATCGCTGTCGAAGTCGGTTAAGAAAAGCACATTCAGCATCGAAATCAAGTGCCCCAACTTTGAATTTCAGCGCATGAAACCCTTGGTTCAATAGACTTTCTGCCTGAGTCTCCATGTCTTGTATCCCACCCATCCAAACCAATCCGTTAATCAAAATTCCATTTCCAGACAGAAATGGGCTATCAATCCAAACATGTTTTTTCTGTTGGAGGAAGTTAAGCATGGCCATTTCAAGCCCCATTTTCAAAGCAGGTTGATGATGGAGTAAGAAATCTAAACGCTCAAAGTCCTTTTCAGCAAGCGCTTCATTCACTCCATCTGACAAATCCCCCTTTTCGGCCCAATTATCAGGACTTAATCCGGGTAAAGGAGAAGCTTCACCTAATCCTGTGTGGGGAAAGTCAGGATGGCTAAGGAATAAAAAAAACGCGGTACGCTCATGAAGCGTACCGCGTGAAGTGGTACCCGGACGGCGAAAAGCCATCTTATGGGAATTAATTTGGAGGGATAAACCCGGAGGTAATGAAGTCCGAAAATCAGGATTCATAGGAATCCAACTCTGTTTCAAGTTCAACCCGGGTAGCTTTTCCGTTGGGTTTATCAAGAGACGAGGGATCTGGAGCGATAATAACTTCGAACTTAACTCTCATACCCACTTCAAGATCTTGGAAATCCATGGTAGTAAGGTCGGATAAGTGGAAGAAGAAGTCGCCGGCAGTAGTTTGAATAAAGCCGTAAAACTTCTCACGATGTAACCGTTTGATGAATCCAGTGAGCACTTGTCCTGATTCAGGCATTCCTTCAAAATGCTCTAACATTCCGTCAGCTACGAATTCACTTACATCCCGCTCCTTCAGCTTGTTGTATTCATCGATGCACGATGGGCAATAAAACTTACGTCCTTTGCGGATGAACGAATCGGAATAGACCATTCTATCGCCTTTATGGAAAGGAGAACGGCACTCAAGACGGCGCATCTCAATTTTCAGCTCAAGGCGATCGAGAATATCATCTAACCAGATTAAATCGAAATCACGTAGTTTCTGTGCATCCTTACGGTCACGGAATTCTGAGGGACAGCTCTTTTTAATCGATGCAATCACAATGCGTTTTCCAAGCTTACGAACTGCCTGAATAGCGGGGATAAAATCTTTATCACCTGCAACCATAACTGCAATATCGAAAGCATTGGGGATAGCTGAGAAGTACAGCATTTGAGAAGCAAGTGCGATGTCCACGCACTTCTCTGTTGGTTCAAAATCATCGAACTGATCACGGTCTTTACGTTTTAATCGGCGACCTCGGTAATCAATAGGATAGACTTCAACTTCGAAATGAAACTCCTCGCGGAGCAATTCAAAAAAGTCTCTTCTGCGTTCTACCAAATGCTCATCCACCATCTGGTAATGAATAGCATTAGAACCAAATAGCATGGTTCTGACGACATCACAACCCACACCCGTCTCTTGCTCTATGGCATTGGCTAACACCCTAGGAAGCTTGCCATAATCGATGACAAAGTTTTGTCCAAAAGCTTCGGTGAGGTGTTGTTGGTTGGAATAAAGCCAGGTTCCATCTATAAAAAACATCAACTTCAACATATACTAAATTTTAAAATGTGTTGTCACTTATTTTCAACTAAAGCGTTTAAAACACGTTCTACAGAGCTCTGTAATGGGTGCTGCCGCTTTGTTCGGACGAAAGTACAAATTAGGAATGTATGCCCATATTATCTAAATCTATCATTATCACTTTTAAACACGTGTCGTTTTCGCTTTCCAAGGCGTTAGCTTCTTCTCTTCATCAAATTTTCGTTGACTCATCGAAATCATTTTAATTCTCAAATGGCTGTTTAAGCAGGAAAATTGCCGTTTTAAGCTCGTTTTTTCATTCTATACCAATCAAATTCGCTAAAAACCACCCTTATTAGTCGTTTATATTCTGGTTAGATAAGCTAAAAAACCTGCTCAAAATTGGTGTTAGAACTGCCCAAATGAAGAAAAGCTGTTTGAACAATTTAAGATTTAAACTTCAACATTTAACAAATTCTTAGGCAAGAACCTTAAGCTCGCGACCAACTTTTTCAAACGCTCCGATGGCTTTATCCAACATGGCAGTAGTATGAGCCGCGGAAAGCTGCACTCGAATTCTTGCCTGCCCTTTAGGAACTACCGGATAATAAAATCCGATTACGTAAACGCCTTCTTTCAGAAGTTCATCCGCCATTACTTGCGATAACTTAGCATCATAGAGCATAATGGGAACAATAGCAGAATCACCATCTTTAATCTCAAATCCGGCAGCCTTAATTCCTGCTTTAAAATACTTTACATTGCTTTCTAACTTATCGCGCAATTCGGTTGATTCACTCAGTATTTTAAACACTTCAATTGAAGCACCAACAATAGCAGGAGCCAATGAGTTAGAGAAAAGGTAGGGCCTTGAACGCTGGCGTAGCATATCAATTACTTCACGGCGGCCAGTGGTATATCCACCCATAGCTCCTCCTAATGCTTTGCCTAATGTACCGGTAATAATGTCGATTCTTCCCAGAACTCCACAGAGTTCGGGCGTGCCTCTTCCGGTTGCTCCAATGAACCCGGCAGCATGGCATTCATCAACCATCGTCATAGCTTGGTAAGAATCGGCGAGGTCACAGATTTTATCCAATTGTGCCACGTAACCGTCCATTGAAAATACCCCATCAGTTACAATCAGAATATGACGATGACCGGCTGCTCTGGCTTCTTTCAGCTTTTCTTCAAGCTCAACCATATCATTGTTCGCATAACGATAACGGGCAGCTTTACATAAACGCACCCCATCAATAATGGAAGCATGGTTCAACGAATCAGAGATTATGGCATCTTGTTCTCCC
>CALSBM010000092.1:0-9666 GCA_943373175.1 Chitinophaga pinensis | reverse complement strand
CTTCTATGTTGATCAAAAGTACCTTCAAAACTACCTTGATGAATTCACCTTTAAGTTCAACCTGAGATATCAACCAGCTCAAGTTTTACCTAAGTTGCTGAATTTGGCTGTATTAACCTCCCTTTTATGATTGCGTATATTCATTTTTTTAATGTCGCAAAACAATCTAATTCTTTAATTATTTTTTGGTAGTCGTCTAAAATTGTTATTGTCATTTGAATATGCTTTAGATTATTTCTAGGTTGTCTCCTACGCTTTCCACCAACACCCGTATACAAGCAAATTTCCCTGACTTGCGTATATATCCGCTTTAGTTGGAGTCTGCTGTGGCTGTGCAGAAAACCTCCCATGTGGTATGCTATGTTGTAGATCAGCACCTTGTGGGTGCTGCAAGTGCGTTTTAAGGAGTCTCACTGTGGGTTAGGTTGGTATTCAAATGTAAGGAATGCTGATAATGATATACCTGCTAACTATTGCTTTGCCTTGTTAATAGGAAGTTAAGGCATTAGGGCTTGTGTAGGAAGATACAGACACCGACCAACACTGCATAGTGCAAAAGACCCGCAAGATCATTGTTCTGGGGCTTTTGGTAGCAGGGGCTTCCGCCTATTTCTATGAATTGTTGATTTATGCTTTCAATTCTTTAAAAGATATTTTCAGTGTTTAAAAACTGATTTTATTTCTGATGTCTCGCATTATTACTCTTGTCTGGAGAAGGTTGGAACACACCAAAACATATTTTCGGGCGCATGTTTATTAACTCACCCATTGATTATTTGACAACACATTTTAATTGTTTCAAATAAACTATTCTTCTATCCTGAAAGGCATAGTAGAATAAGACAACTTGCTGTCTATTGCGTACTTGAATTAATTCAGTTTGCAGCTCAAATGTCTAATGCGGATATCCGACAAAATCAAACAGATTTGAATATGCAAGGCAATCAGATTTCAATTTCGGTTGTTAATGCGGTCTGAGGGGAAGTATTTGTTTTTCTGCAAACGGTCTCCAATCCGGAAGTGGTTAAAACATTGACCACAAAAAAACCAAGTTGGAAGATAAGATTGTAAACCTGGAAGTTGATTTCAATGAAAAAGGTGCTCTAAGTGTGCTTCCTATAGAAATGGCTTTTAAATAGCTACAGGCCTTGCTGCTATAATGCCGTAAAGGGTGCTAACAATTGGTGCAGCTCGCTCAGGGTAGCGGCTTGTTTGTCTTTGGCGTACCAATCGTGCAGGGCTTCGGCCAATGCTTCGAATGGGGTGTTGGCGGCTTTTAACTTTTCTACCAGTGCTTGTGCTTCTTGTGGTCTTGGCCCCCAAGTAGTAAGCAGGTTAAAGGCGGAATCCAGTATCAGTAATTTAGGAATCGATCGGCTGTTGCCGGTCAAATGTGCATCCATTAATGGGAGGTTTTCATCCCGGTAACACAGTTTAAGCTGAATGTTTGTGGCATGTTTTGCCAAATGGGCAATCACCGGTACAAGCTGTGCAGCATCCCCACACCAGTGTTCGCTAATGATTATCCAGTTTTGTGGAGGAAGTTTTTGAAGCAACTCATCCCAATCATCGGTGAGCGTGAGCTGACGAGTTATTCTGTTAAGCCGATGGAGGTTAAGCTTGAGGTATTCCGCGTACGGGCTTGTGCCAGCTTGATCTTCCAGTCTGAAATTCTCGCAATAGGTGTCGAAATCAATGCCATTTCGGAAATATTGGGCATACTCAGTTGCAACTATTGGGTTTGACATGCCCAAATATGCAGTTATGGCGTTATAACTTGTGTTAAATGATTGTCCTGATTTAGTTCTTTTGATTTATAAATATCCACAATCGTAAAAGCCCTTTAGATTGACAAGTTTCCCGATGATTGATGCAAATTTCAAGAGGGCTGTTCGGGTAGTTTCCAACGCAGATCAGCGCAAATCCGAGGGAAAAATGCCAAGTAAAAAAGCTAGGAACGTTGCCATAGAATAACGTTTTACGATAGGGTATAGTCGTTTTAATTTTCCAGGCATTCAATTCTCACAACCGGATTCTTATTCCGGATTGGTGTACCAAATCTTGAATTTTAGATTGTTTGAACCCTTCGGCAGCTTGATAGTAACTTTCTCCTTGGGTAGTAAATCATAAAATGGTGCTCCTGGAGCCGTTTCTTCATCCACCCATAAATTCCGTATGAAACTAAGGCCAGCCTCAAGCTCCAGGGCGTCATCTCCGATAAGTCGTCGGGTGGTAAAGACAGCTTGCGGCAGTCTCAAGTCTTTATCGGGTTTAAAGAAGTAAAGCACCCTTTCCGGTATTTTAATTCCTTTTTCCGGGATTAACCTCAATACCCAGCAGCTACTCGTGGACATAGAATCCACCGGACGAGGAAAAGCTCCAATAAACTGTTTTTCGCCGGCTGCTGCTTTGGCGGTTAATAAATTACTGTTTAGCACATTGCCTTGGAAATCCATCCAGTCTATTCGAACTTGTCCGCTTACATCTGTTGCGCCTGTATTGATTAGATAAACGCGAAGCAGGCCGTCGGGCTTCCCCGGACTTGGCCCGGCTTCTAAAGAATCTTGAGGAAAGGAATCTACCAAGAGCCTGATAGGTTGAAATGCCTTTTGAAGTGTGGCGAATGCAGGCTTAGGTCGGTATAAGTGATCCAGTATGCTCCACGAAGCTACGGGCCAACAGTCGTTGAGCTGCCATAACAAACTGCCCATACAACGGGGGTAAGCCAACAGATGAGCTTGTGTGGCTATCTCTAAGGCTTTTGCTTGCACAACCTGAGTTCGATACACATATTCGCTATAGTCGTTAGGGTTTTTGGCGGGTGGAAGTTCTTCGTCCAATGCCTTCTGAATGGCCTTGAATCCGAAAGGGTGTTTTTGATGATTTTTGAAGGCAGAAGAATCGCCGGACAATGGGTTTTCCGGAAGCCAAGGGAGGAGTGAGGACGTCGCAGGCATCGACTGAAATCCGTATTCTGAAACAAATCGCCCAGTTTTCTCTCTGTACTTGCGCAATGGTTCCATTCCCCACCAAACACCCCAATAGTGCAAATCGCCTTGTTCAAGACTCTCTTTTCTTCCCCATCCTGTAGTTGGAGAACTTGGATGATAGGCCCTTCCGGGGTCTAGTTCTGAAAGAACGCTTGGAATAAGCTCATGGAATAACCTTCGGTATCCTTGCCATAGTTGAGCGGAGTCGGTAGTGGAATAATTATACTGTTTCTGCCAGCCCCAGTTGTGCCAGGCTTCGTCAATTTCGTTATTCCCGCACCATAAGACGAGCGAAGGATGATGCCTAAGTCTCAGAACTTGCTGTTTTACTTCCTCTTTTACATTGTTCAGGAAGCTGGAATCAGACGGATAAAGGGCGCATGCAAACATGAAATCCTGCCAAACCAAAATTCCTTCCTCATCGCATAAATCATAAAGTGCATCACTACCGTAAGTGCCGCCTCCCCAAATTCGGATCATATTAAATCCGGCGGCTTTCGCCTGAAGCACTAATTTTCGATAATGTTCCTGTTTTATTTCAGGTAGAAAAACGTGGAGAGGAACAACGTTGGCTCCTTTTGCGAAGAGTGGCCGATTATTCAGATTGAAGTTAAAACTCTTACCCCACTTATCCGGGTTTTGCTCCAACGATATGGTTCTTATGCCAAACCGAATTGCCTTTTTGTAAGGTTGAGTGCCGGATTGATTCAATACTTCCAGGTCATATAAGTATGGGTTTCCTAAATCATGACTCCACCAGCGTTTCACTTTAACAAGTACAAAAGGAAATTGAATATCGGTGGAGCCTGCTGAGATTTTCCCTTTAAAAAGCTGCGGTATTCCTTTGATTTTCCAGTTAATCGGATGGGTCTGTTTAACGGGATGAATAAAATGTAACCTGAGTGAAAGTCGGGCGGTATCTCCGTTTAGAGCAACGGTTTCTACCTGAATTGAAGCAGGTTCTTGCACTTCTTTTCTAACTAATTTAATTGAACCTGTGATTCCACCGGCGGGAAGCCTCGGACTCCAATCCCACCCAAAATGATGTTGCACTTTTCTGATCCACGGGGCTTCACCACCCGGTAATTGCAGGGCACTTGCTTGCGATAATTCGCGGGCTTTTTTCAGGTTAGCGAGTAAACGGATTTCCAACACTTGCTCCGGCTCTTTTCTTAGGAATCTGGCAATAGCGGCTTCCCAAACCCGAAACTGATTGGAGGTGGTTAGAATAAGTTCGCCATTTAGCCTGATTTCAGCATAAGTATCGATGCTTTCAAACCGAAGTTTCAGATCAGGATTTACTCGCTCTTCCGGCGTTAGGCGGAATTTGCAACGGTATATCCAGTTACGCTCCGCTACCCAACCGAGCGTTAGTTCTTCATCCCCAAAAAAAGGATTCTTAATAAAGTTAGCCTTTTGCAAATCAAGGTAAACGCTGCCGGGTATTTTCGCTTTCCCCCGAATTGCGAGGCTGTCTTCGCATTCGAAAGTCCAGCCTTCATGCAGCCAACGTTCTGCTATTTGAGCGTGAACAGTAAATCCTGTCAGAATCAGAAAAAGCAGTGTCAGTTTATACACGATATCAAGCGTTTTATTTCTTCAGCATCAGGTAAAGAAGCGTTTTTAAGGATTGCCGCGGAATGATAGGCAGGAGCCTGAAGTTTAGAAGCGAGCGATTCAAGGTGATCTGATCGAACGCCGCCGCCTACGATTAACTGAAAATTGGGTTCACACCATGATTGTATGGCGATTAACCTTTCGGTGTTTTCTTTCGCATTTCCGGGGCCACCAGAAGTAAGTACCCCGGCAAATCCCCAATGCTGCAACTGCTCCAATGCTTTTTCTTGATTACTCACTTCGTCGAAGGCGCGGTGAAAAATGCAAGGCTTACCCGCTGCATTTTCTAAGAGAAGCTTACAAGCGTTTTCGTCGGGCATGCTTTCTTGATTAAGTGCACCAAAAACGAATCCGTCTGCATCGCTCTGATTAAATTCCCGAATGCTTATCTCCATATTTTGGATATCTTTTTTATCGTAGAAGAAGTTGCCGGGCCTGTTTCTAATCAAAACATGAATGGGGATTTGAATACGAGATTGGGTCTTTAAAAAGCTCGAAAGGGAAGGGGTTAGGCCTCCGCAGGAATAGTCTTCCCCAAGCTCAATTCGGTTTGCGCCGGAAAGGGCAGCAACAATTGCTCCTTCGGCATTGAAGCAGGCTATTTCGAGTATTGCACGGGTTAGTAGTGGTGGCATCTGGTAGAATTAAATGCGAAAAGGGGTAAATCGGAAAAATGACTTTTTAAGAGGTTATAAGCTTGTTTATCATCTAATGTGAATAGATTTTAATTTAGAAACTGGACTTTTCTCTATTCAATTTTGTCTTCAAATAGATTCAAGCCGTTTTCCTATATGAATATCCACAATCGTAAAAGCCCTTTAGATTGGCAAGTTTCCCGCAGATTTACGCAAATTTCAAAATGGCTGTTAGGGTAGTTTCCAACGCAGATTAGCGCTAATCTGCGTTGGAATCGGCGCAAATCCGCGGGAAAAGTCCCATGTGAAAAAGCTAAGAAGTTTGCCATTGAATAGCTTTTTACGATAGTGCATATTCGTTTTCCTATTTCATGTTGGTATAAAGAGGTTAAGTGATTTTGTTTAATAGCATCGAACTTCGAAAATTCAAAAACACTTGGCTTTTTCTATCAAATCATAGAAAGGCTGGAACGTCAATCAGCTTTCCTTGCTCGGTTTTCGACTTGATTGCGAAGTTGAATCCTTTTTGAAGGGCGAAAGCACCGTAACGGCCATCAGGTGCAAGAGCTAGAAATCCAATTTGGGTTTCTTTCATGTCTTTACCCCTTAACCTGAATTTCTTTTCAATTTGTTTCACGGCTTCTTTGCAAGCTTCTGCCGGTCCCAACCCTTGACTCATCAACATGACCACTAAATGGGAGCCCACAACACGAATAACTTCCTCTCCATGACCGGTTGCAACGGCTGCCCCAGCATCCTGATCTACGTACAGTCCTGCTCCAATAATGGGTGAATCGCCAATTCGACCGCGCATCTTAAACGCCATCCCAGAGGTGGTACAAGCACCGCTCAATCTTCCTTGAGCATCTAATGCCAACATCCCGATGGTGTCGTGGTTCTCAATGTTGATGATGGGTTTATACTGTGAGTTTTTAAGCCATTCTTTCCACTCGCGCTCCGATTCAGGAACTAAGAGATTTTCCTTTTTAAATCCTTGGGATAAAGCAAACTGAAGCGCTCCCTCTCCGGCAAGAATTACATGGGGCGTTTTCTCCATGACAGCTCTGGCAACAGAAATCGGGTTTTTGATGTGCTCTAAGCATAGTACCGCGCCAATATTGGCTTTTTCGTCCATGATACAAGCATCTAACGTTACATGACCGTCGCGATCCGGGCGGCCTCCATATCCCACAGAACGCTCTTCCGGGTCCGACTCAATGATGCGAACGCCTTGTTCCACAGCGTCTAAGGCATAGCCGTTTTGCGACAGCACTTTCCAAGCTTCTTCATTGGCTTTTATACCAAAGCGCCATGTTGAAAGTACAACCGGACCACCCGGTCCTTTGGGTTTATTCTTAGTTCCGGCTTCTAAGGTACTCCAAGGCGAAAGTGCCAGCCCTGCCATTGCTGCCAGCCCTGTTTTTATAAAGTTTCTACGATTGGCCATGATTATTCGGATAGAAAGTGTTTAGCGTAATTGGTCTTCCAGTGGTCTAACATTTTAATTTGACTTCTTAGTCTCCCTTTAAAATGGGGATAATATCGGTTTTCCGCCGGGCTCCACAGCACTTCTGCCAAGGCGCACATTCGGGGTAGTGCCATATATTCTACCTGTGAAAAGGTGTTGATGTATTCAGTCCAAACGTTGCCCTGTGCGCCAAGGATGAACTTTTGTTCTTCGATGGAGAGTTTAGCAGGGATAGGTTCGTAGGCGTAAACGGTTTCAAGTGTATTTAATCCGCCAATGGCCACGGGTTCTTTTTCCTTGTTGGCATGTTGGTAATGGTCGAAGTAACAGGGGCTGCCGGGAGTCATCACCACTTCGTGTTTTTGTTTGGCTGCAGCAATTCCCCCTTCGGCACCTCGCCAACTCATTACGGCTGCGTTGGGTGCTAGTCCGCCTTCCAAAATCTCGTCCCAACCGATGATCTGACGGCCTTTTTTATTCAGATAAGCCTCAATGCGGCGAATGAAGTAGCTCTGCAGTTCATGTTCATCCTTGAGTCCTTCGTCTTTCATGCGCTTTTGGCATTTTGTGCAGGTTTTCCAACGTGTTTTTGGGCATTCATCGCCGCCTATATGGAGGTACTTTCCCGGGAAAAGCCGCACTACTTCGTCCAACACTTGCTCGAGAAATCGAAAAACGGAGTCGTTGCCGGCGCAGTAAACATCATCGAACACGCCCCAGGTTTTGCCTACTTCAAACGGCCCACCGGTACAGGAGAGTTCTGGATAGGCAGCTAAAGCAGCGAGAGCATGTCCGGGCATTTCAATCTCCGGAACGATGGTGATATGGCGGGCTGCTGCGTATTCAATCACTTCTTTAATGTCCTCCGTGGTGTAACTGCCACCATAGCGAATGGAATCATACCGTTGGTCGCGGTAATGTCCCACCATGCTGCCGTTTCTCCACGCGCTCACGGTTGCCAATTGGGGGAACTGCTTCACGGGAAAGCGCCAGCCTTGGTCTTCGGTTAAATGCCAGTGGAAGACGTTCATTTTGTAAAGTGCCAGGTAATCGAGGTAGCGTTTTACTTCGTTTTTGTTGAAGAAATGCCGACAAACATCGAGATGCATGCCGCGCCACGCGAAACGGGGTTGGTCTTCGATTTCTCCTGCTTGGATAAACTTGCCACCACCGCTTTGCAACAGTTGCAGCAAGGTTTGGCAGCCGTAGAAAACACCGGCTTTCCCAGAGGCTTGTAGGAGTATCAGATTTGGGGTAATCGTGAGGCGGTAAGCCGCACTATCAAGGAGGGCAATTTTCTCAATTTTAATCAGTGAGTTGCCTTTCACAGCCTTGGCTTTGGCTAATGACCACTGATACCGCTCTTTCACAGCTTGGTTAAACAACAAGACTTCGGGTAGAAAATCGAGGTTGTTGCAAGTCCATTGGGTAGAAGTGGTGAAGGCAAAGCGGGATTGTTGAAAGCGGGCCTTGGCCGGTTGGGGAACAAGTTGCTGGCTTAAACTCCCGAAGGAGGCCAGACAAAGACAGATTAAGAGAAGAATACGCATAATGAAAGCGCATTCAAGTAACGAAAACCTAAGGATAAGCGGAAAGAATGGGCAGAGTATTCACAATATTTGCATTCATGAGCCCGAATGATGAGCGAGTCGATGCGTATAGGAATCAGCTTAACCCGGAGTTGCAAGCCCGATTCGACGAGCTGAGAACCATCCTGCGCCAGCTCATTCCGGAAGCTGAAGAAAGCTGGAGTTATTCCATTCCGGCATTGAGATTAAACAAGCGCATTCTGCTCAACTTCGCGGTGTGGAAAACTCATTGCGGTTTATATCCGGGAGCTGCGGTAAATGCTCAATTGCAGGCTGAGTTTAAGGAACTGCGGTATTCTAAAGGTACGTGCCTCTTACCCCACGACACAGAATTGCCTGTAGGAGTGATTAAACGGGCAGTGGAATTGGGAGTGGAGCGGATTAAGAAATAAAAAAGGCTTCATCGTAATTTGCTAATAGTCTGTAGCAATTTCTCATGTAGCAAATTTTTTTGCTACAGACACTTTTGCTACAAGGTTGTAGCAATTTTCCATGTAGCAAAATTTTTTGCTACAGACACTTTTGCTACAAGGCTGTAGCAATTTCTCGTGTAGCAAAATTTTTTGCTACAGACACTTTTGCCACAAGGCTGTGGCATTTTTCCTTGTGGCATATTTTTTTGCCACAGCAACTTTTGCCACAAAGCTGTGGCATTTTCTCTTGTGGCAATTTTTTTTGCCACAGCAACATTTGCCACAAGGTTGTGGCATTTTCTCTTGTGGCAATTTTTTTTGCCACAACAATTTTTGCCACAAAGCTGTGGCAAAATGTGGTGGAGATTTTAACTTTGCCACAAGCTCCAATTAGTATTTGAAATGAGCATCCTGAAAACCATGCGCAATAAAATAGGCTTTAGTCAACAAGACATGGCCAACCTGCTCGGGGTTACGCGCCAGCAATACTCCATGGTAGAGACCGGCAAAAGGACACTTCCTGCCGATGCTGCGCTAAGGTTTGCGGCCATTCTACCTCTTTTAATGGCAGACTTACCCCAACCCACACTTCCTACCCAAGTGCCTAATGTGCTGCGTAGCGAAATCGAACAACAACTAAATAGAGCCAAGCAAGATTTATTTATTGCGGAAAATGCGCTGAAAGCCTGTTTAGAAGAAGTGAAACAGCATCAACACCTCCTTTACTTCTTAGAACAAATCAACAGTTTAGCCGACTTCAATCTAACCAGTAGAGGACAACAATTAATCAGTCAGCTTTCCCAAATCCAACAGGAGGCGCGTTTAGAATACCTACTGGGACGATGGCTGCAAAGCCAGACTCAATTTGAACTTTGTCAAAAAGCAGTAGCGGCGTATTCCCTTATGCTCCATGAATAACCACCATGGCAGGAGACGCCACAATAAAAGTCGAAT
>CALSBM010000091.1:0-9677 GCA_943373175.1 Chitinophaga pinensis | reverse complement strand
GATGTCGTTTATACTGGATAAGGGCTGTAAATGAATGACCGCATCTTGGTAGGTTTGGTTATCAAACATCTGCTGAATGTTCAGCAACAACTGCTTCACGGACAGATTCGCCTCAAAAAACGCCACGCTCATCTTATCTGCGGCGGTTGTGGAATTGCTTAGTATGAAATCCCGCGTCCACGCTAATTGATCCGCCGGGGTTCTGAACACAATTTTATCCAATAGCGTTTTGGCTACGGGGATATCGGCGTAAAGGACTGTCCCGTAAGACGAGTTAAAAAACGCTACCAAATCGTTCAACGAAGCGCAATTCGTTAAAGCATCGGCGGCGTAGGGCTTTAAATTAGGTCCGTTCTTTAAAGTTGGTAGAATCGTAGATGCGAAATAGGTTTGGAAATACACTTCCATCCACAAATTACCACCGTTGTACTGGTTCACCAAATGATCTAAGAATTGGTTGTACGGATTGTTTTGTACTGTTATTAAGTCTTTGAGATAATTCGCAAAGTTGATGTTAGGGTCTTTTAGGCCGTAGATGTTTTGCAGGGTTAGCCCTAATGCGGAAAACGGAGACGATTGGGTGGCTTCAAAGTCAGTGAGATTAGCCCCCAGCCAAGTAAGGAAATTGTCTTGAGGTACCACGTTAAGCAGAGTTCGACCGTGACCACATTTCACCAAAGCTCGAGGAATAAGCATGGGATTGCTGGCGGCCAATTGATCAATCCAGTTCTGGCCGGTGCCTGGAAAATGGGTTTGCACCAGCAACCTCGCTAAGGAGGGTTCTAAGCCAAGGAAATAGCTCAAGTCTTTATTCGCAACAAAACTGTTGGCATCAACGGAAAGAATTTCAAGGAACTTTTGCGCAAACACCGGGTCATTCAACAAATGCTGTTGAACAAACTCCGAACCTTGACTTTTCGAAAGTATCGTCCATATAACACCGGCCAAAAGGGTTGGATCAATCCGAAAATCGTTCTCCAATTGGTAAATCGCCATCACATTTCCGGAGGCATCGCGAACGTAGTATTCGGTTTTCGTGTCACGTGCGGGATTAGCATTAGCCGGTTCGATAACCTTCTGCACCCGTTTGCTAATTCTATTACCCATTCCGTCATAAACAAAATTTAATTCAGTATGCTTAAGTTCATTAATCACACGCCCCAACTTACCCGCCGGTGTCCACTCCATCTGCAAACCCTCTGCTTGGTCGGTCACCAAATTCCCGATTGCATCGTATTGGTAATTGTCGGGCTGTTGGTTGTCGATGTCCATACTAAACTCCGTATCCGGAATCGGATCCTCAACATGAGTAAGCTTGTTGGTACCCGCCTGATAACGATAAGTCAAGCTATCCATCTCATTCCCATTCTGACCATTAGGCGCTTTAGGTAGTAAATTCAAGATATTGCCATTCGCATCATAAGTATAATGGAGATTTCACTCCATGTTGACCCACTTGTTTCACTGTAAATTGACCCAGGTGTTTCACTCCATGTTGACCCACTTGTTTCACTGGAAACTGACCCACCTTTAGTCTTTGGTTCTGCATTCTTTTGAGGTGTAAATCTTAAGAGATGGCTGCAAAAACTAAGACCATGGAACAAATCAAAATAGTCCTTCAATTCGTTGCTGACGGCAAACCTATTCGGTGGACTTCAAAGACAACGGGAGTGGCCAGAAATACGATTAAAACGTATTTGAGGCTTTTACAAGAAGCTCGATTAAGTGTAAAGGAGGCACTTTTACTCTCTGACGATGTGCTAGCAGGCATTCTCTTTGAGAAAGGCCCTACAGAGGTTGATAAACGTTTGAATGCGTTTATGGAACAGATTGCTTACTTGACAGAGGAGCTGAACCGGCCTCATGTTACTCGTCAGGTATTATGGAAAGAATATCGTGCTGCCTTTCCCGATGGTTATGGCTACACGCGTTTTTGCCATCTGATCAACACACATCTGGATCAGAAGAAATTATCGGCCATTTTAGTACATAAGCCTGGCGAGGAACTGATGGTTGATTTTGCTGGAGACAAGCTCTTTTATGTTGACACCGAGACAGGTGAAAAAATCAGTTGTGAAGTGTTGGTTGGGGTGATGCCAGCGAGTAATTACATTTTTATTGAAGCGGTTCCTAGTCAAAAGCAGGAACATTTTGTAGGTGCTATCGTCAAGATGTTCCACGCTCTAGGCGCTGTACCCAAGATGGTTATTTGCGATAATCTTCGCAGTGCTGTCACACGTAGCAACCGCTATGAGCCTACGTTTACAGACCTCATTGAGCAGCTATCGTTACATTATAAAACAGCTTTTATGGCAACGAGGGTGCGCAAACCTAAAGACAAAGCGAGTGTGGAAGGAGCCGTAAAGACGGCTTATCAGCTGGTTTACACTGCCATCCGAAATGAATTGCCGACCTCCCTTCGGGCACTCAATGCCTTACTTCACACCCATCTTCACGCCGTAAACGAGCGAAAGATTCGTGACAGGAAATATTCCCGCGCCGAGCTGCTGGAGCAGGAAAAGGTTCATATGATCAGCCTTCCCACCCAGGTTTTCGAGGTCAAAAAAACCGTATTAGCGAAAGCGCAAAGGAACTACCATGTGATACTCGGCGAAGACATGCATCAGTACAGCGTGCCCTATCGTTTTGCAGGTCAGTCGCTCAAGCTTGTTTACACAAGCGATCAGGTAGAAATCTATCATCAGCATACTCGTATCGCCATCCATGTGCGAAATTACCGCAAGCACGCCTATACGACTCTTGCCGAGCACATGCCTACTAACCATGCGGCCTTTTACGAACAAAAAGGGTGGAATGCACAATATTTTGAATCTAAAGCACAAAGCATTGGCACCAACACCGCACAAGTCATCAGCAAAATACTGGAATCAAAGTCGTTTCCAGAGCAAACCTACAACGCTTGCTTAGGGGTTTTGCGTTTAGCTGAAAAGTATGGCCACCCACGTCTGGAAGCTGCCTGTACGTTGGCGCTTCAGGGTGTCCGAATTAACTACGGAACGATTGAAAAAATCCTAAAGAACAATAGGGATAAAGGGGAACCCCTACCCACCTTCGCCCAAATTGAAAACGACAACGTACGCGGAGCTCTACAATACCAATAACCTTAAATCCAAACACATGAATCAACAAGCAACGCTAGACCAGCTCAGAACACTGCGTCTACACGGCATGGCCAATGGCTACGAAGCCATTTTGAACATGCCTACACACCTACAGCCTGCCGCACACGAGCTGCTGGCTCGCCTCACACAACAGGAAATAGAAAGCAAACAAAACAAGCGAACCGAAATATTCCTGAAAATCAGCAAGCTTCGATACGCTGCAAATCTAGAAGAGGTGATATGTTCACAAGAGCGAAATCTCTCTACCCAGCAACTAAGTCAGTTGGCTGACTGCCACTGGATTCTTCGCTCAGAAAACATCCTGATTACAGGTGCCACCGGTTGTGGGAAAAGCTATCTGGCATGCGCTATCGGTCATCAAGCCTGTTTGCTGGGCCACAAAACCATGTACCTAAACATGAACAGGTTTATAGAAAAGATCCATCAGGCAAAACTCGATGGAACCTTCATCAAGCTCTTAAATCAAATAGAAAAAACTAATCTCATTATCCTGGATGACTTCGGGCTTCAACCCCTCAATACAGAAGCCAGGTTGGCACTTCTCCAAATACTGGAAGATCGATACAAGCGAAAAGCCATGATTATAGCCTCGCAATTAAGCATCAAACATTGGTACGAATACTTACAAGACCCAACCCTCGCAGATGCTATCCTAGACAGACTGACCGCCAACGCTCAACGTATAGAATTGAAAGGAAAATCACTCCGGCACAACGAATGAAAAAACATCGATAATTTAGCCCATAAATCAACCGACTAAAGGTGGGTCAACATGGAGTGAAATGGGTGGGTCAGTTTGAGTGAAATAAGCAAGTATAACTATTTCCGTAATTATTTTCATTCGTCCAAGTACTAGAAGCAGCATCAAAATTTTGATAATCCGCCGCCTTGATGCGGTTTAGTTGGTCGTAGTGTGCGGCATGTCCACCGGAACGGCAACGTCATGAATTAGAAGCCATTTTTAGAGGCGAATTATTCATAGTTTACAAATTCATTTCCCAAAAACGGAACCAGCCTCAAAAACCCCGAAGGGGTGATATTATTATAGAAAAACGGCAACCACTAATATTTAACCCCGAAGGGGTGATATAATCAGAATAGTTCAAACAAATATTCTTCTTCAATTCAATTTCAAATCTTTAAGCAATCCTTGATACTCAAATTTGTATGATTTACCAATTCGATTTTCTCTGTATTATGCGACAAATACAACCTGTATTTACCATTATGAAAATCTTCCAACCATCTCAACTCCCTAAAAAATTTCGGACTTATCCTCTGTAACCACAAGTATATATACTCTCTTTATTTTGATATACGACGGTATTGTCTCGGTAATAATTTAATTAATTCTTGAAACAAATCAGGATTATCCTTACATTTCAAATTATTAAATTTCATATTACCATTGGATTCAAAGCCAATTAAATCACTATGATTTAAATATCGAATTACTAATACAAGTCTCAGATCTAATAAATACTTCACATTAGTCGAATCATGTTTTATAGAGGTTAATTTGTTTTTTAACTTTGAAAAATATTTTGACGAACTATCTATTTTGTACCAAATAGTATTCTCCGAACCTTGCTCACACATTTCAATAACATCACTGTAATCTAAACTATACCTAAAACATAATAAATTAAAATTTACGGCATATAAATCAAATGATTGAATACCCTGACCTAAAGATTTATAGGGAAAAATCATTAACAATATTATTAATACATTTTTCATAATTGCCTTGGATTAGTTTTCTTCTTCTCTTTTTTTGAACTATCCACTTTTCGAGAAGTAGGTGATTCAACAGTTCTTGTAATACCACTATGATTAGTCCGAGAAGGTTCTCCTTTTTGTTCAGCGAAAGGATTCTCATAATTAATGATAACATTATCCTCTTCACAGTCATGCATTAAATCATCTTTTATAGTAGTTCTCTCTATCATCTCTGATACATTTTCAATTTCGTTAATAAAATGACCTAATTCGTGTAAAAATCCAATAGCTGGCGATTGTATTTTACCATTTCCCCTCCTCTTTTCTTTAGGTAGTGAAACTTGATCGTCGTTTACAAGTTCAAGTCCTTGTAAGGGATCATATTGAATAGTTCGACCTTTTCCTTGTAAATGTTCATATTCTGTCCTATCACTCTGTTCTACATATACTTTTTTCTTCGTTTCAATAGCATTTATTAATACATGACTTCCTTTCAAGTAATTTAATGTTTCATACATTTGACCAAGAAAACCATCCTTATTTTTCAATTTCTCTATATCTGCCACTTTTGAAATTGTAATACTTTGTTTTCTATTATTTTCATCAAGGTAATAAATAACTATTTTTCTACCATCAGGGTCAATACAAAATGTTGGACTATTATTCACAAAACTATATGGTGTAAAACTCGGATACTTAGCTTGCAATGGATCTAAACTTAACCACCTTCCCAACCTCGCGTCATAAATTCTTGCTCCAAAATCCAAGCTATTACCATCTCCTTTAACTTCATTATCCTTCTCCTTCCCATTAAACCCATACCGATACCCCCCACTCAAACTCCTACCCGGCATTTGCATCCCGAAGGGATAATAATCCACTGCACTTCGTACGTCCGCGAGGTAGTGCGTGAAGCTGCTGCTTTCGGGTGGGGCTTGGCCTAATTTCTTGTCGCTGAGGGTCACTTGCACGTTGCCAAGGTGGTTGCTGAGTTCGTACTGCTTGTTTCCTAAAGTTAGGGAATATTCGGGTTGGTCTTGTAACAAATTAGCCACATTCCCCTCCGGGTTTGGCGGGGTGAGCAACAACGGCTGGGTCGGGTCTTCGGGTTCGGCTGTTACTTGCTTTTTGTCGATCAGGTAACGGGCATACACCTCCGTGCGCTCCAGGTTGCGCACACCCAGGCACGCACTGCCGTAAATAGGCTGCTCGGTGAGGCGGAAGTTGAGTACGTCGTTTATACTGGATAAGGGCTGTAAATGAATGACCGCATCTTGGTAAGTTTGGTTATCAAACATCTGCTGAATGTTCAGCAACAACTGCTTCACGGACTGGTTGGTGCGGTCAAACGCTTCGCCCAAGGCAGTTGTAGCTCCGGAAGAAATATAGTTTGCGATAATTTTCTTGGAATTATTGTAAGTAATAAGAAAAATGAAAAAACACAGATGATTTCCAAGGAAATGGAATTAAATTATCATTGGCATTTACAATGTTTTAATTTTAACTCTTGGTCTATTTTTTCAATAAAGCCTCGCTCAAACACTCCTGTTAATTCTTCCTTTAGTTTAAAGTCATACCACTTAACGCCTCCGTTTCCTGAGCTTCCGCCTCTACCCTCTTTGTTATGTGCATATGCAATAAAAATAGATGATTCTTTAGATAAATCCCAATACTCTCTTCCACCACCATATCTAAAAATATAATTATTTACTTCATTTTTTTCATATATAATTATTGTAATGTAAGTAGTATCGTCGTTATAATAACCTTTAGCGCTATCTTGCTCAATGTTCGAGGTATTAGATATCACTTTTCTAACTACTTTTTCTAGCTCGCTTTTATTCACTTGGTATTGATAACATTCAATTGAACCATGTGTTCCACCGCCCAAACAACCAATCAAAACATAAGCACAAAACAATATGAATAGTAGCTTTTTCATTTGCATTAAGGTCCTTTAGGTTTTTCTATTTTTATATTCTTTAAATATTCTGCAAACTTGAAACTTCTAAACCCAAAACCTCCTGTGCGTGCTGCTTTTTGACCGGCATCAGAAGTGGCTTTTGTAACTGGTTTTCCTGTTATGTCGTCATTTTGGCCTTTTAGATATTTATTAGTTGTTATATCTGCTCTCCTAATAAAATCAATGTTGGCCTTTGAACTTCGTTCGTCCAGAGTGCCAGCTAATCCATTTACTCCACTTGGTGGTATTCCATCAAAATCTAGATCGTGTTGTTTCGCATTGTTATCAGTTTCATCAATTGGAGATAAACTATAATCATCCGGATAGTTACCGGATGCATCTGGTTTATCCCAATACTGTTTTGGATTATTTGGCCCCGCATAAATACCATGCTCTGAGTTCTTAACGTTAAATGATTCTATTCCTGTTTCTTTTCCATCTTTATTAAACTTATGAATCACATACGTAATTCCCACATCACCGCGTGGGCCAAATCCATTTGCTGTTTTAACATTTTTATCTCCGGCATTTTTAATGTTAGTGTAATTTACTACAAAAAGTTTTGTTCTTGAACCATCCGCATTCTCTCGAATATGTACTGAATAAAATTCTAATCCTTCTAAATCAATTCCATCAATAGGCCTATTTTCAGCAAAAGCAAAAGGAGAATTCCAAGGATATTCACTTTCTAACGGGTCAATGCTTAAAAATCTACCTAGCCTTGCATCATGTATTCTATATTTAAAAGAATAATACTCTTCTAAACCAATCTCTTTCTCTTGACCATTAAACCCCCACCTATACCCCCCACTTCCACTCCTCCCCGGCATTTGCATTCCAAACGGATAATAATCCACTACACTTCGTACGTCCGCGAGGTAGTGCGTGAAGCTGCTGCTTTCTGGCGGGGCTTGGCCTAATTTCTTATCGCTGAGGGTCACTTGCACGTTGCCGAGGTGGTTGCTGAGTTCGTACTGCTTGTTTCCTAAAGTTAGGGAATATTCCGGTTGGTCTTGTAACAAATTAGCCACATTTCCTTCCGGGTTTGGCGGGGTGAGCAACAACGGCTGGGTGGGGTCTTCCGGTTCGGCGGTGACGTGCTTTTTGTCGATTAAATAACGGGCATACACCTCCGTGCGCTCCAGGTTCCGCACGCCCAACCGCGCACTGCCATAGATAGGCTGCTCGGTGAGGTGGAAGTTGAGGATGTCGTTTATACTGGATAAGGGCTGTAAATGAATGACCGCATCTTGGTAGGTTTGGTTATCAAACATCTGCTGAATGTTCAGCAACAACTGCTTCACAGACAGATTCGCCTCAAAAAACGCCACGCTCATCTTTAGTTCATCTATTTCTATTAGATATAATTGAGTAAATACCTATTACAATTGTGATAACTAATGAAACTGAAATAGATTTAAGTAATGCGTAAGATCCGTATTGTTTGTAAAGAATCCCACCGAAAAGAATTGATAAAAGTATTTGCCATAACAACCATTTCTCTTTTACACCTCTGAATACATTATATACTCCAACTATTGCATAAATATTTATAAACGCCATACCTAAAAACAGGAAAAGAAAAACTACAGTTTCTAATCCTTTCAGATAAAGTAGTCCCAAGAAACCTACCACCAAAAAACTTGCATACACAAGATTTTCTGATTTAAAAAAATCATTTCTTCGCATATACTCTAATTTTTCTTCGGATCTTCACCTGTACCTGTAAGTTTTTTTGCAGCTTCTGAAGCTATACCCGATGCTGCTGTGCCTGCTGCCGCACCTCTTTTAGCAGCATAATTTTCAGCCTTTTTTGCAGTTGTCTTAGCTGCTTCTTGTCTTGTTGGTCTTGTACTATTTGCTGCAACTCTTTTAGCTCTATCAGCTTGGTTGGCTAATACTTTTCCTGTCGGTGATTTCTTAGCTACTTTTTCTGCAGCATCTCCAGCAGCTTTTCCTAAAGTTCCACCTGCTATTACATCTATTAAAACTTCCCCTCCATCAATTTTACCCTTTTTCACTAATTGACCTCCTGCACTTGTAGCGGCATCAGTAGCCGCACTAGTTGAAACTTTAATAGCGGTTGTTGCTGCTTTACTTGCTATACCTGCAACCTTAACTGCTTTGTCAATTTTTGAGGCAATACCAACACCAATAGCTCCAGATGCAAAAGAAACTGCAACTGATTTCCAACGAAAATCGCTTAAGCTCTTATCATCACTAAAACCTATTTCAGCAAGTTGTAACCCAGCATCAACAGCAGCACCAACCAATGCTCCAATACACCAAGGACAATCACCATTAGGGTCAGTATTTACAATAGGATTATTTTGATTATTGTTATATGGTGTTTCGTCTGGAAATTCTTCAACTTCAGGATCAGTGCTTAACCATCTTCCTAAACGTGGGTCATAGATACGATGTAAGGATGTATATTGGTTTCCATCGCCTTTCGCTTCATCGTCTTTCTCCATCCCATTAAACCCATATCTATACTCCCCAACTCCACTTCTCCTAGGCATCTGCATCCCGAAGGGGTAATAATCCACGGCGGTGCGTACATCCGCGAGGTAGTGCGTGAAGCTGCTGCTCTCTGGCGGGGCTTGGCCTAATTTCTTATCGCTGAGGGTCACTTGCACGTTGCCGAGGTGGTTGCTGAGTTCGTACTGCTTGTTTCCTAAAGTTAGGGAATATTCCGGTTGGGGGTCTAACAAATTAGCCACATTTCCTTCCGGATTTTGCGGAAAACATGCTCGCTAAAACGCGAAGTGATGATAATAAACTTGGCGACTTAGCGGCTTGGCGTGCAAAAAATCCTCTCGCTAAGACGCAAAGGCGCAAAGTGAGAATAA
>CALSBM010000090.1:0-10826 GCA_943373175.1 Chitinophaga pinensis | reverse complement strand
TTAGTATGAGGTTATGGCTGATGGCGCTGTTAACTGCGGCTATTGCTGGAAGTTCATGCAGCGAAGAAGGCACCTTGGGAGCAGGACTGCTTCCAAACGTGAATGGTGTAGGAGTTTACCAAGTGGACACCTTTACTATTGAATCTTCTACAATAAGGGAAGATTCCTTGCGAAGCAGTAATTCTTCTACCAACATAGTTGGCTGCATTTACGACCCTACCTTTGGTTTAACCACCTCTGCATTTGTAGCTCAGGCCGCCTTGATTACTGAAAATATTAATTTCGGAGATACCCTCAGCCTAGATTCAGTAGTGCTGAGCCTCAAATACGATTACTTCTACGGCGATACTACCAGAGAAATGTCGCTACAGGTTTTTGAATTAAGTACCAAGTTATACAGGGATTCGGTTTACTATAACACCTTCAACCCGGGGGTACAAAGCACTCCTTTAGGGAGCAAGCAGTTTAAACCACGACCGCTTTCCACGATTACCTCCAATGAATGGTTAGGTGGAAAAGACAGCATCATTGTGATACCAGCATCCGAGCGCATTAAGTTAGATAATGCCTTCGGGCAGAAATTATTGGCAGAAAGCGGAAAGCCAGGTCTTTCGAACAACGCTAGCTTCTGGGACTTCTTCAAAGGCATTATGGTGAAAGCGGATAATTGTCCACCGTCTGGTGAGGGATGTATGCTGGGCTTTAACCTTAGAAACGTCAATTCGGTTATCAGCCTTTACTATAAACAGGGGCAAAACCGCAAACGATTTGACTTTGTTCTAGCGCCAAACGGCGCTACTGCTAATATTTACCGATCAGAGCGCAATGGCATAGTTGAGTCCATTGTAGGGCAGGTTAATCCCTCCTCAGGAAATAGCTACATGTCTGGGTTGTCTGGTTATAAGACAAAGGTTACTTTTCCTTGGTTAGACTCGCTTTCCAAAAAAAATAACATAATAATAAACAAGGCTGAATTGGTGTTAAATCCCGTTGAAGGGCAACTTCCAACGCTGTTTTCGCGCCCTTCAAATTTAGTAATACTGGCATCAGACTCAACCGGTGCCAACTCACTGGTTGCAGACGCTAATGAGAGCTATCTTGGCGGCCAATTCAGTGAGGCCACCCGGCAATATCGCTTCGTGATTACCAGAGAAATTCAGCGTTACCTAAACGGCCAGCGTCAGTTTGGCCTATATCTTCTACCTAACCTCAGTTCTGTTAGGACTGAGCGTCTCATCATTGGCAACGGAAGTCACGTTGCATTAAAACCTAAACTTGTTGTAACTTTCACTTATCTGAACAAAAACTGAAGGAAAAATGTGTGGAATTGTAGCCTACATCGGAACTCGTCAAGCCAAACCTATTCTCATCAAAGGCCTCCAGCGCCTTGAATATCGTGGTTACGACAGTGCCGGAATTGCATTGCTAAATAAAGGCCATCTCAGCGTATATAAAACGGTGGGTAAGGTCAGCAAACTGGAAGAAATACTTGATGTCAGCAATACCG
Source organism: Chitinophaga pinensis (assembly GCA_943373175.1). GTDB lineage: Bacteria > Bacteroidota > Bacteroidia > UBA7662 > JAIXUI01 > JAIXUI01. The sequence goes on along the minus strand of CALSBM010000090.1, from coordinate 9,319 downwards.
AAGGAACAGTAGGAATTGGACATACCCGTTGGGCTACCCATGGGGAGCCGAACGATGTCAATGCGCATCCGCATTATAGCCAGAGCCGTAACATGGTGATTGTCCATAATGGAATCATCGAAAACTACTCTTCGCTAAAAAAGCAACTCATGAAAGAGGGTCATGTCTTTGAAAGCGAAACCGATACTGAAGTACTAGCACACTTAATTGACTCCATCCGAGAGTCAGAAAAAGTTTCCTTAGACGAGGCAGTTAGGCTTGCTCTAACCGAAGTACATGGTGCTTATGCGATTGTAGTAATGGTAAAAGATGAGCCCCGGATGCTGGTTGCGGCACGTAAAGGCAGTCCATTAGTTGTGGGGTTAGGTCAGGAAGAATTCTTCTTTGCTTCTGATGCTTCGCCTATCATTGAATACACCAAAAGCGTTGTTTACCTGAATGATGGCGAAATAGCCATCATTGCTAATAACGAGCTTTCCATTAAAACCATTGAAAATGTGGTTAAACCTGCAAAAGTGCAGGAGTTGGAATTGCAGTTGGAGATGATAGAAAAAGGCGGATATGACACCTTCATGATGAAGGAAATCTTTGAGCAACCACGTTCCATTTTCGACTCGATGCGCGGCCGTATTGACCCAAAGAACGGCACTATATTCATGGGTGGAATGAGCGAATATCAGCACAAACTGATGAACGCTAAGCGTATCCTAATTGTAGCCTGCGGAACTTCCTGGCATGCTGGTTTAGTTGCGGAGTATTTGTTCGAAGAGCTGGCTCGTATCCCTGTTGAAGTAGATTACGCCTCAGAATTCCGTTATCGCAATCCTATCGTTCACTACGATGATATCATGATTGCGATTTCGCAAAGTGGTGAAACAGCCGACACCTTAGCGGCTATTGATTTAGCCAAGCATAAAGGCGCAACTATCCTCGGCGTTTGTAATGTTGTAGGTTCTTCCATTCCCCGCGCAACCCATGCCGGTGCTTATACCCATGCCGGACCAGAAATAGGAGTGGCCTCTACTAAGGCATTTACAGCTCAGGTTACTGTTTTGATTCAAATGGCATTGTGGGTTGGACATCGCAAAGGAGCTATCAACGAAGGCGATCTTCGTAAAATTCTTATTGAGATGGAAGCCATTCCGGCTAAAGTAGAGCAGGTGCTTAAACTCAACGATCAAATCTCCGAATTGGCCAGGGAGTTTAAAGATGCACAAGATTTTCTCTTCCTTGGACGCGGTGTCAACTTCCCTGTTGCTTTAGAAGGCGCATTAAAGCTGAAAGAGATTTCATACATCCATGCTGAAGGTTATCCGGCAGCAGAGATGAAGCACGGCCCAATTGCTTTGATTGACGACAAAATGCCAGTGGTTGTTATTGCAACCCAAAACAATCAGTACGACAAGGTGGTGAGTAATATACAGGAAGTGCGTGCTCGTAAAGGCCGTATCATTGCTATTGTGAACCCCGGAGATACAGAAGTACGCAAACTTGCAGAGTTTGTTATTGAGGTACCGGAAACCCATGATTCCCTATCTCCGTTGATTAACTCTGTACCATTGCAACTGCTTTCGTACCATATTGCAACCCTACGCGAGTGTAATGTGGATCAACCCAGAAATCTGGCGAAATCAGTAACAGTAGAATAATTATATAAACTGCCTGCCGTAGCACATGCGTTGCTTGTTGATTGACGGAGGCAATACCCGAATAAAATGGGCTCTGGTTGAGAACAACCAGTGGCTTGAAAGTGGCCTGGTAGAATACCGGGCCCTTTCTTTTTGGAAACCTCCAGGGCAACTTGACCGGGTTGGTTGGTTGTGCGTTGGCAAGGAAGAGCATTTGATTGAAAACACGATTGTCAATTGGGCTATTCCTGAAATTCGCCTTAGACCACCCTACAAAGACGGCCTTGTTCTTAGCAAATACAACCTAAAAGAGTTAGGCCCAGACCGTTACAGCATCATTGCAGGAGTTATCAGTGAATGGAAATCTAAGCCGGTGGTTGTTATTAGCCTTGGCACTTGCCTGACGATGGATTTTTGTGCTAATGGTGAACATCAGGGTGGATTCATCACTCCCGGTTTTACCATGCGACTTACTTCTATGCATCATTTCACTGGCAAATTGCCATTATTAGCTCCTGCTGAAGGATCTTGGCAATGGCCGGGTTTGACTACCGCAGAAGCCATGCAGGATGGAGTTAGGCACGGAATGGCCGCCGAAATGTTAGCTTTTGTAGCAAAAGCAGCCGAACAATACCCAGACCCTGACGTCGTTTTATGCGGCGGTGATACCCCGGCTTTTGAAAACGCATTCCAAAAACCGATATTTGCCCGACCGCAGCTTGTCCTACAAGGGCTTGCTGCGATTATTCTCAATCATGATACAACGCCTTAGGCTTACCTTACTCCTCATTTTTTTCGGAATTCTTGTGCAACAATACGTTAGTGCACAGATAATTCCGGGAGGAACTGCTTATGCTCGTTTTGGGCTTGGCGACCTAACTCCATCTACCTTCACCATGCAACGCGGCATGGGCGACCTTGGGATTATACTCGCCGACGGCACCGTTCCTTCCTTAATAAACCCTGCAAGCTTAGCACGATTAAGGCTTACCGCCTACGATTTTGCAGCCAATAGCCAAATTGGAACTGCCCGAAATTCAGAAGGGTCTTTGTTTAAACAATCTACCAATTTCGCTTACGGTGCACTTTCTTTTCCTATCAATCGCTACTGGGGATTGTCGGCTGGAGTAATGCCCTTCTCAAACGCCTCTTATGCAGTAACCAGCACTACCGATACCGGACTTGTTCCCTATTTTTCGAGATTCAGTGGCACTGGCGGGCTTAACCAAGCGTATTTGGCCAATGGGTTCAGCTTTGGACAACATCTTTGCGTCGGTTTAAAAGCAACTTATCTATTTGGTGACATTACCCAGCAGCAATACCTTTTCTTCCCCGATAGCACCCTCGCCCTCAACACATTAATCTCGGATGGCATTAACCTTCGTCAGATGATAATAACCGGTGGTGTGCAATACCGCTTTTTCCCAAATAAAAAGAAAGACCGGTTTTTGACCTTTGGTGCTTTCTACGACTTACCATTAAACCTGAATGCTGAACGTTCGCTTCTGGGTATTCGATTCAGAAACTTATCCTCTACTGGAGTTCCTTTAGTCTCCGATACCATTGTAAGAGTGCAATCTACAGACGCTAACTACCGGCTACCGGTACGTTATGGAATTGGTGTTGGTTACGAAAAAGAAGGCAATTGGTTAGTTGGCGCCGAGTTACGGGTTCAGAACTGGGCAGACTTTAAGTCGTTTGGATTCTCCGATTCGTTAAGAAACAGCTTTCAACTTTCCCTTGGCGGACAATGGATTCCGAATTTATCTGCTAACATGAAAGGTTGGAATTACTTCAAATTAGTACGCTACCGTGCTGGATTTCGCTACCACCAAACCTACCTACAACTACGCGAAACTCCGGTTAACGAGTGGGCCTTTAGTTTTGGCATGAGCCTTCCAATTCGCAAATCATTTTCACAGATTCATCTTGCAGCAGAATATGGGCAAAGAGGCACTATTAGCAACTCCCTCATTCAGGAGAACTTCTTACGGCTTACGCTTGGCTTCACCCTGAATGATTTGTGGTTTGTTCAACGCAAGTATGATTAACAGAAGTATAGCCTTCGCGTTCTTCCTGCTATCCATGACTGCCTGCACCAACGAACCGAAAAAGATTCAGCTTTTTGCAGACGTCAAAAACCTCAATAGGGAATTGGCAGAAAAGGTTGAAATTCTATATACGGATTCAGCCAAAACCAAAGCAAGGGTAACTGCTCCAATCGTAGTTCGGGTAACTTTAGGAGAATCTTATACTGAAATGCCAAAAGGATTGCTGGCCAGATTTTACGATAGCCGGGAACATCAAAACGCCTTTCTGAAAGCCGACTATGGCAAACGCTATACGTTAAGCCAGATGATGGAAGTAAAAGGCAGAGTACTGGTGGTGAATGAAAAAGGCGACAGCCTGAATACAGAAAAACTCATTTGGTACGAAAACCAAGATCGGCTATATACCGACGAACCTGTTCGCATAAAAACCAAAGACGAAATCATATATGGAGATGGCCTTGAATCGAATCAGGATTTCAGCCGTTATCGCATATTGAATGTCAAAGGAGTTGTAAGTTTGAAGTAATGACAGACCATCCTTCTGAGAATCCTTCCAAAAGCACCGCATGGATGACCATGGGCGATGCCTTATGGCTTTTAGTGGCCATAAGTGCAGCAGCAGCCGGTACTTGGCAGTCACAAGTTTGGGGAGGTCTTCAGCGAGTTCCGCTGTTGTTGTTTGTTATAGCCTTTCTTGCTGCATTTACCTTTAGTCTTAGGCGTGCACGCAGGCGATTCCTCAACCGTAAAAAATCTTTGTGAGTACTATTTTGCTCATCATGCTGACCTTGATCAGCGTCGCTTTCTTCTCCGGAATTGAAATTGCTTTTTTTCAAGCAAATCGGCTTCGTCTGGAGCTGAAAAGCAAACAGGGCAATTTCTCGGCAATTCTTCTTACCAAATTTATCAAGCATCCTTCTCGATTTATTGGAGTTATCCTGATTGGTGTCAACATATCCATAGTGATTTACGGTTCACTTATGGCCAGCCAACTACAGCCACTAATTCAGCAAATTTTTCAGCTTTCACCTGAATACGAGTTGCTGACTATTCTGATAGAAACCCTAATCTCAACAGGAGTAGTGCTGATTCTTGGCGAATTCCTCCCCAAACTGGCGTTTAGCCTTATGGCCGACAAAGCCCTCCTGCTTTTTGCTATTCCTATCAACATCGCCTACATCTTGCTCTTTCCATTGGTTTGGGTGATTGTGAAAACCTCGGAATTTCTCATAACTCGAGTATTTCGCCTTCAGCTCGAAGTAAATACTCCAGTATTTCAAAAGGTTGACTTAGACCAGTTTATCAGAGAAACTTCTTCCAAAAACAAAACGGAAGACCATCCGGTTGACATTGATTATTTCCAGAATGCCCTTCAGTTTGATCAGGTTAAAGTGAAGGAATGTATGGTGCCTCGAACCGAAATAGTTTCCATTGAAGTGAATGAATCGCTGGATGATTTGCGAAAAGTCTTTACCGAAAGTGGGCACAGCCGGATTGTAGTTTATGAAGAAGAAATCGACCATTGCACCGGATTTATACACTTTTCTGCCCTGTTAGAACCCAAAACTAACCTTCGTGAATTGATGCACGAGTTGATGATTGTTCCGGAAAGCATGCCGGCGTTGCAGCTCTTCAATAAGTTCAGCAAAGAACATAGAAGTATTGCACTCGTGGTTGACGAATTTGGTGGCACTTCCGGTATTGTAACTCGCGAAGACCTTCTGGAAGAAATTTTCGGAGAAATTGAAGACGAGTACGATGTGGATGAGCAGGACGAAAAACTGCTGAAAGAGGATTTGTGGATATTCTCGGCTCGGTTAGAGGTGGATTATCTGAACAAGAAATACGACCTTAATCTGCCTGAAGGCGATTATGAAACTCTCGGTGGCCTTCTAATGGACGCATTCGGAGCAATTCCTGATGTCAACGCCCGTATCGAAGCCGGTTCATGCCAACTTACGGTGCTTTCCGTTTCAGAAACCCGGATAAATACTGTGAAATTGGAAAAACTAGACAAGGAACTTTAGACCACCACGTCCGGTTAAAAAAGAAAAACAGCATACTCATGTACATCGAACAGCTTTACACCAACTGCTTGGCAGAAGCTGCCTATTACCTTGAATCAGAGGGCAAAGCGGCAGTGGTTGATCCAATCCGCGACATAGAAGTTTACTTAGCACTCGCGAAAAAGCGAGGTGCTACCATCCAATACATTTTCGAAACCCACTTCCATGCGGATTTTGTCTCCGGACATGTGGACTTAGCGAAAGCAACCGGTGCAACCATTGTTTATGGTCCTGGCGCAGTTGCCCAATTCCCTATCCACAATGCCTTTGATGGTGAAGTTTTTACTTTAGGGAAACTTTCTATTAAAGCCATTCACACCCCCGGCCATACTCCTGAATCTACTTGCTTCCTTCTTTCCGATGAAAACGGTTTAGAACATAGCATCTTCACCGGCGACACCTTGTTTGTTGGCGATGTAGGCCGTCCCGATTTGCTCGATGGTGTGATTATCTCTAAAGAAGAGCAAGTGGCCAACCTCTACGAAACCATTCAGCATAAAATCATGCCGCTTGCCGACCATCTTTTGGTATATCCAGGGCATGGCCCTGGCTCTATGTGTGGCAAAACAATTGGCAAGGAAAAAGTCTCAACCATTGGTGCTGAAAAACAAAGTAACTACGCCCTTCAACCTATGAGCAAAGCGGAGTTCGCTTCTGTATTACTCGACGGGCAGCTTCCAGCACCTAAGTACTTCGTGAAAAACGCCCTCATCAACCGCCACGGTTATGAGCCAGTGGAAGAAGTCATTGCACGCAACAACCGCAGCTTAACCATCGCCGATGTGAAAAAGGAGATGGCCGAAGGTGCAATCGTACTGGACAGCCGCGATCCTGACCTTTTCCTGGAAGGATTTATTCCCGGTGCCATCAATGTAGGGCTCAACGGCTCCTACGCGATTTGGGTTGGAACTTTAATTGACCTTAAACAGCGTCTCGTAATTGTTGCCGATGCGGGTAAAGAGCAAGAAGCTATCCTTCGCCTCGCCCGAGTAGGCATTGAAAACGTTGCCGGCTACCTCCTTGGAGGATTCGAAGCGTGGAAAAATGCCGGTGAAGGCGTTGATCATATTCCGAACATAGACGCTGCCACCTTTGCTGAAAAGTGGGAATCGAATTCCGTTCTCGACGTAAGGCGTTTAGGTGAATACCATGACGGCCATTTACCGGAAGCGCACCTTGCTCCATTGCGCGACTTGGAATCGCATATCGGCAAGCTCAACGCGAACGACACCTGGTTCGTTCATTGCGCCGGCGGATATCGGTCGGTTATCGCTTGTTCCATTCTTCGTCGTAATGGGTTTAACCAAATTTTCAATGTAAAAGGAGGAATGGGCGAAATTCAGAAAGTCGCAATTCCTTTAGTTACAGAAACCCTTGCGTAACGTCATTCTTATTGTCGAAAAAGCTGCCTTGTTTGCGGCTTTTTCGATGTTTACTCTCAGTTTTAACCTTTACCAAAAGTCATTTAGAGGATTAAAATCCTTCCATTATTTTCAACCACCAATTCAGAACCCATGAGTTTTCAGAATATAGATTGTGCTGCATTTGCACAAGGATTAGCCAGCGACCCGGATGCCGTTTTGCTGGATGTGAGAACCCCGGCGGAATATGCCGAAGGTCATCTCGCCGGTGCACGTAACATCGACATCCGCTCCGGCGACTTCTTCGATCAGATTATGAACTTAGAGAATGGTAAAAACTACTACGTCTATTGCCGTTCCGGTGCTCGTTCAGCCACTGCTTCTAACTTCATTGTAGAGCAAGGTCACGAAAAAGTTTATAACATGCTGGGCGGCATCATGGCTTGGCCGGGTGAGGTAATTCGATAAGCCATGATTCGTCTTCACAACTTCATCAACGGGCGGTTTCAGCCTCCAGTTTCCGGCTTATACCTGCCTAACGATAGTCCTGCCAATGGGCAAGTCTATAGCGAAGTTCCCGATTCCGACCACCGCGATGTAGAAGAAGCTTACCAAGCTGCGGCTCTTGCGTTTAACGATTGGGGACAAAGCAGCAAGCAGTTTCGGCATGAAGTGCTGATGCGCATTGCCGATGGCATCGACCGCCGTTTTGATGAGTTAGCGGAGGCTGAAAGCAAGGATAATGGAAAGCCGTTGTGGCTTACCCGCGAAGTTGACATTCCAAGAGCGTCGGCCAACTTTCGGTTTTTTGCAACCGCACTGCTCCATTTCGATGCGCAAGTGCACCAGATGGAGGGGCAAGCATTGAACTATACGCTACGGCATCCGTTGGGTGTTGTAGGCTGTATTTCGCCCTGGAACTTGCCTCTTTACCTCTTCACTTGGAAAATTGCCCCTGCACTGGCTGCCGGCAACTGCGTAATTGGCAAACCCTCAGAGGTAACACCTTATACCGCCTATCTGTTAGGTGAAATTGCAGCAGAAGCCGGATTACCACCGGGAGTGCTCAACATTGTTCACGGGCTCGGAGGAAAAGTTGGTCAGGCTTTGTCTGAACATCCTGGAATTCCGGCTATCTCCTTCACCGGAGGAACTGCTACTGGCGCACAGATTGCCCGAACTGCGGCTCCCATGTTCAAGAAACTGTCGCTGGAGTTAGGTGGAAAGAATCCCAACATCGTCTTTGCCGATGCCAACCTTGACAAGGCTGTTAGGATGAGTGTCCGCTCGTCATTCCTAAACCAAGGACAAATTTGCCTTTGTGGTTCCAGAATTCTAGTAGAACGATCTGTTTACATCGAGTTCCGCAACCGTTTAGTAGCCGAAGCCCAAAAGTTGAAAGTAGGGCATCCTTCCAACCCCGATGTATTCATGGGTGCGGTAGTATCAAAATCGCATTTGGAGAAAATCCTGGCAAAGATTGAAACTGCGAAAGCGGAAGGCGGTATTATTCTATGTGGAGGGGAACGTGTGTATCCCGGTGGTGAAGCAGAAGGCGGCTATTATATCGCCCCAACCTTGATTGAAAATCTGAGCATGGACTGTAGCACTAATCAGGAAGAAATTTTCGGGCCGGTTGCTACCCTTACTCCATTTGATACAGAAGAAGAAGCATTAGCTCTGGCGAATAGCACCCGCTATGGCCTTGCCGGCAGCGTTTGGACAGAGAATATACACCGAGCGCATCGGGTTGCCTCCAAATTACACAGTGGCTTTGTTTGGGTAAACACTTGGAACCTTCGCGACTTGCGAACTCCCTTTGGTGGAATGAAAGCCAGTGGCGTTGGCCGTGAAGGCGGCTTCAAAAGCTTTGATTTCTTCACTGAAGCCCAGAATATCTGCGTGAAGATTGAAGGATATTAATAGCAATTCGTAGCAGTTGTAAAATTAGAGTATCCCCTTTCGAAAGAAAGTTTAGTTTACTTTATTAATAAATGAATATACACTATCGTAAAAAGCTATTCAATGGCAACGTTCCGAGCTTTTTTTACTTGGCACTTTTTCCGGTAGAGTAGAGAAAGGCACCGTTTGGAGCGGTACCTTTCCCCCTCATCAATCCGTACGTGCGGTTTTCCCGCATACGGCTTTCCTGTAATCTTCTTTGCAGGCCTTCACAGTTTGCTTTGTTTGAAGTATTTTGTTGGGTCGATTAA
>CALSBM010000089.1:0-10870 GCA_943373175.1 Chitinophaga pinensis | reverse complement strand
ACAGGCATTTGAGATACTGGTAGCGAAACACCAGTTAATCGACCCAACAAAATACTTCAAACAAAGCAAACTGTGAAGGCCTGCAAAGAAGATTACAGGAAAGCCGTATGCGGGAAAACCGCACGTACGGATTGATGAGGGGGAAAGGTGCCGCTCCAAACGGTGCCTTTCTCTACTCTACCGGAAAAAGTGCCAAGTAAAAAAAGCTCGGAACGTTGCCATTGAATAGCTTTTTACGATAGTGCATATTCGTTTTTGAAATGAACAGGTGCTTAAAAAAGACACAATAGCTTAACATGATTGTTTGGCCATTAACGCTGTTTATATCTTTTTAGAAGCAGTTACATTTAGAACGTAAACTCGGATAAATTCCTTTTGCGCAAAATCAACGATTAACCAAGTTCGGCCTGAGCCAGCCAGCGTTTAAACGTTGCTGCTTTATCCTTGCTGATGGTGACGGAATGCCGAAGTTCAGGCTGAAGTTTCAGTAAAAGACGGCCTGTTTCGTCTGGCTCAAAAGCTACAACCGCATCGCGGGCGATGAGCGATTGACGGTTAGCTCGAAACCAAAAGTTGGGTTCGAGGTCTTCTTCTACTTCATCCAAAGAGCGAAAATCGGTGATGTACCACTGAGACTCGTTGTCGGTAGCCCTAACCAAACTTCCTTCTAACAAAAACACCCTAAGCCTCTGAATCTGCACAGGCACAATAGAACGGCCTTGGTGAAGCAGCATGCGCGTTGGTTTGGATGGAGTAGAAGTGAGTAAGTCTGCCGCCAAGTGAGTATAGGCTGTTGGTTCAATTCTGACGGAAGAATTATGCAGGAGCAGGTATTTCTTCAAAGCAGCGATAAGAGCTTCTTCCCTCAATGGCTTCAAGAGATAGTCAATAGCATTAAAGCGGAAAATCTTTAGGGTGTAATGGTCGTAAGCTGTGACAAAAACCACGGGAGTATTTGGAGGAAAAGCATCGAGGGCGGATAAGCTAAGGCCATCACTCAATTGAATATCTGCGAGAATTAAGTCGGGTGTAACTTGAGTATTTGCAAACACACGAAGCGAATGGGCACTCCCTATTGCAGGAAGCAAAGCCGCATTTGGACAGAGTGCCCGCAATTGTTGCAACAAAGCTCTGGCAAGAAGTGGCTCATCTTCAACAACCAGAATATGGCCGGTAAACGCTTCAAGCGATTGCATAGATTAAAGTATTTGATGCGCACTACCGCAATACGGATGGCGAAAGCGATTATTCAGCATTTTTAATGAGTAATTAAACTCGATCTACCCACCAAGTAATGAGATCGCCTTTGTTTTTTATGGCGACCGACCCCCGGTATTCACACAGAATTTGGTCTTTCACCAGGTTATAAACCGCTTCAGAAATTTGAATACGGCCTACTTCGCCGGTGTTTTCCATACGTGATGCTACATTCACAGCATCACCCCAAATGTCGTAAGCAAATTTGGTGTGCCCTACAATTCCAGCTACCACCGGTCCGGTATGCAACCCAATACGGATATCGAAGATCAGAGTTCCTTCGTTTCGCCTCCAATTCACATAAGCTAAGATTTCTCTTGCAGCTTCAACTGCTGCACGGGCATGATCTGGGCGTTCTACCGGCAACCCACTCACTGCCATATAGGCATCGCCAATGGTTTTGATTTTTTCTAATCCATGTTTTTCCATAATCAAGTCGAAGGCTTTGAAACAAGCATCCAACTCTTCTACTAACTCGTGTGGCGACATTCGCTCGCTGGTTCCAGTAAAGTTTACAAAGTCGGTAAACAACACTGTAACATGCTCAAACAAACGTGCTTCCGTTTTTCCCTTCGCCTTAAGTTCTTCTGCTACTTCCTTCGGAAGAATATTGTGCAAAAGCGTGTCAGCTTTTTGCTTTTCCTTATCTAAGTCTAAATAAATACGCGCATTGTCAAGGGATACCGCAACGTAAGGCACAAGAGCACGAACAAACTCCATTTGTGCTTCCGAAAGCGGAAACTCGGCAGTAGTTACCAACATTAGCCAACTGTTTACACCCGGTTTAGAGGCTAAAGGCAATGCCAAACAAGACCCTGCAGACGGAAGCCCTTCCCATTGTGGAAGTTCAGAGAGAAAACGGCGGTAATGGGCAGCAATATCTTCCAATAGCAAGGGCTCTTCGTGACGGACTACCCAGTCGGTAACCGGATGAAGCTGCGAAACTTCCTGTTCACTATAGTTAGAGGGCTTGACCTGAGTATAGCACTGCCATACATCACCCCGACGAACACCCAATTGAACCATAATTAGCGGAAAAGATGCTTGTAACACCTCATTGAGTTTTTGGAACAGTTCACTTACCGTTAGACCTTTGGTGATATCCTGGCCCAGTTGACCTACTAATCGAAGTCGGTCCAAGAGGCTTTCATAGTCTTTGTTGAGCACTTGTTGTTGCTGCCACTGCCGCTCAGACTGCTTAATTTTTTCGACCTCTAATTGTCGTTCTCCAGCCTTAGCGATAATCTTGTTGATGGCTTCCGCCATAGCAGATTCCGGGGCGTCCGGTGCAACCTCCAGCCGTAATGGAGGCTCCGCGTTGGCAGACTGAATGAGGCGTGCTTCAAAGTGTGCCCATTGTGCGCTCTTTCTCAGCTTGTTGAGCAGGATGATAAGTGCCGCTGCCAATACCAAAACGACAACAATTAGGAAGATAATCATTCTTTTACGGCTCGATTTAAAAGATTAGTTTGTACTATTAATGTGAAAAATATACAATCCAATCCAGAGTTATGTCATTTGGTTTAACAAACCATTCCCGACCGCCATTTCCGGGATTGCGGCCTTTTCAGGCCGAAGATGCGGAGTGGTTTTTTGGGAGAGAAAGGCATATTCAGGAAATTATCCGTAAGCTGCTATCCTTTCGTTTTGTCTCGGTAGTCGGGAGTTCAGGAAGTGGAAAATCGTCGCTTCTTCGTGCTGGAGTAATTCCCAGACTTCTTGAAAAAGACCTTGCTCTTAAAGTGTTGGTCTTTCGCCCGGGTTATAATCCGGTACATGAACTTGCCCTCGCTATTCTGAAAGCAAGTCCTGAAAATAGCCGTGTTTCTGTTGATGAAGTATTCCACCTTCTTCTTCAACATGAGTTCGGATTGGTTGAAGTGATGCGGATGCTTTTTCCGGATTATGGAAACGGATTCCTCTTTCTGGTCGATCAGTTCGAAGAAGTATTTCGCTATCAGCAACAGGAAACCAGCCACCTGGAAGCACATCCTGCCCAACATTTCGTAAAGCTTATTCTCGCGGCCAGCCGGCAAAAAGATATTCCTCTTTATGTGATGCTAACCCTTCGCTCAGACTTTATGGGCGATTGTGAGCAGATAAGCGGACTTCCGGAAGCCATCAACGATGGACAGTTCCTGATTCCTAGGCTAAAGCCGGACGAATTAAAACTCAGCATTGAAGGGCCGATAAAAAAAGCCGGATTGCGCATAAACCCACAATTGGTAGAGCGGCTCGTTCGCGAAGCACAACACAATCCTGATCAATTGCCGGTACTTCAACATGCACTCATGCGAACCTGGGAGGTTTGGGCTGAAGAAAAGAAGCCTGATCGCCCCATCGACTTCGACCATTATGATAAAACAGGTGGAATTGCCGAGGCACTTTCCCGCCATGCCGAAGAGGCTTACCACGAACTAAACAATGACGACCAGGCCGGATGTGCCTTGCTGTTCAAAGTGCTTACGGTTCAGGGCAGTGGTGAAAGGGGAGTGCGAAGGCCTCAAACGGTTCAGCAACTCTCCCTCATAACAAGGCTCGAGTACTCTTCCATTAACCGCATTCTTTCTGGATTTCGGGATACCAGCAGAGGGTTTTTAATGCCTCCCGGGCAAACACCTTTGAACGCCGATGCCGTTGTTGACCTCTCCCATGAGAGTTTGATGCGGGTTTGGTCGAGGCTTAAGCTTTGGGTTGAAGAAGAAGCCGAATCTGCGAGTTTTTATATACGGTTGGTTGAAAACGCACGCTTGTACGATCAAGGGCTTGCCGGGTTATGGAGAGATCCCGACTTGCAATTCGCGATTAACTGGAAACAACTTCACCAACCCAATGAATCATGGGCCAACCTGTATCAACATGGACTTGATCGCGCACTTAGCTTTATTGAAGCCAGTGAGCTTTTAAAAGCTCAATTGCTTTCCAATAATTCACGCCAGCTCCGTCAAAGGCGTGTACTCCTGTTTCTTGCACTGGTATTGTTGAGTATCTTGAGTATTTGGGCGTTGTTGGAACGGGAAGAAGCGCAACAGAATGAACTATTAGCCGCAAAAGAAAGAGACATAGCTGCTAAAGAAAGAGATAAATTGGTGCTACAAAAAAAAGCTACTGACCATGCTCGCTCCCAAGCCGAAAGCAACTTATTGCTTGCAGTAACCAATGAAAAAAAGGCAGGAATTCAGCGCGAAGAAGCTATAAAGCAAAAAGAAGAAGCAGATAAGCAACGACAAATTGCGCAAAAGAATGCCATGGATGCTGCCTTGCAACGCGATGCCGCACAAAATGCTACGGTTAGGGCTGAGAAGGAAAAAGCCGATGCTATTCGTAGTCGGCAGATTGCGGAAAACGAACGGACTAATGCAGAAAATCAACGGCAGATTGCTGAAAATGCCGAAAGAAGCTCACGCAAATTGCGCTTACTGTCTTTAGCGAAAAACCTTGCCGTTCAATCCCGCCTTGCCGTTCAGGGAAGCTACCCCGCAACCTATCTAAAACCTGCCATTGCCCTTGCAGCTTGGAAACTGAACTTTAAGTACGGAGGAGACCCGGATGACCGGGAGTTTTATCTAAGCTTGCTTTCAGCCCAACGATGGGCTAACCCGGAAGATAGCTACATAGAAAAATCAGCAGGAAAAGCCATCCTGAGTTTGGCTTATTCTACCGACGGCAAATACCTGCTATCTGGAAGCGAAGATGGTCTGCTCAGGCTTCATCTGGCCGGAAAACCGGGTAGCGTTTTGGCTTCTAAGTCATGGAAAAATGCCATCATTAAGCAGATTTACCAAGTTCCAGAAAGCAATCAATTTCTGGTGCTTTTCCAAGACGCTCAGCTTATCATAGCTCGGATAGAAAGAGGAGCACTGATAACATCTCAACCAGTAAATCTAGGCGATAAGGCTTTTGCGGTTACTTCGGTGGGAAATAGTAAAATAGCAGTTGTTTCACCGCATCAAATCGGGCTATGGGAAATGGATTCAATAAAAGGAATCGTATTCACCAAGTGGCTTCAAAAAGATTTAAAGATAGAATGGACATCCGTTTCTTCTACTTCAAACCAAATTTTATTGGGAACTAATGAGGGAAGAATAGCTAAGTTCAGGTTGAATGGTAGTTTAATTTGGGAAAGTGAAAGACTGAAAAACAGGATTTCTTCTCTGGCGGTGTATGGAAATTATTGGGCGGCAGGAAGTTCAAAAGGAGAGGCAATGCTGGTATTGGGAGAAAAAGTACGGGTTCTTAACGGGCACGAAGCCGGAATCAGCCAGATAATCATCAACGGCAATTCGAAGAGAATTGCTACGTCTTCGTACGATGGTAAAGTTCGCTTCTGGAATTTAGACCGTGCCGACGAACCTCCTATTACCCTACAGGAACATGCCGGTTGGGTAGGCTGCCTGGCCATCACCACCGATGGAGAATTTCTTGCCAGTGGCAGCCGCGACAGAAGCCTTCGAACCTACCCGATAGAGCCCGATGTGCTGGCCGACTTGTTGCAAAAGTATTTGCCCCGACCACTCTCGGAACAGGAGTGGAAGCGCTATTTAGGGCCCGATGTAGAGTATGAGCCGTAACCTGAGAATCTTCGTTTTTTTTGCACTTCTCCTTAGCGTGTTTTCGCTGGAATGCTGTTTTGCGCAGTCCCCCGAAGACAGGATTCTAAGCGCCGAAACTTCCTACAACAACGGATTTTTTCAAGTGTGTCGCGACAGTATGTCAGTACTTCTTAAAGAGAACAAGGAGAAAGTCTATCGCTGGCAGGCGTTGCGCTTGCTGGCACTCTCCGAACTGAGCCTCAATCGTTTGTCTGAAGCGCGTATTGCAACCCGCAACATGCTCGATTTGAACCCCCGTTACCGGCCTTCTTCCTACAAAGATCCCCAAGAATGGGCGGCAATGCTTAAAGAAAACGCGCCATTTCCCTTGTTAGGATTCGGCCTTTGGCTAAGCCCGCTTGCTATGTTCAATGAAATTTTGGTGGACAAGAATTACTTTGTTGAAACCGGAAACGAGTTATACGAATCCGACAGAACAAATGCCTTTGGGATTGAACTTGAATTGAGGCCTTGGCGAAACTGGAGTTTATCGACAGGAGTTTCAGCAAGTCAAGTGCGTTGGAGCTCTATTCAACTCCCTGACGCCGAGGAACGTAGAGTCCGAAACCATAATTCCTGGTACCTGGAGGTGCCGGCTTACTTGCGCTTTCGGATAATCTCAAAATCGAAAGTGCAACTTTTTATGGAAACCGGCGTGAGTTTTCATCGTTCATTAAGCCAATCCATTTCCCTTTACAATTACAGGAGTAATGTTCTGGTTAACTCGTTGGAACGATTCGATATTGGAGACCTACGCTTTCCATTTTTTATGAGTGCAGGAATTGGTGGAGGATTATCTGCCTCCCTAGGCCCCGGTGCAATTACGTTTACCTTTCGCTGGCAGGAAGGGTTGACTCAGATAAACCGCCCGGAAAGTCGTTATGCCATACTTGATTTAAGGGATTATCAACGCTATGTAGAAGACGATTTCCGACTACGGCAGTACTTCATTCAAATTGGCTATCAGTTTCCACTTGCGTTTAAAACAGGAGGAAGAAAGCGATGAAGTTGTTTCATTGGAAAACCCTCATTTTAGCCGGTCTATTAATTTTGACTTGGGACGTACGATGCTTCGGCCAGCCCGAACCAGTCTCCAACGCACTCTATCAAATCAATCAGCTTTTTGACCGCGGACAGTTAACCGCCTGTATTCGCGAAAGCAAGTTGTTGCTTCAGGAAGACCTTAACCGCCAGGAAAGGATAGAAACACTTCGGCTACTCGCCCTTTCGCTGCATACCATCGGTGAACTTGATTCTGCGGAAAAAGCTACTTTACTTCTACTACGCCAGAAGCCAGATTATCCTAAATTTCCTTATCCTGATCCTCTTTCATTTCGTCAATTTCTCTCACACTTCGAAATACGCCCTCGTTGGTCTATTGCAATTGCATCAGGTGCTGGATTTAGTGAAAGCGTCTTTCAAGATTTCTTCACCCTTCATACCGGCAAAACCGAAGCAACCATTCAACCCGGCTTCTGGCTACAAACCAGTCTGGCTTACGGAATTTACAAACACTGGAGTTTAGAAATTGGAGGCGCGTATGAAAGTCATCGCTTTGGCCAGAATTACGTTACATCTGCAACCTCTATGGGAACTGCGAATGAACAGCAAAACATGTTTAATTATCATTTTGGCATCAATTACCTTGTTTTTCCTTTGCAAAGACTGAAAATAAAACTTGGTGCTCGTATAGAACGAAAGATATTTCAACAAGCCGATTTATTCCTTTCGGTAAATTCCTCTAATCCAAACCAGAGTACTGTTAATGATTACTTGGATATTAATCCTTTTAGAAAAAATTTTTGGTCTGGAGGATTATCTCTTTCTCTGCAATATGATTTTGGCGGTTTTGCCTTTGAATCGGGAGTAATGGGAAACGCAACCTTTCAAACACTGAACAATTCTGATGATCCGTATAAGTTTGCAGGCAATTTACAGCAATACCCGTTTTTATACTTAGATTCTCCATTTCAGCAGCGTTTGTTTCGTGTATTTATTGGAATTGCTATTCCCCTTAGTCATACCGCTAAAAATACTAATCAATGAAATACCAACGTATTATACTATTGTTTTTCGGAATTTGGTGTGCATCCTGCACCAAAGAACTTGCACGTCCAAGCCTCAATACAACGGTACTTCAACTTCCTTTCGGAGTTACAATAAGCAAATTAGCCCTTGATCCCAGTGGAAATATTTATGCACTCGGAAATAAACTTAATGCGTCCCCATTTCTGCCAGCAAGCGCAAATGCTTCCTGGTTGGCAAAGCTGGATCCTAATGGAACTATCATTTGGGAAAAGAACATTTTCGATGCGCCATCTCAAGCAATAGATATGTTTTTGACAGAGCAAAATGAGTTGATAATTACGGTGATGAAAAACTATTTTCTCCCCGGCCCTCGGGTGAATCTGAGTATTACGAGAAATGTGTTTCTCAAGTTTGATGCTAATGGAAATAAGCGGGCTTCAAGAATATTTCCTGATACAACTTCCAGAGATGCCGATCAAATTTATTACGCGAATTGGTTTCAAAATAAACTATTAGCCGCCTATTACAATCCCAACTCCTTTCAGATTGAACGATTTACCTGTTTTGATGATCAATTTAATACGTTAGAAGATACCATTATTGAATTGAGCGGTTTTAACGCAGCATACAGCGGCCCTAATCTCATCATGCAGGGATTGCCCGATGTAGGAAACGCCAATTTTATTTCAGTGCGTTACGAAGGAAATCAGTTTGTAAAACGAAATTTCGCTTTTACCATTGATTCCCTTAACGACTGGGAATTCACAGTATCCGCACAAAACTTAGTGTTTGCCACCGGAGAAAATGAACAAGTTGTAACCGATCTTTTTCTAGTTAAAGGAAATCAGGTTAAGAATTTTCTAATTGGAGCAAGTCCTGGAAAAGCACAGTATTGGGTTAAACCATTGGAGGGAAAAACCATTTATGGTTGCTTTAGCAAAGAAAATCGAATTCATCTGTACTATTCCAATCAGGAATCAGAATTTAAATCTGAGATTTTGGAGGCCTCCAATGGCACTCCCATTCCTTTTAACACCACTATGCCAAATCTTGGCATTTTATACTCGTTTTTACCTATTGGAAATAATAAAACTATGGGTCTTGGAATTTCTAATCGAATTTATATCTGGAATGAAATACTTCTTTAAATCATTTTCATGGCGATTTCTTTTTATTTCTGCCATGGTGCTTCCCTGGCTGATTTCTTCCTGCACTAAGGAGGTTTCAACCGCGGAAAGTGTTCAATGGATTTATGACATCCCCTATCAAACCGATTCAAAAATTGCCTTCGACGATGCAGGAAATGCGTGGATTTCAACCCAAACCAGTTTAAGCATATTGGGTATTGAACAGAGTGTTATTCACCGCATTTTAAAAGTCAATGTTAGCAATGGGCAATTAGATACTGTTTATAGCCGGAAGGACTCATCCAATACCTTAATTCATCACTGGGTGAAGAAAAACGGAAAATTGTTTCTCGTTAAATGCCTATTGGGAGCTCCCGGAAGTACTACTAAGGATTTTACAGATTTGTCCATTTGGGAAGTCAGTGCCCCAAACTTGGTACAGAAAGTTTCAGGATTAATTGTCCCGAGCTCAGGCTGGGTACTTTCTGATGTAACCCCCATCAACAACGGCTTTTGGGCAAATTTCTCCCATATTATTGAGATTGATCCATCCGACCAAACTGAACGTTTTACACCTACTTCCCATACAGTTCGGTTGTCGAATAACGGAATCATTGTATTCCAAAGAAAAGCTTCTCCCAGCGATTGGTTAACCGGTTATCAAGTCTGTGTTAGTTCGGTTAACCTTCCTAACCGACCATTTCCTCTTGGTTTAATAACCGGAATTTCAGATAGCACACAAAGTAGAATCGGACTTTTTCCGTCGTGGTCTATCATTCCTCTTGACAGTTTCGCAATAAAGCAAATAAGAGTTGTAACACAGCCGGAAGGAAATCCTGTTCAGGATGTTATTGAGCTCATTTCTCGTAATGGATTTATTCGCCATTTTCCTTCCGGAAATACAATTCTAACGGCATTTATAAGGAAGTTTTCACAATTCCAATTTGTGTTAGAACTGAATTGGTTTACACCCGAATTAAACGAAAGAAAAACTCTGCCAATTCCTGGTATTGAAAATATATTTCAGATTAAAGCGTATAATGATAATTTTCTGATATTAGGGACGAATGGTGCAGGCACGGCTGTTTTAATATCTGTAAAAGAAAACGGTAGCCTTAATTGGCAAACCGAGATTAGAACAAACTTTCGGAATTATTTTACCAGTTCATTAGAGGGTTCTACCATCGGCGACTTTGATATTTCAGAAACTAACAAGACAGGATTTCTTTCTAATATTTTTATTTTCGATAATAGTTTAAATAACAAAGCTATTTTAGCTTTGTACCGCTTCGATCCTGAAACCGGACGCATCTTCGCTGCACCCTGAGCGTATGGATTGCATTGCGTATTCTACCATTTAAATTGTTGTGTTAGTAAAGGCTTTTTATCGCGCAGTAAAGGTACTCCTGCACATTAGATGGCTAGCACAAAATTGTATGCTGAAAAAGGAATCTCTCCCTGAGTTGGTGGAGATACATTGAACACATTCGTGGAGAATCTAGTAGAGGCGTATAAGGATAGATATTCAAACACAGTTTTGTAGGATGGTTTAAGGCATAAAACCTCCCTGATTCGATTAGGCAGTAATGCTGCAATGGTGGAACACACAAATCATTATTCAAAGAAATTCAGCATTTTAAATACGAATATGCACTATCGTAAAAAGCTATTCAATTGCAACGTTCCGAGCTTTTTTACATGGCACTTTTTCCGCTGATCCCCGCTGATTCATACCCAGATTTGCGCTAATCTGGTGCGCCACGAGGCGTGTGTATAAACAATTTAAAAACCTATGTGGATGAAAGAACCACACATCCCAATTAGCCGTTCAGGATGAAGCCATCAAGATGATGGAGGAGGAAACGA
>CALSBM010000088.1:0-11004 GCA_943373175.1 Chitinophaga pinensis | reverse complement strand
TTGTTCAGTTCTAAATTGGATTTCAGTTCTTCAATCCCCTGTATTCCGGATTCTTGAATAAACCGTTTTACAGCGCCAGAAACCTGAGTTAGTTCGGTAAAATCATTGCCGGCAATTTCAATGTTAATCGGTTTGCCTGTAGGAGGGCCGTTTTGTTCTTGTTCAACGGTAATCTCAACACCCGGCAGGCCTTTCACCGATTCCCTGATTTTATCTAAATACTTTGTAGTAGATTCTCCGTTACGTTTTGCAAATTCTACAAATGCAACGGCTACTTTTCCTTTATTCGATTCTGCATTCAGGCTGGGCTGACTCGGATCGCCCGCACCAACGGCTACGTTAGCAATTACAGAAGCAACTATGGGGTTCTTTTCCCCAACAATTTTGTATATTTTATCTTCTACGATTCTTGTCACAGAATCCGTTACTTTCTGGTCTGTGCCAATCGGTAGCTTAATGTAAGTGTAAACGAAGTTTGGGTCACTGGCTGGAAAGAAAACTACATCAGGCTTTACAATGCCTGTTAAGACAATACTGAAAATAAACAGGACTAAAGTAGAAAATAGAACCCAAATCGGTCTGCTGCCTTGGAGGTTCCATTTGAGTAAACGCACATAAGCATTCTGAACCGCCGGCCAAGTTTTCGTTTGGAATTTATGAATGATGCCTTTTAATACATACTTGTTAAGCAAATGGAACAAGTAGAAGAAGATCATGAGGTTACCCAAGCCATGGCTTCCGGTCAAATGAAAAACTAAAGCCAAGGAGCCGAAGATGATAGTAGTAATCATCATCCTTTTTCTCGTTTTCCTTGCATCAGGAGCAACTTGACCTTCTTTTTCCATGAAGTCAACAGCAAAAACAGGGTTGATGATGTAGGCCACCACCAACGAGGCGGTGAGGGTAACAATCAACGTTATTGGCAGGTAAAACATGAATTTACCGATAACTCCTTGCCAGAATGCTAAAGGGATAAAAGGAGCAAGGGTGGTCATGGTACCAGAGAATACAGGAAGGAATACTTCGCCAGCGGCCTTTTTCGCTGCTGTTACAATGTCGATGTGCTCGTCGTGGTAAATCCTGTGGGTGTTTTCAATCACAACAATGGCATCGTCCACCACAATGCCGAGCGCAAGGAGAAAAGCAAACAACACAATCATGTTGAGGGTAAATCCAATTCCGGGCATAATCATAAAGGCGATACACATGGATAACGGAACCGATAACCCAACAAAAATGGCATTGGTTGTACCCATGAAAAACATAAGTATGAAGGTTACCAGTACAAAGCCAATGATGATAGTGTTGAGTAAATCGTGAAGGGTTACCTTCGTTTGATCGCTTTGATCCCCAGTAATTGTGACTTTGATGTTTTCGGGAAGCTCGGCTTTCTTCATGTCGTTTACCAATTCTTCAATTTTCTCAGAAGCGTCAATCAGGTTTTCTCCTGAACGTTTGATAACATTGAGGGTAATAACATTTTTATGCTCTAATCGGGCAAAGCTTTCCTGCTCCTTATGTCCGTCAACCACTTCTGCAATATCCCTTAGGTAAACAGTAGAGCCTGACTGAGCACGGATAATCAGGTTTTTAATCTGGTCCACATGGGTAAACTGTCCGGAAACATTCAGGTTTCTGCGCATGCCATCAACTTCAACCAATCCACCTGAAATGGTCATGTTTTCGTAAGCAATGGCATTGCTAATGTCCATGAATGTGATTCCGGCTGCAGTCATTTTATACTGATCAATGTTGACCTGCACTTCACGCTCCAGCGCACCCACCATGTCAACGCGGGTGATTTCTTTGAAGCCTTCTATGCGATCCTTTACATTGTCTGCAAATTCCTTGAGTTTATCTAAGCTATAGTCTCCGGCAATGTTGACGGCCATAATGGGAATCTGACTTACGTCTATTTCCATGACTTGAGGGTCTTTGGGCAAATCCGTTGGCAGGTCGTTGCGGGCTTTGTCAACAGCATCCTTTACCTTTTGCTTGGCAACCAAAACGTCCACGTCGGTGTTGAATTCCACGATTACATTCGAGAAATCCTGCATAGAGTTAGAGGTAACCTTTTTTACTCCAGCGATGGATTTAACCTGTTTTTCGATTTGCTTAGTCACTAAGTTCTCCATGTTTTCAGGAGAAGTTCCAGGGTAAATAGTGCTTATATAAATCTGAGGAAATACCACTTCCGGAAATTGCTCTTTAGGAAGCGACATATAACTCATAATTCCGGCAAGTGTAATGATAGCCGACAGGATGTAAATACTTGTCTTGTTGTCTATCGCCCAACTCGATGGTCGGAATTCCTTAAACTTTTGAATTATCGACATCTTAGAATCGAATTAACTGACCTTCGTTAAGTTCTGATTGGCCTTTAGTAACCAACGGGTCGCCGGCTTGAAGTCCGGAAAGAATCATGGTTCTTCCACTGTACGTCTTACCAACAGAAACTGGTCTTCTAACCGCCACTTTCTTACCGTCTTTTTCTCCAACAACAAAGACAAAGTTTCCATTACCGTGATTCTGAATCAAGTTGGAAGAAACACTGATTACATTTCCAGCGTGATAATCATTGATTCGTAACCCAGCAGTCATATTTGGTTTTATCCCTGCAATCCCACCTAACATGATTTCAGTTCTGAACGTGCGGTTCATTGGATCAATTACGCGCCCGATGAAATCAAGTTTCATGTTACGGTCAGTGTTTTCGCCGTTAAAGCGAACCAGCACAGGATTTCCGACCTTAACTGAGTGACTATACGATTCAGCAAGTTCAGCAACTAAGCGCATGTCGCCTTCGTTGACAACGCGGATAGCCGGAAAACCGGGACTCGCCATTTGGCCCAGTTTCAGGTAAATCATATCTACACTGCCATCAATTGGAGCTGTAATCGTCATCATAGAAGCTTGCTCTTTTAATGAGGCCAGTTTGAGTTCTAAGGCTTCTTTGTTGTTTTTCGCTTGTAGGAATTGAACTTCAGTGCCAATTTTTTGATCCCAAAGTGCCTTTTGCTTTTCATACAACTGGTTTACAAAAGCCATTTGGTTTTTCAATTCAGCAATTCCTTTAACTACAACTTCATCGTCGAGGCGAGCCAGAATCTGCCCTTTACGAACCATCTGGCCCTCTTTAACCATAACGGCGGTAACCACACCGGGGGCTTTTGAAGATATTTCTACGCTTTGGCGGGCATCTACATGACCTTGAACTTCAATGTAAGTATTGAAATCTCCGGCAACTGCTTTTTCGACAGCCACTTCCCGTGCACCTTTCAATGCCGATTCAGGATCTTTTTTCGCAATATCCTCTTCAAGGGTTCGAATTTCATCGTTAAGCTTAGCAACTTCAGCACGTAAGCGATCAAGTTTTGCTTTGCCGTCTTCCTTTTTTTCGCTGCAGGAAACCAACAGTCCGGAAGATAAAATCAGAATGAGTAAACGTTTCATGGGGTATTTTGGACGGGTTATTTTAATTCTCCTTTTGACTTAAGTAAATCCACACGTGCTACAAGCAGGTCGTATAGCGAGGTGTAGTAATTGGTTTGCGCTTCCTTAAAAGAAGCTTCTGCATTAATGATTTCTAGGTTTGAACGCAAACCCTGTTGGGTTTTGATTCGGCTTACCCGCAATATTTCCTGAGAAAGCTCAAGGTTTTCTTTCTGGACTTTCATTGAAGCGAGATAGTTTCGCAGCATTTCTGCCGATTGCATGGTTTGCAGTTTGGCAGCATTTTCAAATTCTGCAATCGTGTTTTCCGTTTTCTGAACATTAATTTTCAGTTGCTGGCTTTTGTATGATCGGCTGAACCCGGCAAAAATGGGCACTTCTAACTTCAACCCTACCAACCCTAACTCAAACCAATTATTTGCATTAAGGAAGTTGCCAAAGGTGGATTGACCAGTATTGGCGCCATAACTGGCAAAACCAAAGAAACGAGGCAGGTATTTCGCTCGATTATTTTTAAGCTCTAATTGGTTAAGGGTTAATTGTGTTTGTAGTAATTGGTATTCGATGCGCTTTTGGAAATCGACCTTGGTGTTGATATCAGCTTCTGCAGACTGCGTTACTTCTGTTAACTTATCTGTTAATTGAATAGGAGTTTCAATAGGCATTCCTATTTGAAGCTTAAGCAAGCTTTTCGATACTTCAGTAAAGGTTGCAACCTTATCTGTTTCAACTGCTAGGTTATTTCTTGCAACATTTAGGCGATCAACATCAATTTTCTCGGCAAAGCCTTTCTCGTAAAGAACATTTAACTCTCTAAGGGTGCTATCCAGCCGGACAATATTGGCTTCCAGCAGTTTACGCCTTTCTTGGTTCACCAACACGAGGTAGTAAGCCTTTTGAACCTTCTCAATTAAATCCACTTTGGCCATTGTTTGTTGGCGAGTAGCTAATTCTTTAACTGTTCTGGAAGCCTGAAGCCCAACCAAGTAGGAACCGTCGAACAAAAGTTGACTGAGCGAAACATTCATGCTTCCGGTGTACTTAGGCTGAAAGGTTACGGCAGTAAAGCTGTTTTCAGGAGCCTGTGGATCAAAAAAACGCGATGGAATAAACGCCTTTGGAATTATTACATAGTCGTTGGCTTCAACAGCAGCGTTTATTTGAGGAAGCCCGTAGCCGGTTACTTCTCTAACTTGCGCCTGTGCTTTTTTAACCTCTAATCCGGTATTCAGATAAGTGGGGTTGTGTTTGAGCGCATAATCTAACGCCTGTTCCAGACTCAGGTTTTCCTGCGCTTTAAGGCCGGTTCCGAGCACCAAAAGAAGTGCCCCCGGAAGTACGGCTCTTTTGAAAAAAATTGAATTCATCAGGACAGTATTTTGTAATTTTTAAGTAGTTCAAGGCCTTTTTCACTGGCTATTCCTCTTAGAAAAAGAAGCATAGTCTCAGCAACAATTCGGTAAGCAGGTAAATTGACACGCTGGATAAATTCAGGTGCCGTAACTAAATCCATGTGTGCCAGATGTAAGTTAATGGCAACCGCAACGTTCAAATCGGAACGAAAAAGCCCATCTTCAATTCCTTTTTCAATTAGAGTTGAAATTTCCCGCGCAATCTGATCTTGTTTGAAAGCACTCCAGGCCATCCATGATTCGTGGTGGTACTTCTGAAGTTCTAAAAATACTATCGGGTTAAATTCCTTTAAACGCTCGGTTCCGGCTTTCACCACATTCAGAAACAACTCAATGGCATTGCCTTCCTGACGGAGTAAGTTGTTAACCTCAAAACTGTGTTCATTTAGAATGCAGTTAAACACCTGGTTTACTAAGTCGTTTTTATCTTCGAAATACTGATAAATAGTTTTTTTAGAAATGCCGAGCCGGTTAGCCAAATCGTCCATGGTCATGGTTCTAACACCGTAAGTAAGGAATAGGGGACGGCTTCGGTTAATTATCATCCTGGCCGTTGCGTCCATCTCTTGTATCATTTCGGCTACAAAACTGCGGAAACTATTATAACTACGAAAGTTTCCATTGTTAAAAATGTGTTAGTATTTCATTTCTTTTAACACAAGTTACCGATAGCGTCGAAACCATTAAAGTACTCAGTATTATATAAATCTTATTTTTGCCGAGTGCTGAACAATTTTCCTTATGATTTAAGCCTAGGAATACTGGGCGGCGGACAATTGGGGAAAATGTTGTTGCAGGAATGCCAAAAAATGGACATTGCTGCTTCGGTTTTAGACCCTGATTTTGAATGCGTCGCTTCTGGATTAGCCAGTTCATTTACTTCTGGCAGTTTTCGTGACTTTCAGACAGTGCTCGACTTTGGAAGAAAATGCCATGTTGTTACTGTGGAAATTGAGCACGTTAATGCCGAGGCGTTACATCAATTGAAAAAAGAAGGAATTAACGTATTTCCTCAACCGGAAGTCATTTCCTTGATTCAAGATAAATCCAAGCAAAAGCGGTTTTTTGCCGAGAATCGTCTGCCAACTGCTTTTTTTGCGAGGTGTCAAGGTCTTGAGGAACTTCGCTTATTAATTGCCGCTCAGGACATTTCCTTCCCTTTTGTTTGGAAGTCAACGCACGGCGGTTACGATGGAAAAGGAGTGATGGTTCTGGAATCGAACGAAGATTTACATACTTTACCCAACGTTCCCTGCATTGCGGAAGCGTATGTTTCTATAGAAAAAGAGCTTGCCATTATCACTGCAAGAAATGAACACGGGGAAGTAGCGTATTATCCACCCGTTGAAATGGTGTTTAATCCGGTTTCCAACTTGGTAGAATGGGTCGCACAACCGGCCAACATCAGCCCGATGGCACATGAGCAAATCATGGATATTGCAGAGAGAGTATTAAGTGCACTAAAGCCAGTTGGTTTACTGGCTATCGAGCTATTTCAAGATAAACAGGGCCATATCCTCATCAACGAATTAGCACCACGTCCTCATAATAGCGGACACCTTACCATAGAAGCCAATTACACCAGCCAGTTTGAGCAACACTTGAGAGCAATTCTCGGATTACCACTTGGAGATACCGGAATGAAATCTCCGGCTGTTATGCTTAATCTGACCGGATCCGCGAGCCATAGTGGGGAAGTAAAGTATTTAGGACTAGAAAATGTATTTCGAACTTCCGGGGCTTCTCTCCATCTTTATGGGAAGAAGCAAACACGACCGGATCGAAAAATGGGTCATATAACCCTTTGCAATGAACAAATTGAGCAAGCCTTGAATCAGGCTTTGTACTTACAGGAACAAATAAAAGTAGTTAGCAAACATGCTTGAGAAAAAAGTAGGCATTATCATGGGTTCTTCATCGGACCTCTCGGTTATGCACGAAGCAGCATCCATGTTGGAGGAGCTGGGAGTAGGATTCGAGATTACGGTTGTGTCCGCGCATCGTACGCCGGAACGAATGGTAGAATATGCTCAAAAAGCGGAAAGCAGAGGCATTAAAGTAATTATCGCCGGAGCTGGTGGTGCAGCGCACTTACCGGGAATGGTGGCTTCCTTGACTACCTTGCCAGTAGTTGGTGTTCCAGTAAAATCAACTAATTCAGTAGATGGTTGGGACTCTATTTTATCTATTTTACAGATGCCTGGAGGTGTTCCTGTAGCAACTGTGGCGCTTAACGGAGCAAAAAATGCTGGAATACTTGCTGCACAAATCATTGGCCTTGAAGACAGTGTAGTGGCTAAGAAGCTGAAAGACTATAAGAAAAAGCTTCAAGATACTGTCATAGATACTGCCGAAGAAATGGAAGAAAAGGGGTATCGGTTCTTTTTAAAGAACAATGATTAAAGCCCAAAACGTTAAAGTAGGATAATCTTTCAATAGTTAGTGTATTTTTACAAAGGATGACTAAATCAATTTTTCGCAGCATACTCCTTGTTGGGTTGTTGATGTTGGCAGGCATTAAAACCGAAGCCTCACACGTTTTAGGGGGTGAAATTACCTGGCGATGTCTGGGTGGAGGTATTTATAAATTTAAGGTTACAGTTTACAGGGATTGTTCCGGTATACCGCTAGACGAACCAACCCAGATTTTACGAACTACTATACCCGGTGCACTTAATGTTACAGTAACCCGTATTTCAAGCACGGATGTTACCCCTGTTTGTACTTCAACTGTTCCCGGTGTAGGCCCTTTAGGTTGCGGAGGTAACCCTGCAACAGGAAATGGAAATAATGGGTCAATTGCCCGATTCATTTATGAATCCGGTAATATCAACTTATCTTCAGCTCCAGCACCGCCAGCTTCTGGTTTTTTCCTTTGGGTTGAGTCGCTGCCATGTTGTAGGAATTCAAATGCGAATACGAACTGCAACTCAGAAATGATATTAAGAGCAATGATGTATCCTTATACGCCTCCGGGGGCATCTGCGCCACTTCCTCTTGGTGCTATGTGTGACAATGGCCCGGATTTCTATGAACCTCCTACCGCATTGGCCATTGCTTCTGCCGTCAGTCAGGATACTCTTGACTTTAATAACAATGCAATTGACCGTGATCAGGACGATTTATTTTATTTTATTGATGTACCTATTACGCAAGTCAATGGCAGCAACCCACCTACTTTTGGTGGCTGCAATTATAACGTTGCTCCAGGAAGTCCTACCTTTCCATTTCCGGGAGTTGTGAGAACCTTCGGTTTTCCCGACCCCACTTTGAATAACCTTCCAATCAATAAATTAACTGGAGCACTATCTTTTAGGGTGGTTGATAACCAGCTTCGTAGATATCAAACCTGCATAAGGGTTGAATCTTGGAGATGCGGTCAGAAAATTGCGGAAGTTTTCAGGGACTTTCAGCTACAGGTAATTACTGCACCGAATGCACCTGCTGGACAACGCCGCCCCGACTTGGACAAACCGTTTAGAGGCAATTGCTCCAGTGATAACGGCTACACCATCACTACTTTTGCTGGTGATACAGTAAAATTCACTATTCAAGCTTCCGACTTTGCGCCCGTTTTTCCTGCGCAAAATGTTTCTGTATTCTTTAATGGACTCATCTTCGGAACTAACTACAACTCTTACACTACAGGATGTCCTAACCCTCCTTGCGCTATTGTAACCAATCCCCAAGGAGATCCGCCAAACCCAATTATTGTTCGAGGTGAAATCGAAGGGTATGGTTACGTTGGCCAATATGGTTCTGCAGCATCTTTTGTTTGGCCTACTGCCTGTAACCATTATATCAATAACGGTTGCGGTCAACTTACTAACATTTATACTTTTACTGCTACCGCAAAAGACGATTACTGCCCTGCTAATGGAAGAACCATTGGAATTATCAAAGTTATTGTGGTGCGTCCCCCTGTTTGGGAAACTCCCAAGTTTACTTGTGTCACTACAACCGATAGTGGCGATGTAAAACTTGATTGGCAATTGCCTATTGATTCGGTAAAGCTGGGATGCGATACCACTATTCAACAATCCATCAACCGGAAAATTGACACTTTCCAGAAATACTTGATATACCGCGCTGATACTGCCACCGGGCCTTTTGTTTTGATTGATTCGGTTACTTCGGCACTTGGCACTTCTTGGACCGATACCTCTGCCGATGTTCGAAAGGGCTCAAGGTACTATTACCGAATGAGTGTGGTCTCTGGTTGTCAAGATGATACTTCTAACTTCACACGTGTAGTATCGCCAATGTTGCTATCTGCACAATATGATGCAGGAATTGGTGCAGTTAAACTTGATTGGAATTACCCGGCAGCACCAACAGCATTCTTGCCGAATCATGTCGCGAATTACACCGTTATCCGCGAAAATATCACTATTGCCCCAGGTGTTTGGGATACAGTTGCAACCGGACTTCTTGATACTATTTATGATGATCCAGCCTTATTCTGTAGCGATATACTCCGTTACCGCATTTTAGTAAAAGATACTGCCACTAATTGTTTTTCTATTAGTACAACTGCTTTCGATACCGCGCTCGATGACCAAGCTCCTGCAAAAGTTATCCTATATCAAATCTCAGTTGATACAATTTCCAACCGCCTATTTGCCAAGTTTGAGCCTTCAACTTCTCTTGATACGCGTGGCTATATTATCTATAAAGTAATCTGGCAAAATGGAGTTCAAGTAGGACTTCCCATCGATACTATTCTTGGAAGGTTTAACAATATTGCGATAATTCCATTCGATGATCCTCAGTTAGGGGTGTTCAATTATGGAATTGCGGCATTCGATAGTTGCGGAAACTTAGGATTAAGATCAGATCAAAATAATAACGTTTTACTTAATGTAATTGAAGACCGGTGTAACTCCCGATTGGTGGTAAACTGGACACGAGCAAATAATTGGACTGCTGGAGTGAAGGACTTTACATTATTCCGTTCAGAAAATAACGGACCATGGACAACATTGGGTGTTTATACCCCCGTTCAGGATACGTTTTATTATGATATCAACATCATTAATGGAAATCGTTACGCTTATGGTGTTGTAGCGGTTTCAAATCAAGCGGATTCAATTACTTCCTTTTCTAATATGCAGGTGAAAACGGGTAATGTTGTAATTCTACCACGCTTTCTTCATGTTCGTTATGCCACGGTTGATAGCATCACGAAATCAGTAAAACTTGCACTTATTATTGACACTTTGGCGGATGCCCGTCGTTATGAGCTTTATCGATCTCCGATTGATTCTTTTAACTTCAAATTGATTGATACGCTGAATGTGTCGCAGTCGGTTCTGTCTAATGGATACCGTCAACTGTATTTCACTGATGCTGATGCAAAAACCGATGAGAGAAGCTACTACTATAAGGTAGAAGGAATCAATATTTGCGAAAACACCTTTTACACTTCTGATACAGTTCGAACCATGTTTTTATCTGGCACCGATAACTTAGATTTTACGAATCGACTTAGCTGGAATGTTTATGAGAAATGGCCGATAGGCACAAACCGCCATTATGTTTTCCGCAGAGTTGAGGGTATAGAGCAAGATTTTGGTTTCTTGACCGCCACAACTTCCGCAGATTCTAACTACAGCGATGATGTTCAACTTCTAACCAATTCCAACGGTATTTTCTGCTATTATTTGCTTGCAGTTGAAGCCGGGCCTAACGCATACAATCTAACTGATTCAGCCGTTTCCAATATTGTATGTGTAACTCAGCCCCCACGAATGTTTAAACCCACGGCTTTTGTTCCTGGAGGTTTGAATAATGTGTTCCGCCAGGTTGGGGTTTTCATTGATGATGTCACCCCGGGTTCTTATACCATGAGAGTGTTTAATCGCTGGGGTGAACAAATTTTTACTACCAATAAATTTAGCGAAGGCTGGAATGGTGAAGTCAACGGTAAAATAGCACAAGAAGGCGTTTACATTTATACCATCGAGTTTATGGGTAGAAACGGGTTGCCTTATAGCCAAAAAGGAACCGTTACTTTGCTGAGGTAAACGAATAAACTGTATTGTAAGAGCTCGGATTCTCAGGATTCCGGGCTCTTTTTTGTGTCCTATAACACCCAGAGGTTTCCTAATTGCCTCAAAGGTTTTTGTATAAACTTTTT
>CALSBM010000087.1:0-11353 GCA_943373175.1 Chitinophaga pinensis | reverse complement strand
ACCTTCGCGAGTTTATCGCCCGCTTCGGATACTTCGAGCAAACCCATTAGGCCGGTGAGCAACATCATCACGCCAAGCAAGGGCAACCAAATATCGGTGACCACCCAGCGCACCATAGGAAAGAGGCCGTCGGCGGGTACAGTTTCGGTGCTCATAACTACTGAACCGTCTGCTTTTCGCTCGAACAAGGTGTCGTTAACCGCAATTAGCGGATGTTCATCGTTGAGCAATCGGCTTAAGAGTGCGTCAGGGCTATTAGGTAATGGTTGAATTAGGTAGCGTTGGAGAGTCTGAGGGTCTCGGGTTAATCTAAACGCAGGGCCGGCACTGTCAGGTTGCCAGCCTTGTGGAGTTTCGCGAGCCCATAGCCAGGAGCTGCCTGTTTTAACTTCAGCCTTAAACAGTCTTGACTTCCCTTGGTAGAGGGTGTCGGTGCTACCGGGGAAGGGCGATTTTCCGTCGATTAAACGGGTATGCGTGTACAAGAGGCTGTCGTAACCAATGCGCCAAACACTGTGAAGGTTAGTAAGACGAAGTGCTTTCTGGAATTTAGCATCAGGCTTTTGCTGATCGAAGGCCTTAGAGATGAAAGGCCATTGTTGTGCAAACTCCCGAGGCGAGTATTCGGCTGAGGTGAGCCGATCTTTGGAATTACCATTCAGGATGTAATCGGGTGAGTATAGCTTTCCGGTGAATCCGGCCCACAGTAAACTAATGAGGCTGATGAGCATAAGGCTCACCCAAAAACGGCTTAGCTGCATGTGTGCAAGATACAAGCAAATCGGTGTAGCGGGGGTATCACTAAGCACACGATGGTTACTAATAGAAAAGTGCTTTTATAGTTGATGATATTGAGAACCCTGTGACTTCTTCGGAATTCTTACTGATGCCAATAAAGAAATTGAAGCCTTAGTATCAATACATTGAAAAATGGCTATTAAAGGCTTAAACAATCGAACATTAAAACACGTTATAAAGCCGATATTTGCCACTACAATGTCATCAAAATCTAACTTAATGAACACTTTTTTTCGAATGAAACTCCTACCTCATTTAAGCCTGATATCTGGAATGGCGGGATTTGTTTTCCTTATGTCGTGCGGCGGTGGAGAAAAACAGCCAACTACTGATACTACTCAACCCGATTCGGCCACAACTGCTCTGATGGGGCAAGCCAAGGATGTATTTGGCGCATTGCCGGCTGGTGAAAATCCGGATAGTCCGTTGGCTATGTTGGGTCGGAAGCTCTATTTCGAAACTGCACTCAGCATCAACGACAAGATGAGTTGCAACTCCTGCCACATGTTAGACAAGTTTGGCGTTGACAACCTGCCAGCTTCTCCAGGACATGCCGGCAAAACAGGCAACCGCAACAGTCCTTCGGTTTACAATGCCGATTTGCATTTCGCACAATTCTGGGACGGACGTGCGGCAGATCTGGCAGAACAAGCGAAAGGACCGATTCTAAATCCAATCGAAATGGGATTACCAAACGAGGCAACCGCAGTGAAGAAAATCAAATCGATTGCTGATTACGCTTCTTTATTTAGTACTGCTTTTCCGAATGAAAAAGACCCTATTACGTACAACAACATTGCGCTAGCTATTCAGGCGTTCGAGAAAACGCTTCACACGCCTGCACCATTCGACAAGTTTGTGAACGGCGATGTTACTGCATTAAACGAAGATCAGAAAAAAGGCCTCGGTTTATTTATGGAAGTAGGTTGTACTACTTGCCATGTGGGTGTTGCATTCGGAGGAAATATGTATCAAAAATTTGGATTGGCGAAAGGCCCATATTGGGATTATACCGGTTCAAAAAACCATGATAAAGGAAGAGCAGAGGTTACTAAAGATGCCGCAGACGAATTCCTATTTAAAGTTCCCTCGCTGCGTAACATTGCGATGACCGCGCCATATTTCCATGATGGCTCTGTGGCTGACTTGGAAAAAGCGATACACGTGATGGGCATGACTCAGCTTGCTCGTGATTTGAAACCTGAAGAGGTGAAATCGATTGCAGCCTTCCTTAGCAGTTTAACAGGAGAAATTCCTGCGCATTCAAAGAATTTGTAGTTCCGAAATTAATTGCTGAATTGTTTATTCGGTAGTTGTGATTCATTTAATTTATGAATATCTACAATCGTAGAAGACCTTAAGATTGACAAGTTTCTCGGTAGATTGACATAAATTTCAAGAAGGCTGTTAGGGTAGTTTCAAATGCAAATTAGTGCTAATCAGCGTATGAATCAGCGCAAATCCGCGGGAAAAGTGTCATGTAAAAAAGCTAGGAACGTTGCCATTGAATAGCTTTTTTCGATAGTGTATATTCGTTTTGATAGTGTAGTAGTGACGTTGAATGAAACGTTCCTACTACACTATCAATCGTTGATTTTATAAGTATTTAATTGGAATTAATAGAATCGATATTCTTTCAATCACAGTTTTAAAATCATATCATAGTTTAGGGTATTATTTCTTGAGAATTCAGCGACCGAGCTAAATCCGTGTTTTAGGTAGAAGGCTATCGCCCGATGATTATCCGCTCTTACGCCGCCCAATAATACTACCGCTTTCAACTTTTGGAATTCTGCTTGTTCTATCAACAACTTCATCAGGATTCCACTTAATCCTTTTCCTATCCAATCTTCTGCAACGGAAGGCCCCAACGAACCGGTAGTAGCCCAGTCTAAACTTAAAGAGTACCCTGAATAACGATTTCGATCACTAGCTTTAAGTCCTGCTAACAATATTCCGTAAGCCAAAATTGGACTTGTTACGGTATTCGATATCAATATACCTTCTGCCGAG
This sequence comes from Chitinophaga pinensis, assembly GCA_943373175.1. Lineage (GTDB taxonomy): Bacteria > Bacteroidota > Bacteroidia > UBA7662 > JAIXUI01 > JAIXUI01. Next base: position 8,542 of record CALSBM010000087.1, on the reverse strand, counting down.
TTAGCCTGATAAAAGGTTAGGATTTCTTCCTCAGAAAACCCATGAGGCTGAAAAAACTGCCTACTTTGCTCCGATAACGAACTGTAATAATTAGAAAGTTGGAGCGCATCTTCAGAGTGAAATAATCTGAACTCGAATTGGGAATCTACTTTCATTAAAATGATGTTTCTATTGAAAACTTAAAATCAAAACCATCCATCTAAAGCATTAAATAATCTTTTCGCTTCCTCCATTTCCATTTGATCTTTAATAAACGCTTTAATTGCCTTTTTCTTTTTTGCAACTGTACCATTTAATTCCTCGAGGCGTTTTTTCTCATCGGAAATATTATCCATAATATCATAAGTAGCGGTAGTTAAATTCCAAAATTTGTAATTACTAGGATCACCAATAAAATAGGTCAGGGGAGAAAACCTTGGTTCGTAGGGCAATGCTAAAATTTGTTGTTGCAGTTCGTTGACTTGCTTGCTTAAAAACGAGTTATAGTACGCAAGATGTTCTTCACTCAATAATTCTATTTTATTACTCTCAACTTTCAACCATTCCATTTCAATCACTAACATGGTTTTTAAATCTTTCGCCTGATAAGCGGCTGACAACCTCTTCATCAATTCCGATTTTTCATCACGAGATTCCTCGTCCGTTGAGGTATCCGGATGCAGGAGTTTCGCCAATTTCTTATAAAGCCCGCTGAGACTATTCTCTTTGCTCTCATCAAAGCGCTTCAAAGCTTCTTCTTTTTCAAGTTGCTTCTTCGATTTCTTCCGGTTATTCACTGGCGGCTCCTCTGCTGATATGCTTGCCCGCTCTGTTGCTTCATGAACCAGATTCTGAAGCCTAATCTCTATTTCTTGATCAGACAACCCTTCATGCACTTCATCGAGGTTTAGCTCGACTCCAACTTCTTTCATCTTTTCAATAAAATATGCTTTGGTTTTATTTAATCTAGCTACTCGTTCCTCCTCCTTGCTTTTTTGCTCTTCATCAGGATTTCCTCCTTCTTTGATGATTAGAAACCGGTCTAATTGACGCAATTCTTCCTCAAGTAATTCAGATTCCGGCTCCAGCACCACTTGCAACTCATCTATTTCACTGCATTCATCAAAAACATAACGCATAAGCAAGTCTAAATTAAAGTTAGACATGGGTTCTGTTCGCAAATGTTGTGACAACGCAATCAACTTATGGATACGTTCCTTGCTCCACGCTTTCACCAGGGGCAACACTTGTTCGTGGTATTGGGCCAATGACTTATCCAGTTGATTGTTAATTTCCTCAAGCTTCTTCTCCTTCTTCTTAATCTGCTCCATCAAGGAGTTAAAGCGTTTTGCCTCTTTAGAGAGTCCTTTTTTGCCATTATCGGCTGACTTGGTAACTTGGGTTGAATTAACCATACCCAAAGATGAAGAAATCTACCTTTTTTTTTCTTGCCGGCATCACGGCAGCGTTTTTCACCGGTCTTTACATCAGTCAGGTGAATGCCCAACATCAGGTAAAAGCGATTAGCTTCCAGCAATCAAATCAAAAAAAGATGAAACTGGGCGCCTTTTCCATGAGTCTGAGTGTCAAAAACCTGCAATCCTCCCGCGACTTCTACGAAAAGTTAGGATTTACGGTATTTGGTGGTGGAATGAAAGAGAATTACTTGATTATGAAAAATGGAAACGCCTTAATTGGTTTGTTCCAAGGCATGTTTCAGGGAAATATCCTCACCTTCAATCCGGGCTGGGATGAAAATGCTAAGAATACAGCGTCGTTCGATGACATTCGTGAGATTCAGCGAAAACTGAAAGAAAGCGGGATACCCTTGAGCAGTGAAGCCGATGAAAAAACCACCGGTCCTGCCAGCCTCACACTCACCGACCCAGACGGAAACGTAATTTTGGTGGATCAGCATCGGTAAACATTTCATCCCACTTAATGTGGCGTATTATGTTATTGAAAGAGCTGTAAAGAGTAAGAATTGCTAAGGATTGTAAAGGGTTTCCTACTTTTACAACGTATGCGATTGGTTTTTACAGGATGGAGAGGATGGTTGTTGTCCTTTTTTGTGTTGATTTCACATCAGGTTGTTGCTCAGAATGATGCGTTAAACGCAGTATTTCAGCAAACCGATACCACCTCTTTGCACTCATGGAGTGCCAATTGGGCATTATCTGCTAAGGAACGAAAGGCTGCAGCCATGAAACGTGCTTTAGAACGTGGTTGGCCTTTGCGGATAACCGATAGTAAAACAGGGCAAGAAGCCGAACTGATTAAGTTGGCCCCTTGGGGTGAGCCACTTTATGCGGTAACCGACAACCGAATATCAGCCCGAACTATTGGTACTTGGAGATTGAGACCGGGAGGCGATTTGGGTTTGGGATTGAGAGGCACCAACCTGCCGATTGGCATTTGGGACGGTGGAGCGGTACGTGCTACCCATCAAGAATTGACAGGCAGGGTTACACAGGTTGACGGAGTCACCACCCTTAACGCTCACGCAACACATGTTGCCGGAACCCTTATGGCAGCCGGCATCGACACAAATGCCAGAGGAATGGCTTTTGGGGCTTTGCTGCGAGCATACGACTGGAACTCCGACGATGCGGAAATGGCCGCAGCCGCAGCTTCCGGGCTTTTACTCTCTAACCACAGTTATGGTTGGATTTCAGGTTGGTATAACGGAACTTCTACCAATGGAACCACCAACTTTTGGTACGGTTGGGAGCCACTCAGTACCGTTGAAGATTACAAATTCGGCTACTACGACGAGCAAGCTGTGGCCTGGGACCAAGTGGCCGATGCCGCACCATTTTATCTGATTTGCAAAGCTGCCGGCAACGACCGTGGCGAGGCAAGAACTGCTGGCACCAGCCACAATGTGCAAGACTCGGTTAGTCCGTTTGGCTGGAGATTGAGTACACTCGGACGCAATGCCGACGGAAATAGCAATGGCTACGACTGCATTACTGGTGGTGGCGTTGCAAAAAACATCCTAACAGTAGGATCCGTAAGCGCTTTACCTAATGGATACACCACCGCCTCAGCCGTGACCTTGGCGGCCAGTAGTGGTAACGGCCCAACCGATGACGGTCGGATAAAACCGGATGTAGTATCACAAGGTGTGGGAGTGTATTCTACCACTTCTACATCGAATACAGCCTATACTACCTTGAGTGGCACTTCTATGGCCTCCCCTGGAGCAGCCGGTTCGCTTTTGTTGCTACAGGAACGCTACCAACAGTTGAAAGGCCGTTTTATGCGTTCTTCCAGCCTGAAAGGGCTCGCCATACACACGGCTGACGAAGCAGGGCCTTCCGATGGACCTGATTACCGGTTTGGCTGGGGGTTGATGAATATGGGTAAAGCAGCTCAATTGCTTCAAGCCGATGGCCAGTCACAACATCTTGTAGAAGACAGCATCCAAAACGGGCAAAACCGTGAAATACGATTCTATTCGGACGGCAGCAGCCCTGTTCGGCTTACCTTATGCTGGACAGATCCGGCAGGTGCTTCTCCAGTTTATCCTGATTTGTTGGATAACCCTAACAGCCTATTGGTTCATGATTTAGATATGCGTTTGATTCAAGAAAGCAACAACCAAGTTCAGCTTCCATGGATCTTAAACCCAGCTAACCCAGCATCTGCGGCTACAAAAGGAGATAACTTCCGCGACAATGTAGAACAAATCGTTGTTCAGGCACCAACAGCAGGCTGGTATGTGGCTCGCATCAGCCACAAATCGTGGTTGCAAAACACACAGCGTTACTCGTTAGTAGTTTCCGGATTAACGCTTCCCGCTATACCACCCAGCGCAGCTTTCCAAGTGTCCGACAACAATCCATGTCAGGGGCAGACGATACAGTTTGAAGCGTTAGACAGTGCTGCAGGTTCTACCTATTCTTGGTTTTTTCCGGGTGGAAGTCCGGCGACTGGAAATAGCCGAATCATTCAGGTTAGCTATGCACAAAACGGCAACTGGCCTATCCAATTGGTGGTGAGCCGCAACGGGCAACAAGATACTTCAGCGTCTTCAATCCGTATTGGCGGAATACAGCCTCCGTTGATTGAGAATTTTGAACAAAGTAGTCATGCGCTTGAAATCCAAAATCCAGATGCTGGAAGTTCTACTTGGCAAATAGACAGTATTGCTTACAGCCCAAATGGAAGTAAATCGATGATGATGCCGTTTTATATCTACAGTCAGAAAGGGCAGAACGATTACCTAGTACTTCCATTATTGAACCTTTCCGGCCAAAATAGTGCTCGTCTTAGCTTCGACCATGCTTATACCCGCTACCCAACAGAACTTTCTGACACCTTAAAAGTGCAGGTTTCGGTGGGATGCAACAACCTATGGGCTACAGTGGCTGAGTTCAGCGAAGGAGGAAACGGGAGTTTTGCTACCACCGGGGGAAGTGCATTCAGCAGTTCAACTAACTTTTCTCCAACCGCAAACAACGAGTGGTGCGGATCTTCAGGTTTCTCGAATTGTAAAGAGGTGAATTTAGATGCTTATGCCGGGCAAGCAGCGGTAAAAGTGCGCTTCGCTACGGTAAACCAATATGGCAACAACCTGTATTTAGATAATTTGAAGATCACTGCTATCAATAATAACAATGGCATAACCCTTAGCGATACAATCTGCGAAGGACAATACCGATTGTTCGATGGTGATACTTTAAGAACAACCGGCATTTACCAAGATACCTTAGTCAATGTTTCAGGTGGAGATTCAATTATTACGCTACAGCTTACAGTTAACGCCAAGAGTTTCAACAGTTTTAGCATAAGCATTTGCCAGGGTCAATCCTACTTCTTCAACGGAAGTGCTTTAACTGAAGCTGGAAATTATCTCGACACTCTCACCAATGCCGTCGGCTGCGATTCCCTACTTCAGCTACAACTCAGTCTTCGGGAAGTGAAACGGGACAGTTCTAATGCCTCTATTTGCCAAGGAAAAACATTCCTTTTCGGAACCCGAGCGTTGAATACATCTGGTTGGTATTCCGATACCTTAACGGCTTCCAATGGCTGTGATTCTATCCGGATAGTATGGTTGGAAGTAAAACCGACTGCCTCGGTGAATATTCAGGCTACGATTTGTGAAGGAAGTCAGTTTAGTTTCGGAACCCGACAGCTCACCATTGCCGGCACCTACACGGATAGCTTAACCGGAGTCAACGGCTGCGATTCGATAGTTCAATTAGTGCTAAGTGTGAAACCCAATGGGAATACCTCACTTCAGGCAACACGATGTGCCGGAGAAACGTACACTTTCGGGACGCGCCTATTGACTCAATCCGGCAATTACACAGACACCTTACCTTCAGCTAACGGATGCGATTCCATCATTCAACTTAGCCTCACCATTTTGCCGGCATCAACGTCCGGCATGAGTGCTACTCGCTGCGAAGGTCAATCGTATTTCTTTAACGGACTTTGGCTTAATCAAGCCGGCAATTACCGCGATACGTTACTTAACAGCAATGGATGCGATTCCATCATTCAACTTAGCCTCGCCATTTTGCCGACATCAACGTCCGGAATGAGTGCTACCCGCTGCGAAGGTCAATCCTATTTCTTTAACGGACAATGGCTTAATCAAGCCGGTAATTACCGCGATACGTTAATTAGCAGCAATGGATGCGATTCTATTGTTACCCTCCAATTGAATTTCCTTCCTCGAAGCGTGGGGATACTAACGCTTTCACTTTGTCAAGGCGATAGTATGTTTTTGGGAGGAAGTTGGATAAAACAAGCGGGCATTTACCGTGACACACTGGTGAATCAATTGGGTTGTGACTCTATCCGAATAATAACCCTTGAAATTAAACCGACTGCTTTTGTAAATATTCAAGCTACAATTTGTGAAGGAAGTCAGTTTAGTTTCGGAACTCGGCATCTCACAATCGCCGGTACTTATTCGGATAGCTTAACCGGAGTAAACGGCTGCGATTCGATAGTTCAATTAGTGCTAAGTGTGAAACCCAACGTGAACACCTCGCTACAGGCAACACGTTGTGCCGGAGAAACGTACTCATTCGGGACGCGCCTATTGACTCAAGCCGGCAATTACACAGACACCATACCTTCAGCCAACGGTTGCGATTCCATCATTCAACTTAGCCTGATTTTTTTGCCGGCATCAACCTCCAGCATGAGTGCCCTCCAATGCCAAGGTCAATCGTATTTCTTTAACGGACAATGGCTCGATTTGGCCGGAAATTACCGCGATACGTTAGTTAGCAGCAATGGATGCGATTCGATTGTTACACTCCAATTGATTTTCCTGCCTCGAAGCGCGGCGAGTCAAACGCTCTCACTCTGCCAAGGCGATAGTGTGTTTTTTGGAGGAAGATGGATAAAACAAGCGGGCGTTTACCACGATACATTAGCAAATCATTTGGGCTGTGATTCTATTATTTCGTTACAAGTCAACCAACTTAATCTTGCTGTAACAACGCTTTCAGCCAGTTTTTGCGAAGGCAAGTCGTTTTTATTCGGGAATAAGCAAATACAAACACCCGGCGTTTACCGAGACACCCTTCCAGGGTCGAATGGTTGCGACTCCGTAGTGGTGCTACAATTACAGGAGTTAAGCCGAAGTAGCACATCGTTAAGCAAAACTGTGTGCCCGGGACAACAATTCAATTTCAATGGAAGATTGCTCAGTATGGCCGGGCTTTATTCCGACACGCTTATAAACGCTAAAGGTTGCGATTCAATCATCAGTTTGCAGCTTCAAATTCAATCCGTTCCGATAACCAACTTACAAGCGGGAATTTGCCCGGGCAGCAGCTATTGGTTTGACGGACAATCGCTACAACAGCCCGGTTCTTATCGTGATACGCTGAGCGGAAGTTTTGGTTGCGACAGCATTGTCGTCCTTACGTTGACTCAACTTCAAACAACCACTTCGCAAGTAAACGCACAGGTATGCGCTCCTCAACGCTATTGGTTTGGTGGAAGTTGGCTCAGTCAAAGCGGCACTTACTCCGATACGTTAACAAACTCAGTTGGTTGTGATTCCATCATTACCCTTTCGCTTCATGTAACACCAGCCATTTCGAGTTTGGGAAGTGCTATCCTTTGTGCAGGAAAATCCTTAGTATTCGGTAGCAGGGTACTCACTCAAACTGGCAGATATACCGATACGTTAACCGGCACTAATGGGTGTGACTCTATCGTAATCCTCGATTTACTTGTTTTTCCTGCTTATGGCAATGTTTTGCAGTCAACTATTTGCGCGGGAAGTAGTTATGTTTTCGGAAACCGGGTTTTGCAACTGGCAGGCACATACTACGACACACTGGTTTCTTCTACCGGATGTGATTCCATTATCCAACTGGATTTAACCCTTCTTCCGCTCGCAGTTACGAACCTCCAGCAAACCTTATGTCAGGGCCAAAGCTTGAACTTCAACGGACAGATTGTACAAACAGCAGGTATTTTCCGGGATACGTTAGTCGCTACAAATGGCTGTGATTCCATCATTACCCTTCAAGTGCAGATACTGAATCCACAATTTGCGAATCTTACGGCGTCTATTTGTCCGGGTGGAAGCTATACCTTCCATAATGTTACGCTCACACAACCCGGTACGTATCGGGATACCTTATCTGCAAGTAACGGTTGCGATTCGATTATCACGCTTAGCCTCGGGTTAAAACAACCTTCCTACAGCCAAATCTTGGACAGTGTTTGCCTTGGAAAAACATATCTTTTTGGAAATAGGCCACTCACACAAGCAGGTATTTACCGCGACACGCTTATGGCCGCCAACGGCTGCGACTCCATTGTAACCTTAACGCTTAGCACGAAAAACGGAGTACAATCCAACCAGGTTATGAGTGTTTGCTTTGGTGACAGTGTTTTTGTGAATGGTGGCTGGATAAAATCCTCGCAGATTCTGCAAATTACCTCAACTGCTTCCAACGGTTGCGATTCGATTCACACCATAGACATCCAATTCCGGTCTTTGATCTTAAGTAGTTTGGTCAGAAACCTCTGCCAAGGACAGATATTCAATTTTAATGGACAGATTTTAAGTCAGAGTGGTACGTATCGCGACACACTCAATAATACCAATGGTTGCGATTCGATAATAAGTTTAACGTTGAACATAAATCCGAATCCGGCAAAACCTACCATTACCCGAACTGGCAATGACCTTGTTTCTTCCGCATTAATCGGCAATCAATGGTATCATTTAGGAACAGGTGGAATAAATGGGGCTACTGGAGTGACCTATACACCAACACATTTAGGCGGTGGCCAATATTGGGTAACTGCTACCAGCGCCTTTGGTTGCACTTCTACTCCTTCCGACACCTTTGCGTTTGTGGGAACTGTGGCGTCATCACTCCAAAACGACGAATGGTTATTTTTCCCCAACCCTGGAATCGGCAATCTCACTTCGGTATTTTTTGCTGAAAAAGGAGATTCATACCGATTGAGCATTTATGATCTTTCTGGGCGGTTGTTGAAAATTTTGACTGAAGGTTATGGTGAAGGCAGAAGCTTGAATCAAACTTTCACCCTTCCTGATTTAGCTTCA
>CALSBM010000086.1:0-11967 GCA_943373175.1 Chitinophaga pinensis | reverse complement strand
TGGCGATATCGGTGTATTGCTGGCTATGTGGGCAAGTCATCATTTATGGCAAGAAAACATAAAGTTTTTCAAGCTTAACCACTACGAACTGGTTCATCATCAGCTCTCAGAACACAGTTTGATTGGAATCGGAATATCGCTCTGTTTATTGGTTGCTGCTGCTGCTAAATCAGCTCAATGGCCCTTTTGTTCATGGTTGCCCCGAGCCATGGAAGGGCCTACACCTTCCAGTGCTATCTTCTATGGCTCGCTTTCAGTTCATTTTGGTGTGTTTTTGTTACTTCGCACTTATCCATTTTGGGAACATCAATACATCGCTCGCTGGCTGATTGGAGGGGTTGGAGCGATTTCAGCCATTGCAGGTTTTGCGATATCGAATGTCCAAACCACCATAAAAACGAGAATAGCCTATGCTTCTGTAGCTCAAATCGGCATTATGTTTATCGAGATTGCTTTGGGGTTCAAAGCCTTAGCCTTGTTTCATTTTATGGGAAATGCTTTTCTCAGATCGTACCAATTGTTGGTATCGCCATCAGTTATCAGCTACATGATTCGGGATCAGCTTTATCATTATCATGAAAAAGTGCAACCAGTTCTCCCGGAATGGAGAAAGAAGTTAGAAGCTACGATTTACACCATGAGTATCCAGGAATGGGGATTAGAGCATTTTATTAACAAGATTGTATTCTCGCCGATAAAGACGATAGGACATAAACTGGATTTTCTTACCAAACGAAATGTATTGTATTACGTCGTTCCGGTTTTTGCTCTTGCCTGCTGTTTGTATTTGTACCGTGATACACTATACCCTGAAGTACGAGCAGTTTTACCCGCACTCTTTGCGGGAATTGGCTGGTTAATGGTGTTAAAAGCATTTTCGGAGAGGCATTTTCCTCGTCTTTCCTGGATGCTGGTGTTGATGAATCATGGTTGGGTAGCACTTGCTGTTTCCTTTAATGAAGATTTTGACTGGCATCATACCTTGTTTTATTTAAGCGGATTTGTACCGGCAGGATTAATCGGGTATTTACTGCTTCGTTATCTGCTCGAACGCGAGCGCCCGTTTTTTAATTTGAATGGCTATTACGGTCATGCCTGGGAATACCCACGTTTAGCATTTTTTTTTCTATTGTGTTGCCTTGGATTGATGGGTTTTCCCATCACCTATTCATTTGTCGGCGAAGACTTGCTTTTTAGCCATATCCACTCCAGACAACTGGTATTGGCATTTTTTGCCTCCAGCAGTTTTGTTCTGGGAGGAATTGCTTTAATCCGGGTATATGCACGGCTCTTTTTAGGGCCACACATCAAGAAAAACCACGAAACCTCTTTAAAATCATCTTAGCATGAATTACGACAGAAACAATCCTCCAGCCCGTGGAATAAAAGGGCTAAAGGAAAACTGGAATAAAGATGTTTTATCCGGTTTTTTGGTCTTCTTGCTCGCGCTACCATTAAGCCTGGGAATTGCGAAAGCAAGCGGATTTCCTGCTTCCATGGGGGTATTAACCGCAATGATTGGCGGTTTATTTACCAGTTTTTTCAAAGTATCAGAAATGACAATCAAAGGGCCTGCTGCGGGATTAATTACCGTTACAGCGGGTGCTATAGCTGAGTTTGGAGCTAATGAAAAGGCTTGGCATATCGTCTGTGGAATCATTCTCATCATGGCGGTTTTACAAATCCTCTTTGGTTTTCTGAAGTTTGGAAGTTTATCGGATTTCTTTCCTCATGTAGCAGTTCATGGTATGTTAGCTGCAATTGGGATAATCATTATCGCCAAGCAAATCCCTGTATTGCTAGGCACTGAACCGGCGTTGTATAAGGGGGAAGGACCGCTCGAATTAATTCGAGATATTCCAAGATTTATCACGCATGCTCATTGGAGAATTGCAGCAATAGGGCTTGTAGGATTACTAATTCTTTTCAGTTTGCCCAGAATTAAGTCTGAAATTCTGAAGAAAGTACCGGGTCCCATGATTGTATTGATTATTGCTATTCCTTACGCCTTGTACATGCACTTTGCCGACACAGAACCTGGATATTCTCTTGTTAAGATTGGGGATTTCTGGTCCACAATACGATTTAATGCAGACTTTTCTATGATTACAACTTGGATATTCTGGAAGTATGTGATGATGTTTTTGTTTGTATCAAGCCTGGAATCTTTACTAACGGTTAAAGCCATGGATAATCTCGATCCTTACCGCAGAGAAAGCGATTACAATGTCGATTTAAAAGCACAAGGATTAGGAAATGCACTGTCAGGATTGCTGGGAGGTTTACCAATGATTTCAGAAGTAGTAAGAAGTTCTGCTAACATCACTTTTGGTGCAAAAACTAAATGGTCTAATTTCTTTCATGGCATTTTTCTCTTATTTGCTATGCTACTGATTATACCCGTTATTGAAATGATACCGAATGCAGCACTTGCCGCCATGTTGATTTTCGCTGGCTACCGATTAGCAGCTCCCAAAGAATTTGTTCATGTTTACCATGTTGGAAGGGAACAACTTGCTATTTTTCTTACCACGATTATTATCACCTTGGCAGAAGATTTACTTCTTGGAGTTGTGGCTGGAATAGTAGTTAAGCTGATTTTTCACTTCTACAATGGTGCGACCTTCAGAAGTTTGTTTAAAGTTCTATATTCCCGCGAAGACAAGGGTGAACAAGTTCTAATTCGGGTACAAGGCTCAGCAGTATTTTCTAACTTACTTGGATTTAAAAAGATGTTGATGTCAGTTCCAACAAATTCTAAAGTTTGTTTTGATATCTCTGATACCTTATTGATTGATCATTCTTTTTTATCATTCATAACGCATTTCTCAAGAGAATTTAAACATAAAGGTGGTGAATTTGAAATTATAGGTCTCGAAGTTCATCGTCCATTATCTCCTCACCCATTAGCTACAAGAAAGCGGGTTAAATCGGTGTAGTGCAGCATAACAAAAGCCCGAAACGCCGGGCTTTTGTTATGAAAGCAAATTAAACTGAAACAATCTATTCTGCTAAACTGGCGAATAAATCAAGTCTTTATTTTAATGAATATCCACCATCGTAAAAGCCCTTTAGATTGGCAAGTTTCCCGCAGATTTACGCAAATTTCAAAATGGCTGTTAGGGTAGTTTCCAATGCAGATTAGCGCTAATCTACCGTTGGAATCGGCGCAAATCCGCGGGAAAAGTCCCATGTGAAAAAGCTAAGAAGTTTGCCATTGAATAGCTTTTTACGATAGTGTGTATTCGCTTATTTTATCACTGCAAACTTGCCTTCTTTGATTTTACCTGTTTGTAAATCTTTTACAGTAAACAAGTATAGCCCGGTTGCAATTCCTTGCTTTTCTTCGGAAAGAATATCCCAAGCGTGTTCGCCTTCTGGCATGGTTGCATTTTCTCCGCCAAAAGTTTTATACCACTGAATTTCACTTCCATTGAACGTTTTATCCGCATCGTGATTCAATGTGGTTACCACATCTCCGGAAAGGGTATAAATCCTGATTTCTGCTTTACGCGGCAGGTTGTAAAACATGATTTTTCTTGACCTGCTTGTTGTGCCGTCCCAAGCACCGCTTACTCGGTAAGGATTAGGATAAACGCCTAGCTCTTTATCCTGGTCATTGCCATTTATCGAGCTTGCCGGCGTTCCGGCAAACGCTCTTCTTGTGTTCCGGGCAACCGAAGATTCCAATGATGGAAGTCCGATGGCTGGATTACCGGAATCGAACGCGACAACTGTGAACAAGTACTGCCAGCCATTAAGAAGATTGTCGATGGTGTAGGCATAATGGTATTCAACCGTATCGCCTTCAAATTTTTTGGGAGTAGAAAGCCGGACTTCCTCAAAACCATTGTTAAATCCAATAGAGTTTGCTGGTTTATCGTATTGACGAAGCAGATTACGGTTATCGAGCTGCAATTGAATATCGGCTCCTGCATTGGTTCTGTATATGCGATAACCTTCGAAGTCTTTTATTCTACTGATTGGGTCAATAGAGTTTTCTGAATTATCAGTCCAATACAAAGTCACTTTATTATTTTCTACAGCCACTTTTGTTTTCGGATTTGCAGGTGGTTCTGGAAGAATAAATCGATCTAAGCGATTGTTCCCGTTTTGGTCTTCACCTGAATCCAATTGCCCATTTTCATTCGCATCTTCTCCTAGAAAAGTTCTTCTTGCCCAGCCTAAATTATCGAGAAGTTTAGCTCTGGCTATTGGCGAGTCTTTGGGGTTATCCGGTAATTGTTTCGCACATACATAAGCAAATACCAAGCTGACCGATTCACCAGGCGCTATTTGGACAAACGGCCCGGTGGACAACAATTGAACTCTGTTGGCAGGAGTTCCAAGATTGGCAGCCGGTGAAAAATCTCCTGCATTTTGCATCCTGTCATAACGCAATGGGTCGTTGTTAGGGGCCTGTAAGTTGTAAATCCAGTAGTTTGGATTGATTTTCGGAGCCGGAAGTCCTTGATTAGTAAATTGTGCTGAATTGCGAGGATGGAAGTATTGCCCTCTCCAAATTCCGCCTAAGCATTGAATAGCACCGTAAGAATTAGTGAATCCGGGATCTCCTGCAATGTCGTAGGCATATATAGCATTCAGAGAGTCCACATATCCAATGCCCCCTTTATTGAAAAATGCTGAACCTTGATCAGTACTAACATTGACATTTCTTACCACAAGGTCGCTCCAGCTTCCAAGAAATACCGAATCCCAGGTAGAACTGCTAACATTGGTGATTTCGTAATTCATCATTACAAAAAAATCGGCATAAGAAAAATCCCAGGCATAAGTTTCAAGCTTAACACTCGCACGCAGTGGGGTTAAGTGATCGTTGATAGGCTGATTAGAATTAGGAACAATAGTGAATGAATCGGTAAAGTGGAGCACGTAATCCTGATGAGAAATAGCGGAAGTTGAAAATACAGGACTTTCGGTGAGTGATGAACGCTCAACTACTGGTCTTCCGGGCAAAGGGGTAAACTCAAATCCTCTTTTTCCGGGTAAATAGCCCGCAGCATCATCAACAGTAGCCGTACTAACAGCGATATTCTGGTTATTTATTTTACACCCTATCCAAATACCGGCTTCGAAAAGATGTTCGATTCCTGAATTAAGGGGATACTCCATAGAAGGGGGACCCTGTGGATTGTTCCGGACATTGGGGAGACCAATTGTTCCGGCATTGGTAACATTTAAACCAAGGTTTCCGATGTTAACCGTCTTTTGTTCGAATGTCTGTGCATGGGTATGGAGGTTTAACAACAACAAGCCGGATACCCAAAGAGACCAATAACGAGGATTACGCATAAATCGCTGCAAGTTACAAAAACGGATATAGGCCTCACCGTGGTTATGAAAACTTAACCGCGTCTTCAAGCCAACGCTCCGACCAAGGGCCTTCATGAAACAATAAATCAAGTATTGATAGCTTTCCAAATTGTTCCGAATTCAATAAAGGATGTGGGCGGAAGTAAGATGTTGCTATTTTAATCTTTGCTTCGGTAGAGTAGGGGCCTTCCCATGCTTCAGTGAAAGACCATGTCAGCTTAGGTGTTACCCATTCGAGGCAGTAATGAAATAGTTGAAGGTTAAAATCGAAGAGGTTGTTTGAGCCTGAGGTGTAAATTGCTTCTATTTCAGGGAAAATATCTTCAAAGAAGGGACTGGCGGCATAAGCATTTTGAATTACTTGCAAATGTTGGTTTCTCCATGGAAAAGAATTGTCTAAATGAACCGTTCTGATTGGCGATTTAAGACCTCTTCCGCCGGAAATGGGCATACTTAACTGGAAAACATCCTGATGGCTGTGAAGTAAAAACCGGTTTCTGTCGCTGGATTTTACAAAGTTCTCACAAGCTTCAATCCTCCAGTGACCAGCCTTTGCAGCCATAACCCAGTGTTCAAGGGCAGGTAAACAAAAAAGTGGGGAAATGTAGGCCATAGATTAGGTTGGACTAGCAGCCAAAATTGCGGATATTGTGCGAAATGCGTATTCTTTTATCTGTTTTATCCCTGCTAACAGCATTCCAGTCTTTGGCACTGGATGCGCGGTTTCAGGTAGCGGCATTTAGATCACCCAACAAAGGATCTTATGCAGAAACATATTTAATGGTATCAAGCCGGTCAATTACCTTGGTTAAGAATAAAAGCAAACGCTTTCAGGGTGGATTACAGGTAATCATCACGTTTGAACAGGGTAAGAAAATCGCTGCATTTGATAAATATTTGCTCAAAAGTCCTGAGTTAGACAGTGCAACGGCCCCAGATTTTCGATTTATCGATCTTCAACGGTTTCCTTTGGAAGCTGGAAAATACCAGGTTAAACTTCAATTATTGGATAGCAACGATAGTCTTAACAAAGCATCTACCGTTCAAGAGTTGGAGATTTCCAACGAAACTTCGTCACCCCAATTCTCTGACTTGGTGTTTCTATTATCCTATGCTCCAACTAAGGAATCATCTCCAACTGTAAAGTCAGGATTTGCCATTTTTCCATCGTGTTCCAATTTCTTCGGAAGACAAAATGACACCCTGAAATACTACTCTGAGTTGTATTTGCCAGGTTCAATGAAAGATTCTGTTTACATACTCAAAACATATATTGAAAGGCAGAGCAGTGGTGAGCTGTTAGAGGAAACCTTTACTCAGCGAAGAATACAAGGAAAAGAAGTGGAAGCGTTAATGGCCGAAATTCCAATTTCTGAATTGCCTACCGGAGATTATAACTTAGTTTTCGAACTCAGAAGCGCAAGAAACGAATTGGTAGAAGCGAAAAAAGGATTCTTTCAGCGGCTGAATCGCAATAAGCGCTTTGATGAATCCGCCATGTATAGCCTGAATTACAACAAAACCTTTGTGGACACGATGACAGAAAAACTGTTAAGAAGCCACGTAGGTTGTTTAAGGCCAATCGCAGAACAAAACGAACGAACGTACATTGATGAGCTTCTTCGAGATAAAAAGAAACCAGATTACGATCGTATGAGAAGGTTCATTTATTCGTTTTGGTACTCACGAAATCAGTCTAATCCTGCTGAAGAATGGAAAAAGTTTCACGAACAGGTGATAGTCTGTAATCAGAAATTTGGAAGCAAGATTATGCGAGGATATGAAACGGAAAGAGGCAGAGTTTTCCTTCAATACGGCCCTCCTAACAGCAGAACAGTTGTGGACAATGAGCCTTCTGCCTATCCTTATGAGATCTGGTGGTACTACACTCTGAAAAGACAGAATAACGTCCGTTTTGTGTTTTACAATCCTGATTTAGTGAGCAACGATTATCGCCTGATCCATTCAGAAGCGTTTGCTGAACCCTTTGATCCCCAGTGGAAATTGCTGATTTACAGCAGAACAAATCCGATAAACAACGTCGATCAAACCAACCAACGGGAGCATTTTGGTAATTTTATTGACCAGAACTTCAGAAACCAATAATTGAAGGCTGTTTACCATGAATTGATTTATCGTCTGTTGAAGATGATTTCACGATTACCTATGTCCGTTCATTATGCATGGGCTTATGGAGTTTATGGTTTGCTTTATTACATTATCGGATACCGAAGAAAAGTTGTAAGAGACAATCTTTCAGGTAGTTATCCTCATTTAACCGAAACTGAGTTAAAATCTTTAGAGAAAAAATTCTATCGCTTTTTGAGTGATTTAATGGCGGAATCGGTTAAGAGTTTCAGTATATCGGCCAGTGAAGTTCAGCGACGCGTGATTATCAAGAATCCCGAATTAGTGAACGAATTGGCTGCTCAAGGAAAATCCATTGTTCATTTGCTCGGCCATCATGCAAATTGGGAGTGGTTTGCCTTCGCTTTTAGCCTTAACTGCAAGCATGAGTTGTTTTTTATCTATAAACCGTTGAGTAGTGAAGCATTTGAAGCTGCTTACCAACGGTTCAGGTCAAAGTTCGGAGCTAAACCTGTTCCCATGAAAGCGTTGTTTAAAACGCTGCAATCGGAACACAGTCGCCCTTTTGCCACTTACTTCGGCTCCGACCAATGTCCACAACCACACAACGACTATATCTGGACTCAGTTTCTACACCGTACAACTCCCGTGTATGCTGGTGCTGAAGTTGTTGCTAGAAAATTTAATCATCCGGTGGTATTTGGAAAAATGAGAAGAGTCCAAAGAGGCTACTATGAGATTACCTTTGAATTGTTGGCGCTTAACCCCAGAGATTTAGAACCGTATGTTTTGACTGATTTACATAGCCAAGTTCTAACAGATTTAGTGGATGAAGCTCCAGAACTTTGGATTTGGTCGCATAAAAGATGGAAATTTATCAATTCCCGCAATGAACGCGCTCACCTCTCACGCCCTTTGGCCTGAATGCTGCCTGGCCATTCTCAATTACAATGGCCGGCATCATTTGCAGGAGTTTCTTCCATCCTTGCTAACAACCGATTATCCTGCTATGAGGGTGGTAGTTATTGATAATGCCTCAACCGATGATTCGATTGCCTGGTTGAAGCAGCACTATCCTGCCATTGAACTGTTGGTGCTGAACCAAAATTTTGGGTATGCTGGGGGCTACAACCACGCGCTTAATAAAATTAACACCGAGTTTCTGGTATTAATCAATTCGGATGTTGCTGTTAAACCCGGCTGGCTGAAACCTCTTATAGAAGATTTCCTTAATTACCCTGATGTTGCAGCTATTCAACCTAAAATACTTGACTATCGTAATCGAGAGATGTTTGAATATGCAGGAGCTGCCGGTGGATTTATTGATAAAAACGGTTATCCATTTTGCAGAGGCAGAGTTTTTGAAACTTTGGAACGTGATGCAGGCCAGTACGATGAGCCATGTGAAGTGTTTTGGGTATCCGGTGCCTGTATGGCTATTCGAAGGTCAGCGTTTATTCAAGCAGGAGGTTTCGACGCTGGTTTCTTTGCTCACATGGAAGAAATTGACCTCTGTTGGCGACTGCATTTATTGGGTTATCGCCTGCTGTTCCAATCGGATTCTATTGTTTATCACCTCGGTGGAGGAACTTTGCAATATGGCAGCAGCAAAAAAATTTACCTCAATTTTCGTAATAGCTTGTGCATGATTGCAAAGAATGCTTCTGCTTCTGAAGTTTTTTTCCTTGTCCTTAGCCGGTTAATTCTCGATGGAGTTACCGGTATCCGTTTTTTGTTAAAGGGTAATTTTGCAGCCTGCAAGGCCATCATCTCAGCACATTTTGGATTTTACAGTCGAATTCCCGGAATAATACAACATCGTAAGGCCTGGAGTTTAAAGCCTTTTCGCAGTTTACCCGGGGTATGGAAAGATTCGATAGTATGGGCTTATTTCGTTCGTAAGCTGTTGAAATTCAGTAAGCTTAACATTAAAATTCGTTGATAAATATGTTTTTAAGAGTAGAACACATCGGGCTGGCTGTTTCAAATTTGGAAGAAGCCAATCAATTGTTTGAACGGTTATTCGGAAAATCTCCTTTTCAGGAAGAAGTGGTTGAGCGAGAAGGGGTGAAAACAAGCTTCTTTGGAATTGGCCAGGAGGCGAAAATTGAATTGTTAGGCGCAATGAGGGAAGATTCCCCGATAGCCAAATACTTAGAAAAAAAAGGACCTGGTATTCACCACCTTGCTTTTGAGGTTGACGATATCCGTGCAGAAATGGATCGGCTGAAGAAAGCTGGTTTTGAGTTACTTTCGGATGAACCTAAAACAGGAGCCGACAATAAACTTATCGCCTTTCTTCACCCCAAGTCAACTGCTGGGATTTTGGTTGAACTTTGTCAGGAAATGCGTTAAAGGGTCTTGATTGATTATTCAATCACCACACCCATGTTGCAGAATTTCTCAATTCTTTCATTGATTCTCTGCTGAGGACTAAGCGCACTTAATGCGTCGAGTTCCTTAATCAATACTTCTTTAAGTATGGCAGCCATTGCGTGCGAATCGTTATGGGCGCCTCCTACCGGCTCCGGAATAATTCCATCAATAAGGCCATTTTTAAACATGTTTTCAGCCGTAAGCTGCAATTGCTCAGCAGCTTTCTCCTTAAAATCCCATGAGCGCCAAAGAATAGAAGAACAGCTTTCAGGGGAAATAACGGTGTACCAAGTGTTTTCGAGCATAAACACTCGATCTCCGATTCCAATACCAATAGCACCACCAGAAGCTCCTTCGCCAATAATTACACAAATTACAGGCACTTTCAGCCTGAACATCTCCCTAATATTTTTGGCTATGGCTTCAGCCTGACCTCTTTCTTCCCCTTCAATTCCGGGAAAAGCACCTGGAGTATCGATAAGAGTAACGATGGGTTTATTGAATTTTTCAGCCATTTTCATTAGGCGCAACGCTTTACGATAGCCTTCTGGGTTGGCCATACCAAAATTGCGGTATTGACGCATTTTGGTATTGATTCCTTTTTGATGCCCAATGAACATAACAGTTCGTCCTTCTAAGCTAGCGAACCCGCCAACTATTGCTTTGTCGTCTCGAATGTTACGGTCTCCATGCAGTTCAATGAAGTTTCTGCACATCTGCTGGATATAAAAAAGCGAATAAGGGCGTTCAGAGTGCCTCGATACCTGAACCTTTTGCCAGCCTGTAAGATTGCTATACAACTGTTTACGTTCTTCATTTATCTTCTCTTCCATTTCAAGGATGGAAGTACTGACATCGATTTTGCCTTTCGACTGAATCTCTTGAAGATTTTTAAGTTCTTCGTAGAGCTCAGCAATGGGTTTTTCGAAATCCAAAAAGATCATGCAGGGTGTTGTTTGGACTGCAAACATAAAGCGCAGCCCTGAAAATCGGTGCTACGATTTCAAACTATTGCTATTAGGGGCTAAAATCAAGCATAAAAAAGCCGGAATGAAGTGTCTCATTCCGGCTTTTTGGTGAAATAGCGGTTATTGCTTTCAATCTAAAAAACGCGTTTTCAAGCGTTTAAACTTAACTCCTGCTCTATAGTTCAGCCAAATCATTACTGGAACTAAGATTAGGGTGAGGAAAGTGGCAAAGCCAAGTCCGAAAATCATCGTCCAAGACAATGGTCCCCAAAAAGCTACTGAATCACCACCGAAGAAGATTTTCGGGTCAAACTCACTGAAAAGAGAAGCGAAGTCGATGTTTAGACCTACAGCAAGAGGTACAAGCCCAAGAATAGTTGCAGATGCTGTAAGAAGAACTGGAGTCATCCTCGTGCGTCCGGCTTCTACGATAGCTTCGTAGGGTTCCATACCCCGATGTTCTAGTACTTCCGTAAATTCTACTAACAAAATACCGTTTCGCACCACGATTCCCGCAAGGGCTACAATTCCGATTCCAGTCATGATGATTGAAATGCTCATGCCAAAAATGCAAAAGCCCAATAGCACTCCAATAATAGAGAAGAAAATCTCAGACAGAATTATTAGCGGCTTACTGAGCGAGTTGAACTGAGTTACCAGAATTAAGAAGATTAACCCAAGAGAAACCATCATCGCATTCCCTAGAAAAGCCCCTGTTTCTGCTTGTTCCTCTTGTTCTCCTGTCAACTTAATAGTTACCCCATCTGGTTTCGGATAGCTTTTCAACGCTTTTTCAATCTGAGCAACAACTTCATTGGGATTAAAGCCGGTGAGTACATTTGAAGACAACGTTGCCAGTCGTTTCTGATTCTTTCTAGCAATTCCGCCATAAGTATTGGTGTATTCAATACGCGCAACTGCTGAAAGCGGAATATTCCTGATTCTACCACCCATATTCATATCCCTGAACGAGATGATGTGATTAATCAGGCGATCAACATCATTACGCTGGCTGATGTTGTATCGCATTTGGATGGGGTAATCGTCCTTGGCATCTCGGAACTTACTGGCTTCTTTACCAAAAACAGCATTTCGGATTTCCATACCAACTTGAGCGGTTGAAATTCCTTCACGATTTGCTCTTTCTCTGTCGATAATAATCTGGATTTCAGGCTTGTTCAGTTCTAAATTGGATTTCAGT
>CALSBM010000085.1:0-12159 GCA_943373175.1 Chitinophaga pinensis | reverse complement strand
TTTGGAGAACTCGTTTCTACCACCATTGTTTCTGCTTACTTATTGGAAAAAGGCATAGCCAACACTTGGCTCGATGCTCGTGACCTGATTGTTACCAGCGACAACTGGCGAGATGCTAGAATCCAGTGGGAACATACCGCCAAACGGGTGCAACGGCTCAAGCCAACTTCTTGCTATGTAACTCAAGGATTTATAGGTCGTGAGCCGCTTAGTCGTCTTACCACTACCTTGGGTAGAGAAGGTTCCGATTTTAGTGCATCGATTCTCGCTTGGTGTTTGAATGCAGAGGAAGTGACCATCTGGAAAGACGTTCCGGGTGTCCTTAGTGCTGACCCTCGTCTTTTCCAGAATGCTACGCTAATTCAGAATTTAAGCTATGAAGAAGCCATTGAACTTACCTACTTCGGAGCCTCTGTTATTCACCCCAAAACAGTGAAACCGTTACAAAACAAAGGAATTCCGCTTTATGTGCGCTCTTTCTTGAATCCTGATGAGGCCGGTACTCGAATTGGCCAATCGAATAGTCAGCTTCAATACCCAACTTGTATAATAGTTAAGAAAAATCAGGTATTGCTGGCTTTCAAAACGCGTGATTATGCTTTCATCGCGGAAGAAAACCTTCAGACTATTTTCGGAGAGATGGCGGCTGTTGGTCTTCGGGCACATCTCACTCAGAACTCTGCTCTCTCCTTTTTAGTTTGTACCGATAACGATGCCTACAAACTGAAACCATTTCTAGAACGCACCAGCTCCGAGTTTGAAGTAGAACTAGTTGAAGGTTTAGAATTGGTAAATCTTCGGCATTACACCGATTCACTATTGACCCAAATCAAAGCGAATCGAAAGGTAAAAGTGGAGCAAGCTGTTGGAGACACTATACAGTTTGTACTTGAACCACGTTAAACTACTTAAATAAGGGCTTCTGCTTTCAACCAATAAAAAAAGGCCGCATAAAAATGTGGCCTTTTTTTATTGATCAAGAAATTAATTACAACTCACTGTTGAAATGAACAGCTTCTCCATCAGTTTTTACTTGTTCCGTGCCGGAAGTCTGGCAATCAGCAGCATTGGCTGAACCCATTTTCTTCATGCAATCGTTTTTATCGGAGCAAGTCGTAGAATTGCAGCCTTTTGCCAAGCATTCTGCCGGATCCATGGTACAATCAGCATTGCAAGATACTTTATGAGAAGTTTCGTTCAATTCTATTCCATGAGGTTGTGGAGTTGCTGTTAAATCTACTTTGGGTTGGGCTATAGAAGGTGCGATTACCAACGAAACAATAGACATCAACTTAATGAGGATGTTCATTGAAGGACCGGAAGTATCTTTAAAAGGATCTCCAACAGTATCACCGGTAACAGACGCTTTATGTGGTTCAGATTTTTTATAATAAATCTGACCATCAATCTCAACTCCTTTTTCGAATGACTTCTTGGCATTATCCCAAGCACCACCTGCGTTGCTTTGGAACATTCCCATTAGAACACCAGAAACAGTTACACCGGCAAGAAGACCACCTAATACTTCTGGCCCCATGGTAAATCCAACGAGAATCGGAACGATAAGCGCAATAGCTCCTGGAAGCATCATTTCACGAATTGACGCCTCAGTAGAAATGGCAACACATTTTTCGTATTCCGGCTTTGCTTTTCCTTCCATAATACCGGGAATCTCCTTGAACTGACGACGAACTTCCTTCACCATATCCATAGCCGCACGACCAACCGCTGCAATGGCCAGCGAAGAAAAGATGAAAGGAATCATTCCTCCAACAAACAATCCAGCGAGTACATCGGCTTTGTAAATGTCGATTTGAGAAATACCGGAAATGCCCACAAAGGCTGCAAAAAGAGCAAGTGAAGTTAATGCTGCTGAGGCGATGGCGAAACCTTTACCTGTGGCAGCGGTAGTATTCCCTACTGCATCAAGGATATCCGTTTTCTCACGAACTTCTTTCGGGAGTTCACTCATTTCAGCAATACCACCTGCATTATCGGCAATGGGGCCAAATGCATCAATCGCAAGTTGCATAGCTGTTGTTGCCATCATACCTGCTGCTGCTATAGACACACCATAAAGACCGGCAAATTTGAATGAAACGATAATTCCTCCAGCGAGAACAAGAATTGGCAGTACAGTAGATTCCATTCCTACTGCAAGACCACCAATGATGTTGGTAGCGTGCCCAGTAGAACTTTGATTAACAATTGACCTAACAGGACGCTTACCCATAGCGGTATAATACTCTGTAATTAGAGAGATTAACGTACCAACCACTAACCCGGTAACAACGGCACCGAAAACTCCCTGCTTCGTGAATGATACACCTCTGAGGGTAAGTTCTTCCGGAAGCATCCAGTTAATAATAAAGTATGAACCAATAGCGGTGAGAACGATAGAACCCCAATTCCCCTTGTTTAAAGCAGCTTGTACTTTATCAGTGCTTAAGCCGTCTTTATCTGAAACTTTTACAAACAAAGTACTGACCATCGAGAAGAGAATGCCAAATCCAGCAATCATCATCGGAAGTAGAATAGGAGAAAGACCGTTAAAGTTATCTTGAACAGTAATTTCACGGCCTAAAACCATCGTTGCGAGGATAGTTGCTACAAAAGAGCCAAACAAGTCGGCACCCATTCCGGCAACATCCCCAACGTTGTCTCCAACGTTATCAGCTATTGTGGCAGGGTTGCGAGGGTCATCTTCAGGGATTCCGGCTTCAACTTTTCCCACGAGGTCTGCACCAACGTCTGCTGCTTTAGTATAAATTCCGCCACCAACACGGGCAAATAGGGCAATCGATTCTGCTCCTAAAGAAAATCCGGTAAGCACTTCTAGCGCTATTTCAAGTCCATGGGCATCTCCAGTTTCTTTAACGAACATCGTGTAGAATGCTATGAACAACGAACCTAATCCGAGAACGGCTAAACCAGCAACTCCCATTCCCATAACAGAGCCGCCTCCGAAGGAAACTGCCAAGGCTTTCGAAAGGCTGGTCTTAGCGGCTTCTGCTGTTCTTACATTAGCCTTTGTGGCAATGCGCATTCCGATGAATCCGGCAAGAGCTGAAAGAACAGCACCAATTACAAAAGCCCCTGCTATGAGAGGATGTGAATTCTCATTGGTACTTCCTAAGTATCCCAGCAAAAGTGCCGCTATAACTACAAAGTAGAACAAGATTTTATACTCTGCTTTCAGAAAGGCCATGGCACCTTGGGAGATATAGCCGGCTATTTCACGCATTCGATCATTTCCATCGCTGTGTCGGCTAACCCAAGCGGATTTTACCGCCGTGTAAATCAGGGCTATAACGCCAAATAACGGGATGAGGTAGACAATTTTATCCATAACGGGTTTTTCAAAGTCTGCAAAAATACAATTGTTGAATTAAAATTCTCCAAAAGCCTGTCTCATGTCGTGCGAAAACTCGTTGGCTGCTATTGGAAACTTCTTCGTTAATTTGTTTTATACAACATACTTATCATCATGATTATTAGAATATTATGCATAATTATCTCAATAAACACTTGGTGTTTTGGGCAATTGCCGGGCGAACAGGGAACTGAATCAACCGCCCATGCAGGTATCAAAATTTTGTTAAGAAACTCGGGGAGCTTCACCGATGACCCCTCCGTACTCCATCATCTAAGTGGGTGGACCCTCCAGATTCAACGTCTTCAACGTTTTCAATTAGAGCTTCTAAGCAGTAATCGAATAAGCCTTAGCCTTGGAAACTTTGGTTTAAGCATCAGTCAGCAAGCAGGAGCACCTTTGCAAATCTGGCAAGGGTTAGTTGCTGCGGGCCTACCAACCAAAGGGGCTTTTCGATGTGGTGTTTACCTTGCGGCCAATACCTTGCAAAGCATTGACCGCTCATTGGACATCTACCAATACACGGGGTGTGTGAGTTGGCGTTATCGCATTTCCAGCAACCTACTTTTAGGAGCAAGATGGGAACATGCGCAATTTTCTAATCGTTTGGCTTTCTCTAAACCCTCCATTGTCGCTAGATTCCAAATCAGGGAGAACTGGGATGTTTCAAACAATATTGAATGGAATTCTTTTGATGAAAGAACCAATTTTCGAATAAGTTCCTCTTTACGAACACATTCACAATGGAGATTTACTGCAGGAATCTCATACCAGCCATTTTCCCTTAGTGTTTCTGGGGCATTTCAAGGCAAGCATTGGAACTTGATGTTCGCATGGATGCACGGGTCAATCGCCGGGCCATTATCCTCTCAATCTGTTCAGTACCAAAATCGAAACAGTGATGAAGATTAAATTGGCCATTTTGCTAGTGATATTCATTGTCAATTGTCTCGAAGCCATTGGCCAGGAAGACCCCATTGAGTTTAATCATGCGTTGAATGCTGATAATCAAATCAATGAAATTCATGACGTTCGTGAACAACTTCGGTTTAGTTTTTACCGATTTGATTGGATAGAATGGAACGCCATTGGCATTTTTCCGGAAGAAGTACTGCTGGCAATAAAAGAAAGAGCAATGCGATTAAATGGGTTTATCCATTGGTTAGAATTGCAAAGTATTCAAGGAATGGACACCCTTTATTTATCTAAGCTTTTAGAGATCCATCCTGAAATTCTTTATCAATCGGTGACAATAAAACCACAGCAAAGAGAAACAAAAGTTGCAAGCATCAATCGATTAAGCTTTCCTATCCTAAATCGCTACTATGACTTAGATAGCAGTAGAATTCCTGAAGGAAGTCCATGGTCCAATAGAGTACGCCTCACCCGAGTGGATCAGCATTATAGCTTAAGGCTAACGGTAGAAAAGGATGCCGGTGAGAGGCTATTTCCGGTAGATCACTTTAGTTGGACTTTTGATAAAAAATGGCAACTAAACGAATGGAAAGGAAATTTGATTATTGGTCAGTTTCGCCCTTTTTTCGGAATTGGGTATCGTTATGGTTTGCGTTCGGGCAGATCTGCTTCTGCAATAGGAAGTTGGGCAGAATCACACGATCTTCAAATCAAGCCATTAGCAGCTCCTTCAGAAAATGTTCATCCTTATGGAATAGCAGTTCAAGCGCAATACAGAAAATGGACGATTGCCGGTTTTTATTCAGAACAACAATTTCCACTCACTCAAATTCAGCAAATCGATTTAATCCAAAAGGAATTCGAATTTCAAAAGCCTCGTCTAGCTGGGTTTCATAGAACTCAAAATGAGCGCATTGAAGAATTAGGTAAAGAAAAATGGATCATGTTGGGTGGCTTGTATCAGCAATCCAATTGGGCTGCTGGGATTAGTATTCACATAGAACATTGGTCGGGTTTAGTTTCTCCAAAGAAGCAATGGGTTTTCGGAATGGCATATCTTAGAAAGAGCTATTCCGGTGGTCATGTTCAAACAGAATTGGCAGCGAATACACTAGGAATGGCAGGAATAAAAGTTGATTGGATTCATTGGATTGGAAACAAAGGCTTCCTTTCCTTCAAAAGTCAAAGCCAGCTAGCTAATCAAGACTATCTACTTTTCAATTCGCTTGTAAACTGGAAGTCCTCTCAGGCAGATGATCAATATTGGCAGATTCAACAAGGCTGGAAAGTTGGAAAAGGGACTCAACTGTTCTATCAACTTTGGCGTGAATGGAATGAGTTGGAAATCAACAATCAAATAGGCCAAGGATTTGGAATTGTATGGAACACTTCGAAAACAGATGTGATTACAGCAGAGTTAAGAAATCAATCAGGCAGTTATACCATGTTATTCAAGTCGGTTTGGTTGTATAGCCCAACTTTTCGTATAAAATCTACCTTTCGAATCAACTCGAATAACTCCTCTTATGTTGCTGATTTTAGTTTGAACTGGAGTCCAAAACACTTTCCTATCAGGTTAAATCTGCAAGCTGCAGGATTTCAGATAGAAAATGGAATCATGCCACTTATGGAAGCGGATCTGGAATACCCTTATCGAATGAATTTGTTAAGCGGAAGAGGAAGCAGAATTGCATTTAATGGTAAGTATCGGATTCCACCACATTTTACCATAGGGTTTTTAGGAATCCTTACTTCCAAAACAGGACCCAATCCATTTGGTTCAGGCCCTGATGGAAGATCAGGATCAATACTTTACGAGCTGGCATTTAGTATTGAGTTTCGAATAAAAGACAAACATTGAAATCGATTAAGTTAATTTCTTTCATTAACTTCCATTTATGTTACAGCCTAATTATTCAAACAACGATAAATTAATAGAGGCAGGGTGCGATGAAGCTGGTAGAGGATGCTTAGCCGGGCCTGTTGTAGCTGCAGCAGTAGTGCTTGGTGAAAATTTCGACCCCTCACGCGTTAAGGATTCCAAAGTTCTCAGCTTAGACAAGCGGTTGAAAGCTAGAGAGTACATTGAAATTAATGCTCGTGCTTTTTGGGTTGCAAGCACTTGTAATGAAATCATCGATCAGGTTAATATCCTGAATGCCAGTATTCAAAGCATGCATAAAGCCGTAGATGGCTTATCAGAATTGCCGGATTTACTATTAATTGATGGGAATCGATTTAAACCTTATAGAAATTTGCAACACGTATGCTTAGTTAAAGGAGATGCTCATTATGCGGCCATAGCTGCTGCCTCAATTTTAGCCAAAACTTATCGCGATGAAATGATGTGCGTTTATCATGAGCGATTTCCACAATACCAATGGGATGTCAACAAGGGATATCCAACGCATAAACACAGGGAAGCAATTGCCCACCATGGCATATCTCCTATTCACAGGAAAACGTTTACGCTGCTTCCAAAGCAGTTGAAGATTTTTTAATAATTCAGAGCTCTAAGAATCGTTTTCTACACTCCTTCATATAGGACAGCGACCCCTTGTCCAACACCAATGCACATGGTTGCCAACCCATAACGAGCATTGCGTTTTCGCATTTCATGAAGTAAGGTTGTTGAAATGCGAGCTCCGGATGCTCCTAACGGATGTCCAATTGCAATTGAACCTCCATTAACGTTCACCAAATCAGGATTAAGATTTAACTCACGCATGCAAGCAAGTGACTGAGATGCGAAAGCTTCATTTAGCTCTATCAAATCCAGATCATTGGTAGTTATTCCTGCTTTCGTTAAGAGTTTTTTAGTAGCGGGCACCGGGCCAATGCCCATAACTGATGGACTCACCCCTGCTGCTGCTACTCCAACTACTCGCGCAAGCGGCTTAAGTTGGAAAAGTTTAATCAAATCCTCGCTTACAAGCATTAATGCAGCAGCACCGTCATTAATTCCACTTGAATTTCCAGCAGTTACAGAGCCACCCTTTCTAAAAGCAGGTTTTAATTCGGCTAGTTTTTCTAGGGAAGATAACCTTGGATGCTCATCCGTATTAAACTCGGTTTCGATTTTGCCGGATCTAACCTTTACTGGTACAATCTCTTCCTGAAAACGCCCCACTTTGGCAGCATTGGCATACTTAGATTGAGAAGCAAAGGCAAATTCGTCTTGGTTCTCTCTTGAAATTTTCCATTGTTCGGCAACATTTTCGGCTGTTTCACCCATGCTAAAGGGATGGTGAAGAGCAGATAAAGCTGGATTCGTAAAGCGCCAGCCTATGGTAGTATCGTAAATCTCGGGTGTTCGGCTGAAGGCGGCTTCAGCCTTGGCTAAAACAAATGGAGCTCTTGTCATGCTTTCAACTCCACCAGCAATAATGGCTTCAGCGTCACCTAAAGCGATTTGTCTATAGGCATCTCCTATTGCCTGTAAGCCACTAGCGCATAATCGATTAACTGTAATCCCGGGAACCTCAACAGGTAAGCCTGCTAACAAAGCAGACATTCTGGCTACGTTTCTATTGTCTTCGCCGGCCTGATTTGCAGCACCAAAAATCACATCCTCAATTAGTAAAGGGTCAAACCCCATCAAGCGGCTCATCAAAGACTTGATTACAAGTGCGCCCAAATCATCTGGACGAACTCCTGAGAGGCTACCTCCAAATTTACCGACAGGCGTTCGAACCGCCTCAACCACATAAACTGCTTTCATGGCTTTGATTATTCGGCAAAGTTAACCGCTATCTCCCCTATTTTTGCCCCATGTGGCAACGCAAACAAACCATCTACTTTTTTTTATCCGCATTGCTGATTTTCGCAATGCCGTTCAGTCCATTGCTGGATGCCAAAAACAACGGTAATCAGGGCTACTCTGCTCATCTTAAAGCCAGCATTTACGAGCTTTCTATTCATCACAGCGGTCCACTTGGGCCTGAGGAAACGCAATCCTTAATCCCCTTAACGGTTTTGCTATACGGTACTGCGCTGATGTTGCTTATTATCATTTTTCAGTATAAAAATCGTCCGTTACAGATTAGGTTAAGCCGTTCCTTGACATTGGTGTTGGCCTTAGTTCAAGCGAGTTATCTAATCCTTATGTATCGAGCAGTTCAAAGTATGGGCGACACCCCATTAACAATGAATTACGGTTGGAATATCCCTATACCTGCAATTTGTGCTGCATTAGTCTGGCTGGGCCATCTAGGTGTTAAGGCTGATGAAGCTCTTGTTAGGGCTGCTGATCGAATTCGATGAATCAGCCCTTGTCTTCTAAAACACTCAATGGCTCCTTGGTTCAGGGTGTTCTAGCTGGAGCCATATTACCTTGGATAGTTTTCTGGTGCTATTATATTGTCGTTTTTAAGGCTGAATTCACTTTTCCGGATTTTATGGAGATGGCTATTGAAGTAAAAATTTTAAGCCCAGCCTTTTCGTTATGTATGCTCATCAATTTAGCTGCATTTTTTGTGGCGTTGAAATCTGAAAAGTTACTCATGGCAAGAGGATTAGTGGGCATTACTGTACTTTATTCTATCGTACTCTTTCTGTATAAGTTTTTAGGATAATGCGATTCTACTTCATCTCCGGAGAGGCTTCGGGCGATTTACACGCTTCAAAAGTCATCAGAGAATTAAAGTTAAGAGCCCCAAAATCAGAGTTTCGTGCCTGGGGAGGTGATTTAATGGAAGAAGCTGGTGCTACTATCGTAAAGCACTACAGAGATTTGGCTTTTATGGGATTTGCTGAAGTTTTAGCTAACATAGGAACTATCATGCGAAACATTCGGATTTGCAAATCCGATATACAAAACTATCAACCCGATGCAATCGTACTAATTGACTATCCGGGTTTTAATCTAAGAATTGCAAAATGGGCTAAAAAACAAGGATTCAAGGTCTATTATTACATCAGTCCACAATTGTGGGCTTGGAAAAAAGGCAGGGTAGAGATTATCCGTCAGTTTGTTGATCAGCTTTATGTGATTCTTCCATTTGAACTTTCTTTCTACAAAAAGGAAGGAATTGACGTCAACTATGTGGGGCACCCATTGTTGGATGCAATCCAGGAACACCCTTGGAATATCTTCTTCAGGGAGCAGAATCAATTAGATGAAAGGCCAATATTAGCCTTGCTACCCGGTAGCCGGAAACAGGAAATCACCAACATATTGCCTATTATGCTTAAAGCGGCAGAATCTTTTAGTAACTATCAAGTTGTAGTAGCAGGGGCACCAGCTCAACCCGATTCCTTGTATGAAAGTTTAATCAAAGATTACAAGGTTAGGCTTCTTCGGAATGACACCTATAATTTGTTGAAAAACAGTCATCTAGCAGCAGTAACTTCCGGAACAGCAACATTGGAAACTGCCCTAATAGGTGTTCCTGAAGTTGTGGTTTATAAAGGTTCTCGTTTATCGTATGAAATAGGAAAAAGAATAGTTGACATTCCATTCATTTCTCTGGTTAATTTGATTTTAGAGAAGCTATCTGTTACCGAGTTGATCCAAACCCAATTCACTGTACAAAACTTGACGTTAGAATTGAAAAAGCTGGAAAATCCCGACATTCGGGAAAGAGTTGAACGCGATTATCAGGAACTTCGAGATAAATTAGGAAATGCCGGAGCGAGCAAAGTACTCGCCGAAGATTTACTCAAGAGAATGCTTACCCATTAAAATCTGTCATGCAAGAAAACCAACCCATTATTTATACTGAAGACAGTATTCGTTCTCTGGACTGGAGAGAACACATTCGGCTAAGGCCCGGAATGTACATTGGAAAACTGGGCGATGGTTCATCAGCAGATGATGGAATCTATATTCTATTAAAGGAAATTATAGATAACGCTATTGATGAATTTGTAATGGGCAATGGCAGACATATTGACATCAAAGTCACGGATCATAAAGTTTCAGTTCGGGATTTTGGACGAGGTATTCCCTTGGGAAAAGTTATTGACTGTGTATCAAAAATCAATACCGGAGGAAAATACGATTCAGGAGCGTTTACTAAATCAGTTGGATTGAATGGTGTGGGTACTAAAGCGGTCAATGCACTGTCGAGTCACTTCAGGGTTCAATCGGTACGTGATGGAAAAACAAAAATTGCAGAATTCTCTCAGGGCTTAGTTAAAAATGAGAGTAAAGAATTAAAAAGCGAGGAGAAAAATGGCACCTGGGTGCTATTCGAGCCGGATGAAGGAATCTTCAAAAATTTTCACTTCAATCAGGAATTTGTTGAATCACAGCTTTGGAACTACGCATATCTAAATTCTGGTCTAACACTTAATTACAATAACAAGAAAATTTTCTCGAAAGACGGATTACTTGATTTACTAAGGAAAAAGACTGATGAAGAAACAAATCGGTATCCTATTATTCATTTAAAAGGGTTAGATATTGAAATTGCCTTTACTCATGGTGAAGCTTATGGGGAAGAATACTATTCCTTTGTAAATGGCCAATTCACCACTCAAGGAGGAACTCATCTGGCTGCATTCCGAGAAGCACTTGTTAAAACCATACGGGAATTTTATAAAAAAGATTTTGAAGCCTCTGATATTCGAACCTCTATTGTAGGAGCAATTTCATTGCGAGTACAGGAACCAGTATTTGAAAGCCAAACGAAAACGAAGTTAGGTTCTCAGAATATGGCTCCTGATGGCCCTTCTTTAAAGGGTTTTGTGCTAGATTATGTTAAAAAATCCCTTGATGATTTTCTGCATCGTTCGCCAACAACAGCAGATGCCATTCTTAAACGTATTCTTCAGAGTGAACGTGAAAGAAAGGATCTCGCTGGAATAAAAAAATTAGCTAATGAAAGAGCGAAAAAGGCAAATCTTCATAATAAAAAGCTGAGAGATTGTAGATTACATTTAAATGAATCCACTATTGAAAAGCGGTTTGAAACTACTTTGTTTATTACAGAAGGTGATTCTGCATCAGGATCAATAACGAAAAGTAGAAATGTAGAAACACAAGCAGTTTTTAGCTTACGAGGAAAACCATTAAACTGTTATGGATTAAAAAAGAAAGTAGTTTATGAAAATGAAGAGTTCAATCTGTTGCAGCATGCTTTAAATATTGAAGATGGCTTAGAAGGGTTACGTTACAATAAAATAGTGATAGCCACTGATGCCGACGTTGACGGTATGCACATTCGATTGTTGATTATGACTTTTTTCCTTCAATTTTTTCCTGACTTAGTAAAAAACGGGCATCTGTATATTTTAGAAACGCCACTTTTTAGAGTTAGGAATAAACAGGAAACCGAATATTGTTATGATGATTCTGAAAAACTCAATGCTGTCAGAAAGCTTGGTGCTAAAGCAGAAATTACTCGATTTAAAGGGCTCGGCGAAATATCACCTGAAGAATTCGGCAATTTTATCGGATCTGATATTCGGTTAGAACCGGTAATTCTGAAAGATGCGAGTATTAGTAAATTATTGGAATATTTTATGGGGAAAAACACTCAAGAAAGGCAACAGTTTATTATAGGTAATTTACGGCATGAAGCCGAAATTGAAGAGCCTGCTTAAAATACCTTTCTAAAAATGCGATGTTTTTCAACGCTCAATTTGAGATAATTAAGCGCTGAGATAAAAATTGTTTAAGTCAACGAACCGGTTGAGTAGGAAATTCTCTTGGCTATAAAACTGATATTTAAAAGCTAATTGATCAACAAAGTTGCGGCAATGAGCTAATGACAGGGCCCCTAAAACGCGAACACCCCGCCTTTCGGGCGGGGTGCTGTACCAATACTGGCGACGACCTACTCTCACACATTTTACTGCATTACCATCGGCGCTACGGGGCTTAACTACTCTGTTCGGAATGGGAAGAGGTGCTCACCCGTGCTATA
>CALSBM010000084.1:0-12476 GCA_943373175.1 Chitinophaga pinensis | reverse complement strand
ATAAGGGCGAAAGCCAATCCTTGAATCAAATTATTGATGAGATACTGATTTCCTTTTAGGTTGATGATGCTTGAACCAGTTATTGCTACATCGTATTGTTCTTTTGGAAAAATCGAACGAGCAATGCTGTCTAACTGATGGCTAATTTCATCCATACGAACTGAACCAACGTCGGCCATTTGAACCGAAATTCTAGCTTTTTGAAAGCTGCTGTCAACCATGCTGGCCAGCGGACTTTTGCGTTTTAAACCATCCTCCTTCGGAAGGTAGCCTGTAAGAGCAGAAGCATCGCGTGCAGTTGGTAGTCTGTATCGGCGGGGGTCTCCATCGTACCACGCTTGGTTAGCCATTTTTAGAAATTCTACTACCGAAATGGCTTTCGAAAACTCCGGTATGCCTGCTAATATCCTCTGAAATTTTTCGATTTTTTGGAGGGTACGAAGGGATTTTACCCCACCTGCTTCTCGCGTATCGACTTCAAACTCCAGCGGCATAACTCCTTTAAAATGCTGCTCAAAGAATTTTAAATCAGTATAAACAGGGTCGTTTTTGGGCAGATCGTCCACCATGTAACCGATGCTTTTCACCTGCATAATCCCGATTGCTCCAATCACTACTAATCCCAATGAAACTCCATAAATCCAGGGCCTATGGTGAAAGACGGTTTTCGATACAAATCGCATTACGCCTGCTGTACTTTTTCTATCCAAATGCCCGAGCTGTCGGTTTTTTGGGGCGGGAAGCCAGGACAGAATAATCGGGAACACCAGCATAGAAATGACGTAAACAATCATAATGGCCACTGCCGACAGAATAGAAAACTGATCTAAAAGGGCGGAGCCGCTAAAGACAAACACGCCAAATCCTACTGCGGTGGTTAGGTTAGTAATAAAAGAGGCCAAACCAATTTTACTAAGAACCCGTTGCATCGCCAGAATTTTATTGCCATGCTTCCTGAATTCAAAATGGTAGACATTGAGAATATAAATACAGTTCTGAATGATAATCACCACAATTAAGGGTGGTAGAAGCCCTGTCAACAAGGTGATTTTATACCCCAAAAGTGGCAGTAATCCCATGGTGTAAACAAGCCCGAGAATGACCACAATCAGTGAAACTGCCACCGCATAAAAAGAGCGAAACATTACTAACAGGAACAGTGCTGTAATGCTGATGGACAATAAAGTGAATGTCTTAAGCTCGTCGGCGACCTTTGTGCTATAAACCGTACGGATGTAGGGTAGCCCGGAAAAATGTGGATCTATTTGGTATTGAACTGCAAACTTTCTGGCAAGCACTTCAATGTCTTGAACCAGTTTTATTCGCGCTTTAGAATCTAAAAACGACTTCTTAAGCGTAACTGCAATTATGGCAACACGCTGCTTGGGCTCATACAGCAAGCCTTTATAAAAAGGAAGAGAATCTAATTTAGCCAGCATAGCCGGACCTTCCAAAGTCAAAGGTTCCAGCCTGAATTTACCCAAAGAATCGTCTCTGACTAAGTTATAAGCGTTGCCGAGGGAAAGCACTCTTTCGATACCTTCCAGTGAATCAATCTCATGAGTAAGCGTCCTGAAATCGCGAAAGCAAGAGGCTTCAAACAAGCGCGAAGACTGAAACCCAATAATCATGACGGTTCCATCTTCACCAAAAGTATTGCGGAAACGGTTGTAGGTTACAAAAGCTGGATCATCAGCCGGAATAACCTTCTTGTTGTCATAGCTCAATTGAACCTTGCTGGCTTTCCAGCCCATAAAAACAGCACCCCCCAAAACCAGGAGCAGTAATAGCAACCGGTTTCGGAGGGTGAAAATGGCAATCTTATTCCACATGAGGGCAGGATAGTCAGGAGACGCTTCCTGTAGCCTTAGCGTTTAATAAGAGCTTGAAATGCTGCCTCATTTACCACCACCGGAAACTTCTTCATCAATCCTTCTATCCAAGATTTCTCCAGCACATTCTGATATTCAGAAGTAACCACACCTCGGATTTCACTTAACATCTTAGGCTCGGGAGCCAAGATTTTTTTGATGTTGACAAACACAATCTGGTTTTCAATTTTCTGATTTTCAGAAA
The DNA here is from genome assembly GCA_943373175.1 of Chitinophaga pinensis. GTDB lineage: Bacteria > Bacteroidota > Bacteroidia > UBA7662 > JAIXUI01 > JAIXUI01. The sequence goes on along the minus strand of CALSBM010000084.1, from coordinate 10,400 downwards.
TGCCCGGCTGCCAAACAATTTTACTGAGAACATCCTTAGCAGACTTCTCGAATTTGCCTTCTTCAATACGCAGGTTGAGTGGATTGTCAGAAGCGAATTTCTTCAGCATTTCAACCCCTGTTAGTTTTCCTCTCTTTACATCTTTACGCACGTTCGAGGCAATTTTCTCATTGGCGCAATAGAAAATTCCACCCTCAACTCGTTCACCCCAAAGGTGATTTTGCTTCACTTTTTCGTAGAAGGCTTTCAATCCGGTACTATCTTGAACTGCTTTAGTCCAAACCATTTTATCGGTTAGGTCGAATAACAGAATTCCTTCACGATACTCGGTCATCAGGTTTTTAAATTCCGGATATTTCTGTTCCAATCTACTGTCTTCATACGCCATAATCTGGTCGTCAACAAAGCTTTCATAGAGTTTGCGTCCCAGCATTTTCGGATCAGCTCCTTCAGCAGGTGCTTGGTTTTTGATAACGAAGTTGATAAAGTCGGAAGCAGTACGGGCTTCCGTATTGCGAACTGCCGGAGCAACAGCGCCTTTTCTGGCAGGAACAGTTGTTTTCTTTCCAGTGGAAGGTGTCGTCTTAATAGTAGTAGTTGGAACGGGAACCGGAATCGGAGCAAAGTCAAAAAGTTTTTGATTAAGTCCGGCAATTTTAGCAGAATCCATTTTGAAGTTTCCTGCTACTATGTTGCTATCCAGCAAATTAAGAGTTGCCTCAAGTGCTGCATTGAAATGTGTCACGTTGTATTCCTTCTTCAGCTTAGCCAACAAGTTAGTGCGGTTGGTGTAAAGCCTAGCATCCCGTTCTACTTTGCTTTGAAGGTCAGCTTTAGCTTCCTCAAAAGGAGGAATTCCGCGTTTCTCTAACAACTTTATGATGTGCCATCCATAGGCTGTTTTTACGGGAACTGAAACATCATTCACATTTTTAAGCGCGAAAGCTGCTTCTTCGAATTCAGGCACCATACGGCCTGTACCAAACCACGGCATCGCCCCGCCATTGCGGTTAGAAGACGGGTCCTCTGAAAACTGTCGGGCAAGTGACTCAAAGTTTTCACCTGCTTTCAGTTTCTTTTCTATTTCTTCGACGCGAGTTTTTGCTACTGCCTGAAGCGAATCCGGATCGTTTGGACGGCTAAGCACCATAATATGAGCTGCTCTTACCTCGCCCAAGGAAGGACGCTCATCTTTTTTGATTAGAATATGATAACCAAACTGGGTTCTAAATACTTCGGAGAATTGGCCTTTTGGTGTGGTGTAAGCCATGTTTTCAAAAGGATAAATCATCCGGAATGCCCCGAACCAGCCCAAATCACCTTTGTTTTGTTTAACTGAAGGATCTTCCGAGCTTTCTAACGCAACTGCGCCAAACTCTTCGCCCTTAACCAGCCGGCTTCTGATTTCACTTATACGTCGGAAAGCAGTTAACGTATCGGCAGGACTTGCATTTTCGGTAATACGAATAAGAATGTGAGAAGCACGTATTTCCGTTTTATTGCGTTCCCAGGCTTCTTTAACCAATTGATCGATGGTTTGCTTATCGCGTAAATAGGGTTGAGCTAATTGAGTGCGATAGCTGCTCAACTCGTTTTTAAACGTAGATGAAGTGTCTAACTTTAACTCAAATGCTTCAGCAACTTTCACTTTAAACTTGGTGTACAGTTCTAAGTACTCCTTTAAATCTTTTTCACTGAAGGCGTCCTTGCTTTGGTTATTCTTCATGTAAACTGTGCGGAACTCCTCGATGGAAACCGGCTTTCCTCCTACAGTAAAAAGGGTTTTAGGATCCTGAATCTGGGCTTGAAGCGTGAGGCTAATGGCTCCAACTAACAGGCCGGTAACGACGGTTGTGCGGAAAATCATCGCTGAAATTGTTGTCCGAATCATAGAATTGTCCTAATTTGAGGTGGCGCAAAAATAAGGATTTGGTAATGTGAAGCATCTTAAATTCCCGTGGAGACTTACAGGTCTTGCGTTAACAGATTATTTCTTTCCCCGTTTATGCGGAGGTTGCGGACGACCACTCCTCGGTTTCGAGGAGGAAGTCTGCCAGATTTGTACTGCTAACCTTCCCTTTACCCGTATGAGTAAGGAGGAGAAATCGTTGTTGCTGAACTTGTTTGCCAGCAAGCCTCAGATAAGTGAAGTGGAGGTGTTGCTTCATTTTAAGAACAGAGGAATGGTTCAGCGAATGTTACATCAGCTAAAATATCGGGAACGCCCCGGGCTTGCCGTAGAATTGGGTAAATTCATGGGGCGCTACCTCGAAACTACTGGTACAATTCAAGGGTTAGACGCCGTTGTTCCAGTTCCATTGCATTTTAAAAAACTCAAAAAACGGGGCTATAACCAAAGTGAACGGCTTGCTGCCGGTTTAACGGAAGGTAGGGCATTGCCGGTGAAAGAGGAGTGGCTAACCCGTTCTTCTACAACCGGAAGCCAAACCAAGTTGGGCAGAGTGAGTAGATGGCAAAATGCCAGAGAGGCCTTTTTGGCGCCGGATTGTCCGGAGTTAGTGGGCGCACGGTTATTACTGCTCGACGATGTCTTGACAACAGGATCTACCCTCGACGCTTGTGCCGAGGCACTCATCAACCGAGGCGTTGCTGATATCAAACTTGCTACCCTTGCTTTCAGTAAATAACTTTCTGGCACAACAGTTGGGAAAACGCTCGTAAATTCAAACCATGAAACGCTTCTTCCTTTCTTTTGCAATGGTGTTAGCTACCTTGGCTACCGCCGATTGGAATACTGTGGAGGCACAGGAGAAAACCCTCCGAACTGTTGAAAATACTTCTTTTAAATCGGGTGAGCACTTGAGCTACCGAATTCACTACGGTTGGTTCGACGCCGGTTATGGCGAGTTATATGTGAAAAAAGGCAAAAGCCCGTTCATGAGCCGCGATTCTTACCACCTAATCGCAACTGGTCGTTCTAATAGTAAGTACGACTGGATTTTTAAAGTACGCGATAAGTACGAATCCTTCATTGATGAAAAGGCCATAGTGCCTTGGAACTTCATAAGGAATATTGATGAAGGAGGATTTAAACTCCATCAAAATGTGACTTTCCGCCAAACGGAAAATATGGCGCATAGCACTAACGGTCAGTTTAAAGTACCGGATCATATTCAAGATATTCTAAGCGCATTTTATTATGCAAGAACTTGGGATGTAAGAAATGTGAAAATGGGCGATGTGTTCAGCATTCCTGTTTTTCTCGATGATGAGATTTTCTATATGAAGATTAAGTATAGAGGAAAGACCGAAATAGAAAGCGATGCCGGAACTTGGAGATGTATGGTCTTCATGCCTGTAGTGTTGAAAGGCCGAGTATTTAAGGAAGAAGAAGATTTGCAGATTTATGTCTCCGACGACGAAAACAAAATACCAGTAGGCGTGAAAGCCAACATTTTGGTAGGCTCAGTAAAAATGACCCTCACCGATGTAGAAGGCCTGAGAAACCCACCCCGCGCCTTAATCAGCGAAGACTAAAAAACAAGACAGCCCCAATTCGGGGCTTTTTTGTTTTAGGGAATGGATAGACACTATCGTAAAAAGTTATTCAATGGCAACGTTCCAAGCTTTTTTACATGGCACTTTTCTCGCCAATCTACCGGGAAATTGGTCAAAGTAATGGGTATTTACGATTGTGGATATTCGTTTTAGGGAAAAATCAACCAAGGAATTAATTTGAATTAGATGTGATCAAACTCTTCAACTGCTTTTTTTAACTTGGATTTCAGTTGTTTGTTGTCTCCATTTAATGATTCAAGAAACGTAACAATAATTGCATATACATACTCAGGCTTTAAGTTTTTATCCTCAAAAGTTTGTGAGGTAATATTGAGAATATCTTGAAACCCTTTTTTATTTACATTGGGTAATGTTGCAATTTTCACATTAATTTTTTCAATCAAATTTGCAATGTTATTATTACTAACTTCATTATTATTAAATTTAATTTTTGCATTTAACTGAGATAACTTCATTAAAATACTGCTTGTAAGCGTAATGTTTTCAAGGTCTTCTGCATTCGCGTCAACATCATAAATAATTTCTTCTACATTATTCTTCAATATTAAATCTTTTACTTTAAGCAAGATTTCAGTGTAATAAGTTATGCTTTCTATATTGGGTTCTATCTTAAGAAGGCCAATACCATAAGGGGATGGTAGTCCCTTGTATCTGCCTAACTTTGCAATCTCACCGGCTGACACAATGTTTTCTAAAGGTACATTGATATCCTTAGATAAGTTATTGACATTCAAGTTGTTGCCAATAAATTGAATGTCCAAGTATGATATACTTCTCATTTCAACTCAAGATAGTCAAAAATACTAATGCCAGTTGATACTATTATAGTATGAGAAGGATTACCTAAATGTAAAATATGATTGCTATCCAATCCAATGTCCGGGTTATCACATTTTAATTTTTTTATTTCCATTTGAAAGTCTTTCATGATGATGGGTTTTATTTTTCTGTGAAACGCTCTTCTTTCCATTTTTAATATTCCTGCTAAGTAGTCTTCATCATAAAATTTAATGTTAGTTTTTTTACTTCCCATAGTAATAAATCTAAAATTTACTTCATCCTATTTCCCTTATAACTCTCATAGACGCCACCGCCTAATCCCCCGCTGGCAGTATAAAGTATAAGGCTGTCATTGCCGAGTTGAAGTTCCCAGAGTCTATAACCGCTTACATCATTCATTTTTATATAGCCATTCAAATCTGGAAGCACTCGCTGATTCCAAACATAGAGGTAACCCAAGGTATCAGGGTCTTTTCGAACCACTAAACTGAACGTATCGGTATGAGTAACCGACGGCTGGCTCCTAGTCCAAAAGGTGCTGGTTTTCGTGCCCTGGTATGTGCCAACCCAAGCATCCCTCGTATCAAGAGTTGGAAGAACCGGCTTGTCGTGTGTACAACTTCCTAAAAGAATTATGATAAGCCATTTTCCAATCTTCATGATTAAAGTTAAAGCCTAATTACAACATATTAGGCATAATATAATAAGATGCTTTAACAGTTACCGGCGGCTAATCCAAGTGGTAGGATTCAGCATTTGCCGTCCGCGCCTAATTTGCAGATGCACCTCGGTTTTGTCGTTGTCGGTATCGGTAAACACCGTTCCGATAGGTTGTAAGCCATCAACCATTTGATCGAGCGTTACTTTTACATCGGCAAGGTGCGCATAAACGGTCAGGTATTCCCCGTGCCGGATGAGCACCACACGCTGCATGCCCGGAATGGTTACAATACCGGTGACTTTGCCTTTGAAAATAGCCCTGACTTCTTCGCCGGGACGAGTGCTGATGTTCACCCCATCGTTTCGCATAATAATGCCTTTCAAAACCGGGTGATTGTGCGTGCCAAAGCCTTCGGAGATAAAGCCACTTTTTACCGGCCAAGGAAGCCGCCCCTGGTTGCCCGAGAAACTTCCACCCAAAGCAACGGCTTCAGGCGTAAGACCAAGTTCTTCGGCAGCCGTTGTAGGTTTGGCTGTTAGTTTTTCCGGTTCAGGCTCAGGTTCCGGTTTATTCTTGCCTTTATTGGCTTTGTTCCGCGCCCTGATTTCTGCCAATTGTTTATCGCGATCGCGTTTTCTTCTGTTCTCAGCTTCCGCAATTTCCCTTCGAATCAAATCGTCGATAGCCCTATTCAACCTTCGGCTTGCCGCTTCTTTATCCTTTAAATCTCGTGAGAGCTGTTTTTCATTTTGCTGCAACTGGCTTACTAACTGGTTCTTTTTATCGGATTCCTGAACGAGGACCGATTTCATGGTTTCCTCTTCCTGTTTCAGGCTGTCTTTTTCGACCTTAATGCCCTGAAGTTCTCTCATGCGATTTTCCAACCCGGCCCTGGTTCGTTCCAACAACATCAGTTGCCGTTTTCGAAATCGGTTGTACTGCTGTAAATATTTTAACCGCCGAACTGCTTGGTTAAAGTCGTTGGCTGAAAGTATAAACAGCAATCCGTTGTAATTAGTAGCGTTTTTGTAAGAAACTCGAAGCAGTCTAGCATAATCAGCTTTGAGTCGTTCAAAATCAGCCTGCATAGATTGAACGATGGTCGTCATATCGGAAATGCGAACAGATAGCGCTTCTATTTCTAACTGATAATTTCCGATTAATGCTTCTCGCGTACCAATTTGGTTTTTCAAGACGATCAGTTCACCCAAACTGGCTTTCTTTTTCTCTTTTACTCTATCGAGTTCTTTTCTGGTTTCCTCAATCTCCTTGAGTAGTTGAATTCTTCGGTTCTCCAGATTCTTCTTACTTTCTTTTTGAGCTATAACAGTACCTGCTGACCAACAAAGGCCAATTAGTACAAGGGCAAGAAGAATAGAAAACCGGAACCTCATTCTTCTACCAATTTATATCGTTTTGAAACACTGATACTATAGTTCTGAGATGTTTCTATTTTAAAAGCACCGAATTCAATTTCGAGGGTACTTGTACTTGCTGCATCGGAAAAGTTGGCATTAAGAACTTTAGGATAAAGTGCAGTAGGAGAGGCGGCTTTCTCGAATTCCTTTCCTTGTAAATCTTGGAAAAAAGGATAAAACACTTCAAGAATTCTGTTTGTACCCGGCTGTGTTACTCTTAAATGCGAGAGTTTATTAAAATCCGGTGTTACCCAAGCTTGATACTTAAGCAGTCCGGTATCTTTTTGCAACTGATAGTAATTTGAATCAGCTTTAATTTCAGGTTTATAGCTGAGAATTTCTGTCATATTCGACATTAATACATCTTGCAGAAGTCTAAATGGAATTGGTGTTCCAAGAATTTTCTGCAAATAGCTTAGTGAGCGTTTATAATATAAATGATTAATGCGATCTGCAATGAATATAGAATCTTTCGTGATTACAATACGAGCAGCCTCGATACCAAGCAATGGTTTTAAGGATAGCCAAATAACACTATCCTGTTTCAACCTAAGAGTAAACGGCATGTTGTTATCTGAGCCATTCATTTTAGCTTCTAAACGCCCATTAACCGAAATCTCGTTGAAAAGAATGGTTTTTTCAGTTAAGTCCTTCAGCATTGATCCGTTTGCGGGCAATGTGTCGGACGAAGGGTTATATGCAATGGCGGTAAACTTTCGAGACTTACAACCCGTAAGGCTTGACATGGTTATCGCGAATCCTAGAATAAGGAATATGGACAGGGCTTTATTCAACCCAATTGCCTGATTCAATCTTTTTAAGAAGTTTTTCTTGTGAAGCACCTTTGTTTTTCGCTTTAATCCAAAATTCGCGAGCTTCATCGGTGCGATTTAATTTAAAAAGGATATCGCCTTTATGTTCTAATAAGCCGGCGGAAGCTTCATTTTGAGACGCTTGCAGCGCTTTTTCAATCCAAGTTAAGGCTTCTGGAAATTTACCTAACTGAAAAAATACCCAAGCCTGCGTGTCGAGTAAATTCGCATTGCCAGGTTCGAGGTTATTGGCCTTTTGACTCATTTCTAATGCCTTGGTGAGGGATTCTTTGCGTAACGACAAATGCCAAGCATAGTTATTCAGCACATAAACATTATTAGGATTATGCGATAAAGCCTGTTCATAAGCTTTGTTGCTTTCAGCAAATTGCCCAGCCTGATAAGCGGCATCGCCCAATAAACCACAAAATTGGTCTTCTATCACTTTATCCCCTGAGGCGAGGTTCAGGCCATTTTTAAGACTTTGAACCGCCTGAGAATATTGTTTTTGCTGATATTGAGCAGCACCGCGGAAATAATAGGGCATTGGCAACTGCGGGAATAATTCTAAGGCTGCCTCTGCTTCCTTTTTCAATTGATCCCACTGTTCTGTGCTATGCAGCAAGAGCAAAAGTTGTTGCCAAACTAAGTATTTCGGCTGTTTCTGATCTAATTTCAGCGATTCACGGTAAGCAGCAATGGCCTCCAAGTTTTTCTCTTGTCTGGAAAGAATATCGCCACGAAGAGCAAAGGCTTTTGCTTCTTCAGCATGTGTTTCACATAGACTAAGACTGAGTGAGTCGAGCAAAGGATGAAGAGTAGAGTCTACCTGCGATTCCTGTAACAACTGAAGCACCGTTTGAACTTTTAAATCGATAGAAAGCGACGGATCCTTGAAAGCTTTCTGCAACTGCCGGCTCATTTCTTGGCGATTGGATCGTAAGCGAGCAAGGTCTGCGAGGCTTAAAGCTACTTTGCCATTTTTAGGGTCTAACGTTGCCGCCAATTGCAGTGCTTGTTCTGCCTCATCCAAATGTTGCAGCTCCATAAGCAATTGAGCTCCATAAACCTGCGCATCCACCGATTGGTTTTGATTTGCAAGGTACCGACGCAGGATAGGCAGTGTTTCTTTCGGCTTTCCCATGGCATCGTTCAGGGCTTTTGCCTGATCCAATAGTTCAGGCCCTAACCCGGCTAACGCCTCAATTTTCATTACGGCTACCAATGCTTTCTCAAATTCCCTTTGCTGACCATATATTAGGGATAGTTCGTACCAATGCGACGGTTCATCAGGTTGTAAACGGGTGAGTGATTGTAGGCTCTCCGCCGCATCTTTGAGTTGTCCGGTACGACGTGCAGCATCGGCTCTAAGCAGGATATACCATGGATTGGAAGGATCTAACTGAGTAGCAGAAAGTGCATGTTGATACGCTTCCTGCATTTTATTGTCTGCAAACCGGATTCTGCCCAGCTCATAATGTGCTGAAGCCAAATCCGGTTTTACATTGAGAGCTGACTGGAAAAAAGCAGCCGCTTGTGCATCGTTGCCAATGGTGCGTTCCTTCAAGGCACTAAAAAAGTATTCTCTGGCCTCGAACTCCTTGCGCGATTCAGTGATTCCTTTGGTTTTGCCTTTAGGAGCAGTTGATTTACAGCCAAAAAGTCCTGATAGTAACAGGATAATTCCAAGAAATTTTGTTCGAATTCCCACCATAGGCAACCTCATCTTCAGGATTCTGTAGAATAATCGCCGAGGTTGAGGTCTTTTGCCTTGCCTTTTACGTGCACATGGCTGCCAATCAGGGCATCTTCGATGACGCTTTCGCTTAAGCTGGTGTTAGTTTGAACAATGCTGTTTTGAATAATCACTTTTTTCAACTTCGACTTATCCCCAATGGATACATGTGGCCCAACAACTGAATCGGTGATTTGCACACCTTCGCCAATAAACACAGGAGGAATGATGACTGAATTGGTTAACACAGCCGAGTCGGCAATTAACTTTTGATCAGCGATGAATTCCAAATAACGCTGATTGGTGTAAACCGTAGCCGATTTATTGCCACAGTCTAACCATTCGGTTACCGTTCCGGGGCTAAACTTTGTGCCTTTGTTTTTCATGTTTTCCAGCGCATTGGTAAGCTGGAATTCTCCTTTATCACGGATGTCGTTGTCGAGGAGAAACTGCAATTCACTGCGCAAATATTCTCCATCGCGGAAAAAGTAAATCCCGATGATGGCCAAGTCGGAGACGAACTCTTCAGGCTTCTCTACAAAATCAGTGATATGACCATCGTTGGAGAGTTTTACTACTCCAAACTGCCGTGGATCTTCTACCTGCTTCACCCAAATAATGCCTTCAGCAGAAGCGTCGAGTTTAAAATCGGCCTTAAAAAGAGTGTCTGCAAATGCAACCACCACCGGACCCGATAAACTCTCTTTCGCACACATGATGGCATGTGCAGTTCCGAGCGCTTCTTCTTGGTAATAGATGGAACCTTTGGCGCCTAACGACTTAGCAATACTCACTAAGTTTTTCTCAACAGCTTCCCCAAAGGTAGGCCCGATGATGTAAGCAATTTCATCGACAGGCTCCTGGCAGATTTTGACAATGTCTTCCATCAGTCGGTGAACGATGGGCTTTCCTGCAATAGGAATCAGCGGTTTAGGAACCGTAAGGGTGTGGGGGCGCATGCGCTTTCCCATACCTGCCATAGGCACGATAATCTTCATAAAGGCGGTGTTGTTGCGTCAAGCAAAAGTAACAAAACAGAGTATCTTCGTGCCATGCTTTTCGCCGAGATTCCCGGCCTTTCCGCTATCAAGGAGCAACTCATTCGTTCTGTTCACTCCGGAAGGGTAAGCCATGCGCAATTGTTCTTAGGAAAAGAAGGTGGCGGCCACCTCGCGCTTGCGCTTGCTTATGCCACGTATCTTAATTGCAAACAACCCGGGGAATCCGATTCTTGTGGCATTTGTGAGTCTTGTAAGAAGTATCAGAAACTCATTCATCCCGATTTGCATTTTTCTTTTCCTTTTATCAGGGCTGAAAAAGAGAAAGATCAAACCGTTTCAGATACTTACATCAAACCATGGAGAGAGCTTTGGAATCAGTCTTCTTTTTTTACGCCGGGAGACTGGATGCAAAAAATTGGTGCCGACAACAAGCAGGGAAATATTACCGTAGCG
>CALSBM010000083.1:0-12545 GCA_943373175.1 Chitinophaga pinensis | reverse complement strand
CGGAGTTCGGAACTCGGTCATCGGAGTTCGGAACTCGGACAGCGGAGTTAGGAACTCGGTCATCGGAGTTCAGAACTCGGACAGCGGAGTTCAGAACTCGGTCATCGGAGTTCGGAACTCGGACAGCGGAGTTCGGAACTCGGTCATCGGAGTTCGGAACTCGGGCAGCGGAGTTCGGAACTCGGTCAGCTGAGTTCGGAACTCGGACAGCGGAGTGGGAATCTTGCGTTTAAAGCTCCAATTCAGGACGCTTTACGCAACTGCACATTTAGAAAAACAGCTAAAATTCAAGGAAAACGCCTTAATTAGACGCTAAAAAAAGGGAACAAAAGATCAAGCATCGTAATACTTCGCAAACGTCTTGCCCCCGAAATCTCTATTACAATAACTTTATATCCCCCAACAAAAAGAAAAAGCGATAGTTAGCAGGTGTACCCTTATCAGCATTCCTTACATTTGAAAACCAACCTAACCCATCGTGAGTCCCCTGAAAAACGCGCTTGTAGCCCCCCGAAGGTACTGCCCTATACCAAAGCACACCAGAAGGAACGGTTCACAGCCACAGCAACCTCCAACTAAAGAGGATTTATACGCAAGTTAGGAGGGAGTTACGGATAGATGGATGTTACCTGTAATTCTATGAAGACACTGCAAAGACAAACAATAATTATGAAACAACTGGCCATAATATTGACAATGCTTTTCACAGTTCAAACTTTGACTTTTGGACAGACAAGCCAACAAAAAATTCAAGAAGCAAATGCATTTCTTGACAACAAGGACTATGTAAACTCTCTGAAACTTTTCAGAGAACTTCACAACCAAGTTAGCCGCAAGGACACAACATTTAACGACATTGCTTATGGACTTACTGCGTCTCTTTTTTACTCATTGCTTGACATAAAAGCAAAGGACGACTGGAAAACAACGGCTGACTTATCAATTGAATTTATCAAGGTACTTGAAGACGATAAAGATTTTATTCCTGAAGGACTGCAAGAAAAAAAGTATTGGGCGTATAAAGACCTTGTTGTTGCCTACTTCGGACTTAGACAGCGTGACAAAGCAAAACCGTATCAACAAAAACTTTATGACGCTTATAAAAAGAAGCAACTTCCTGAAGGCATTGAACATTACTACAACTTTGAGAAATTTGTTCTCAACAACCAAAATGTTTGGGGCTATGAATGGTTTGCACAACTTGGCGACAAAGAAGCCGAAGGCAGTTTTTCAAAACAAGTGTATTACATCTACTCACGGGACAGTGTGGGTGGCGACAAAGACCAACTTTTCACTCTTGAGACTGTTAAGGTTCACAAGTTCAAAAAAGATGATCAAGATTTTGTCTTAACAAAAAGAGTATACGACAAAAAGCAAGAAAAAAGCGAAACAATTTGGACTTACACTTTTGACAATCCAATTGACTATGAAAAATTACACAAAGCTATCGTTGAGTTTTTAAAAGGTGGCGTTAAGACCGACACTAAAAGTATAATTAAACGGGACTGATGAATGGACGAAGAAGAACTACAGGTAACAGCACCCACCCAAAAGGCGGGGTTTCGTGTTCCCAATACAGTTTTGTGGTTAATCAAACATTAGCTTTTCAAATCAAGTTTTGTGGTAAAAGTCCCGCACAGCGCGTAGCTGCGGCAAAATATCGACTATTCAATGAACGACAGTACTAACATAAACAGACAGAAAATGAAGTTAATAACTCTCTTATTTTTTAGTATTCTTTCCATTTTGACTTCGTGCAATGGACAGACTGCTAATTCGAAGAACCATTCTGTCCTTTTAAAAGAAATAAATGTAAAGGGCGACACCGTAAAAGAACTTGGAAGCAACATTATGGTGATTTATCAAGACAAGAAAAATACTTATTGGTTTGGAAGTTGGGAAACAGGAATGTATAGATTTGATGGTAAGACTTTGATAAATTATACCACGAAACACGGATTGCATAGCAATAGAGTTGAGGATATAAAAGAAGATAAATCGGGCAATATGTATTTCGCTGGTATGAATCCAAATTCTACAATAACAAAGTTTGACGGAAAATCCTTTACCAAAATTATCGCAACCCCAAGTAATGATTGGAAACTAGAAGCCAATGATTTATGGCTACTAAATTGGTATCAAGACAAACAAAAAGTTTACCGGTTTGATGGAAATACCCTTTATGAATTGACACTTCCAAAGCCACCTAAACTTAACAATCCATTTGAAATTTATAGCCTTTATAGAGACATAAAAGGAAACATTTGGTTTGGCACAAATCCAGTTGGAGTATGTCGATATGATGGAAAATCATTTGATTGGATTACTGAAGAAGATGTGACAGAATTTCGCAATGGAGGGGCAAACGGTGTGCGTTCAATTACGGAAGACAAAAATGGTGACTTTTGGTTTAACACTGAAAACCGTTATAGTGTTTACGACAGCATAACAATACAAAGCAACAAGTTTTATACAAGACACGAAAGCATAGGTAGTTTAGATGGAAAAAACACCAGTGGTTTAAATGAGTATCTTTCAACAGTAAGAGACTACGAGAATAATTTGTGGTTTGTAACCTATCGTGATGGTGTTTGGAAATATGATGGAACAAAAATTACACATTATCCCGTTCAAGCAAACTCAAAAGACATTACTTTATTCAGCATTTATAAAGACAACAATGGCGATCTTTGGGTTGGGACACACGAAAATGGTGTATATAAATTTAATGGAAAGACATTTGAAAAGTTTAAACCATTATGAACAATAATTCTAAATTGATTTACCATATACTCATATTAATACTGAACTTTTCTTGTGTTGAAAGGAAGTCAACAGCAAAAGAAACAAACAACCAAGAATTGGTAACGACTTCAAAAACCGACACCTTAAAATTTACTTCAGGAATTAGCGCTATCTTTCAAGACAGTAAAGGAAATTATTGGTTTGGAAGTATTCGGGAAGGAGTTGCCGTTTACAATGGTAATTCTTTCACTTACTTTTCGACAAATGAAGGCCTGAAGGACAATCAAATTCTTGCAATTCAAGAAGACAAAAATGGAATTATTTGGTTTGAATCTCAAAATGGAGTAAGTAGTTATGATAGAAAATCTATACAAGACAAAACAAGAGAAATAAACGAAAATTCCAAAGTTGAGTGGATGAAATCGGATAACGACCTTTGGTTTGCTTCGGGTATTAAAGAAGGTGTATATCGATATGATGGAAGAGCTTTAAATTATTTAGCTTTTCCTAATCCTAAAGTTATTAATCCAAATAATTTATATGGAGTAACGAGTATTTCAAAAGGAAAAAACAATATGATTTGGTTTGGCACTTACGCAGGCGTTTTTGGCTATAATGGCAATGAATTTAAAATTATCAATGACGAAACGCTTGGACTTGATATTGAAGTTGAACCTCTTCATATTAGAAGTATTCTCGAAGACTCAAAAGGTAGGCTTTGGATTGGGAATAATGGAATAGGTGTATTACTAAAAGAAGGCGATTCGATAATCAATTTTTCTGATAGGAAAAAATTAATTCATCCGACAAGTGGAAGAAAAGGGGATAAATCAAAGCCTGGTACTCTCGAACACGTTTTCACAATTGCTGAAGACAGTAAAGGAACTATATGGTTTGGAGATAGAGATGCAGGCATTTGGAAATACGATGGTGTAAAGATGATTAATTACACAAAGAAAGATGGATTAACAAATGACAAAGCTTTATCCATTTTTGAAGATAATAAAGGCGAATTGTGGTTTGGAATGGAAGACGGAAAAGTGTACAAATTTAACGGACAGACTTTTGAAAGACAATTTTAAGAAATACGAACGCACAATCAAGTTACGCAGCGCAATTTCACCCCTACGTTCTCACAAAAACGTGCTGGATACTCCCGCATCACAAGGCTCTTCAGAAATGGTTTTTCCGTTTAAGCATATAAATATCCACAATCGTAAAAGCCCTTTAGATTGGCAAGTTTCCCGGTAGATTTACGCAAATTTCAAAATGGCTGTTAGGGTAGTTCCCAAGACAGATTAGCGCTAATCTGCGTATGAATCGGCGCAAATCCGCGGGAAAAGTACCATGTGAAAAAGCTAAGAAGTTTGCTATTGAATAGCTTTTTACGATAGTGCATATTCGTTTAAGCATAGCGTTTCCGCATGAAGTGAAAGCAAAACCAGAAACTCCTTTTTTTCGCAAAGCGGCTTTTAAGGCTCGACTAATTCTTAATTGTCTTACCACGAAAAGAAGCTTTTTGATTTTTATTAGCAAATTAACTATTTGCTATTTTTACCTTTTTATCCATTTAAATATTTACAAATTGTTAATTTTAAAATTAAAAAGTGACGGTATAATTTTTAAGCATGAAGAATAAATTGAATTATTTATTGGGTCTATTCCTTCTAGGAATGTTAACTTTTTCGTGCACCAAAGACGAAAGAGCTGCTCCCCAAGGCACTCGTTTTAATGCACAACCTTTTGGTTTAGGCGCCAAGTGGGTTTACTCCGTTGAAACTTTTACAGACACTAGCGAAGCAATCGTAGAGATTATTGGAGACACGGTATTAGGTGGAAAACCTTTTAAGGTTGCAGAACAAAAATTGAATGGGAGTTCAACATTGGGTTTCTTCTACGTTGATCCGGTTTCAGGCGATATCACCCAACGCAGTTATAATTCACAATTTCAAAATGGTTTTATTGAATCTGTTGCCAAGTTAGGCACAGTGAGTGTAGGTAAAGCATGGTCTGAAACCTACCAATTAAACCTTGGCGCGGGTATAATTGCTTCCTCAAAAAATGATTTCTTAATCGATTTTGTTGGATTAACTAAAACGGTAGCAGGAAATAATTATTCGAATGTACTTCAACTAACCATCAGAGCTTCTGCTATGGTGCCTGGATCCACCGTTTGGACTCCAAATGGCCGTGTTGTTAACTTTTACAGTAACAATGTTGGGACTATTTTAACTGAAACCTATAATCAAGTCGGAACGTTAGTCTCAAATCGCCGTTTAAAATCTTATACACCATAATCTTAACTCAATTCAAAAAACATAGCCGGGGATATTCTCCGGCTTTTTTTATTTATATACGAATACTTAGCGCGAAGCTTCGTTGTTAGATTTTATCCGCAAAAATTGGTAACAACTTCTTTCGTGCAGGAGGAGAACAGCAACGAAAGACCTACGGCAATAAATAGTAGATTTTTCATAATTCCGTATAAAATATTACGGTTTACAAGCAACCCCACATTTAAAAATTAATCTATCGCTCGCTAAAAGAGTAATTTTCGTGTCGGTCTTCTATCTTGCAAGCTGTGATGTGGGATATTGTTTTACTTACTGATGCGCGTTTTTTGGTGCCGGTAGCCGGGAATGGGTACATTGACAATGTGATTCTCGAGGATCGCCTGTTGTTAGATGCGCTGGAAGCAGAGGGTTTTCGCGTAGGACGTACTTCATGGGATGATCCTCATATCGATTGGTCTCAAACTAAAGCAGTAGTATTTAGAGCTACTTGGGATTACTTCGATCGTTTTGAGGAGTTCATGGCTCGTATTTTCGTAATGAAAGAAAAAACCAATCTGATAAATCCTTACGGCATATTGGCATGGACGCTCGATAAACACTACCTCAACGATTTAAACAAAAAGGGAATCCAAATTCCTCCTACTTTATTTATCCCAGCTAAAGACCCACAAACGCTGTCTGAATGGGTCAGCCAATCCGGTTGGAAGGAATGTGTACTCAAGCCTACGATGGGTGCTACAGCCCGCCATACGTACCGATTCTTGGCTGAAGAGGCCGCCCAACTGGATGCGACTTTCCAGACTTTGATTTCACAGGAATCGTTTATGCTCCAAGAATTTATGGAAAGTGTGCTCACGGAAGGAGAGATTTCCTTAGTTGTTCTAGGCGGAAAAGTGACTCATGCGGTGCTAAAACGCGCCAAACCAGGCGATTTTCGTGTTCAAGACGATTTTGGTGGTAGCGTCCACCCTCATGTCCCGAATCAGGCAGCTATTGACCTTGCAGAAGCGGCCATGCGGGCTTGCCCGGACAAAGCTTACTACGCCAGAGTGGATTTATTGCTGAATCGAGACGGGCAATATTGCCTTTCGGAACTTGAAATGATTGAGCCGGAGTTGTTTTTCCGATTTAACTCAGAGTCTGCTCCCGTACTCGCCAAGGCTATCCGGAGTAATTGGGATAAGTGATAATAAAACTGACTACTGGGATTCATAGGGAGTAAATAAGGTTGAATACGTAAAAAAAGTGCTCATGGCGAAAGGCTTTAGGCCAATGGTAATTCGACTTACTACCTACCTCACAAGGGTAACCATTCCCTGCCATTCATAAGGTAATCCATTTCGCCCGACGGCTTTCACAAAATACAGGTAGTTTTCTTGAAGAGCCTGTCTGCCTTTATGCTTGCCGTCCCAACCCTTGTCAATGCGGTCGGTTTTGTAAACCAGCTCTCCCCAGCGTGAATAAATCGACATCGTTGCAGATTGCATATTCAGTCCTAACAAAGAGAATACGTCGTTCAATCCATCGCCATTGGGGGTAAATACATTCGGAAGAATGCCCGCCACCGGCTCTACAGGCACATACCGCCATGCTGAAGTATCCCGGCATCCGGTAATCGGATTAGCTAATATTAATCTAGCCGGGTAAAGTCCTGGTAACTCATAGTTTCGCGAAACGGAATCGCCGATTTGTTTAAAGCCGGTAGAATCTAAATCCCAGAATGCGTTGTACTTTCCTAAGTATTTCGTTAGAAAAACAGCTTTTCCTGGAGCAAAAACAGTATCCGGAACCCAGGTGAAATCAGCTTTCAGCGAATCTAATTCGTAATTGACGGTATCGGGTAGGGAGCGGCAAGCACCATTGTAGGCAATGACCCAGGCAAATCCCGAGGTAGTGACATTCACTGAAATACTGGATGTATTCGCCCCGGTGGACCAGAGATAACGACTTCCTCCCGAAGCATTCAGCACCAACGGCACCTGCTTACAAGCCAGGCGATCTGTTCCGGCAGATGCTGTAACCGTAACCCTTACCCTCACGCTCACGGTGTCGTAAATCACGCAGCCTGTTGTTGCCTGTAATCGAAGAATGTAATCCTGATTGCGCTCACCGGAAAGCACGATGGTACTCGCAGTGGTATCGGTCAAGCCTGAACCAGCAAGCCAACCCCAAGAACTAAAGGCCTGTGGATTGGGATTTACTGTCAGAACCAGGCTATCGCCGAGGCACAAAGTGGTATCCCGAAAGGGAATAACATCCGGAAACTGATTGACCGGCACCAGTACATTGGCAGTATCCGAACAACCAATTGCATTTGTACCAATGACTTGATAAACCGTATTCTGCAATGGCGTTACCGTAGCCGAACTGCCGGAAGCACCAGTGAAACTACCGTTAGGCAACCACCGATAAGTAGTAGCCCCCTGAGCCTGAAGCGTTACAGACTCTCCCCTACAAAGCGGAATTACCGGATCGAATGTTAGAACTGGTGCATTGGCTACTACAATTTGCTGGCTTACAGAATCTACATTCAGACAATGCAGGGTATCCCGCACAATCAACGTAACCGTGTAGGTTCCTGCTATGCTATAGGTATGCACCGGGTTTCGGGTAGAAGTAGTCTGCCCATCACCTAAACGCCAGAAATAGACACAACTATCGGTACTCAGGTTCTGAAATGTTACTTGCAATGGCGTGCATCCTTTACCAGAACGAGGGAATTTATCGAAGTCAGCAACTGCTCCAGACTGAAGGAAATCAATCTTGAACAGTGCCATATTGCAATTGAAGCTATTGTTACGGATTGAATCGGCATTGAACATGGGAAAATCGCTGTTGCTTCTGCCAGTTCTTGAGTCGAAGCACCCCGCGCAAACACTTTGGTAGATGATTCCTTTTTTGTCGAATCGGCTGGTACCACCATCCACATGTTCGCGGCTAAATCTACCTCCGAAATAGGAACCAAAAAGCAAGCTTGCTGCATTTGATTCCAAGACAGCTAAGTAGAAATCAGAAGAGTCTGTGGTTCTTTGAAAGGCATTTGGCGTTAGTGGAAGTGCTGTGGAATAGCCAGTTTGGGGGTTCGCAATTTGGTTGGTAATTCCACCCCAACCTGAAACAAAAATTCTATTGCAAACGTCAACCAAAAAAGCGGTTGGAGATAAATCGGGACCTGGTTTTCCATCGAGCATTCCATTGCCTAAAACCGTTCCCATAGTAAGAACGCTTAAGGTGCTGTCGAGGCGTAAGACATAAAGTTTACCATCCGGGTTTTGGTAGGCACCACTAGTAACCGGCATGTTTCCCATCGATTGTCCAAAAGAGTACAACTGACCGTTCCTATCGGCTTGAATAAAGAAACTTTGGTCATAAAGTGCAGTGCCCAGATAGGTACACCTTAAACGTTGGCCGGAATAACTAAATTCAGTGATAAAACCATCACTCTGACCTGCAAGATTAGGTTGGTAAACAGAGTTAGGAAAACCGAGCCCAGTGGAAGTGGTTCCTCCTGTGATGTATAAGTTTCCAACTGGAGTGAAGGCGAATCCGTATCCGGCATCATGACCACCACCTCCGTAATAGGTACTTAATTCCAGGACAGAAAGCGAAGAATCCATCCTAAAAAGCACTGCATCCTGATTTCCGGCATAAAACCCTTGGAAAGCTCCGGAGGTTATTGGGAAATCGGCGGATTGACTACTGGCAACCACCCATACTTTTCCAAATTGATCTAATTGAATTTCCCCTCTTGCGCTATCGGGAAAGTTGTAACATAACCGATAAGGCAGTGAGCGAGAGCTGTTGTTGTGCCCATCAGCATCGGTGCCGCCAATGTAGGTGCCGGAAAGCAGGCTGTCTCCACCTTTGCTAAGTCGAATAAGGGCGAGGTCGTAACTACCATTCCAACTGGTATCGTAGCCATTCGGGTGAACCGGAAAGTCGGGTGAAGTAGTTTTCAATACCACATACAATTCCTCGTTTCGGTTAACAATCATGCTGAGGGGATTGTCGAGGCCGGAACCTCCGATGTAGGTACTGTAAAGCAATTGACTGGGTGTTCCCGTGCTGTAAACAGAAAAAACGGCATCTTGAACCGCGTTAAACGTAGTTTGATACGCCCCAGAAGTTAAAGGGTATCCAGGGCCAAAGACATTTCCACCACCATACATATTGCCGAGGTGATCGTAAGTAGCAGTAAATCCAAAATTGTCGGCCAGAGAACCAGTAAAAGTCGAAAAAACTAACACCGGATCTAAAATCAATCGCTCTTGTAAATTACGGCCTTCGCATTCAAAGGAAATTAATTGCTGTTTAAGTTTAAAGGCAGCTTTCAACTGACGATTGTTTTCACCGGCAAAAGCTACCGGCTGTTCTTCGGCAAAAACATTTACAGAAGTTCGAACCAATAAACGGCCATCGTTTTCTATTCTCAATCCATTATTATCTAACCCTTCGTACCTCAACTTCACTACATCCAAAGAAGTACCTGGAGCAAGTTCAAATTCGTATTTAGGGCCATCAGTTCCTACATGAAAAACAAAGTCAACTCCCGGCCAAAGTTGCTTTAATCTTACCGATCGGTGTTTTTCTAACCCGGATGCCCACCGGTTTTTTCCGAAAAAGTAATTAACCTTTTCTTTCGAAGAACCTTCCAGTTCGAGTGTTGGGGCGGGAGAAGCACCTTCGAAGTAAATATAAATAGCATGTGCCTTTAAAGGCGTTTCACCTCCGATTCCGGCTTCGTGAGCAGTTCGCATGGCTTCTTCATCCAAAAAATGATAAACCAACCTATTCTTTTCGAGAAAAATTCTTGATGAAGGCCAATCCAGAGAAGCAAGCACTTGCGCAGGCCACTGACCGTTGTTGCGCACCCATCCCGGCGCTGCTTGGGCTGGAAAACTCCAAGCAACCAGCATCGCTAAAAACATGGAAAAGCGGAACAAGTGGGTCAGATTGTTCAAAATGTGAGTAATAATCGGTTTCCTAAGAAGAAGTAAAAATAGTCAATTGGAACGATGGGGGCACTGTCGTAGATTCCATCATAACTAACGCGAAATTCTAATCTTCGGTTGAGTGGTATTGCTATTTCAAAGCTTCCTGCCAGTCGGAAATCACGGAAAAAGTACTCAGGACGTGCTTGATAGTAGAAAACGGCATTCAAATTTATCTGAGGACCAACGCGTTGACTTAGCCTGATGTATGAATTGAATTTGAAAACTTCAGATTTTTTTATGTCAGTCGCTTTAACATCAAGTGGGCGAACAGAAACCGCAGCATAAGACCAGGTTTCGTTTTCATAAAAACCACCAAAGCCCAAGTTGGCAACGGTAAGGCTATCACGCAGAAAGTTGAAACGTAGATTTGACCCTGCAATAAACCGGCTTTCTAACCCTCTTACTCCGTCCCACTGAAATTGGGTATAATGTTCAGCAACCCACTCCTTCACCCGGTAGTCCCTCAAGCGAAAATGAATAAAGCCTCCATTGAGCAAGGCTTGCTGGCTGGTTCCGGTAACCCGAATACGGGAAGCCATTAGCAACGACTGGTTGCCTTTAAATCGGTAGGTTAAATCGGTTTCGCTAAAAAGGGAATAAATCAGCTCTCTTTGTTTATCGAGGTTAAAGCCAAAAGTAGTTTGTCCTCCCCAGCGAGCATCTCCCTTTATTTGAGCACGAAACGATTCCGCGTTGAGTACCTGAGCAAAACCCGCAATAGGCAGAAGGATAATTAAATATACTAACCCTCTAAACATTAATTTAGAACTCTATACCTTGGCGTTTTCCTGAAAGACAACCATGAATATCCGTGAGCAGGCCGATGTACAACAATCAACCAACGTAATCCTACATTTTTAAAAACTAATTCATTTACTTTATTTCTGAAAGAAGTGGAATAAAGAATCTGTATTTGATACATGCTATCTAACGTTCCATTTCTCAAATTTCTAATGAATCGAATTCCTGAAGAAGCTTGTATAGTGTCCATTAATGAAAGATGTTTCTGCTTTCTTAAACTCCAATAGTTTATTAAAGAATCTTTAGTGAAATAAGGTGCATAATTATATTGAATTGGATAAAAAGTGGAAGGAGAAAACCTTTTCCAGCCTTCATTCACTACCAAAGTTTCGGGATTTATTAAATAAACGTGCAGCTTGTTTTTTAAGGCTGATTCATTGATGAGTTGGTAGTTACGATCCGGAAATTTCTTTTTTCGATAATCGACTTCACTAATATCCATTACAACTGCATTAATTTTTAACGCTTTTATAAGACTATCTATTTGGGAAAAATCTATTGAGTCTTCCCAAAGATTAACCCCTTCACAAGAAGGGAATACAAATGCAAGTTCACCAACGATTTGTTGGTCTTTTTTTGAACGTTCAAGCTGAATTAGATACGCTAAAAGAAGCCATAAAACTATCAGAATCGCTGCCTTAACCCAAAAATTTAACTTCATTCCAAACACTTAATTACCAAGCTTTAAAATAAACAAAAAGCACCATGCGGTGAGTTGTTGGCTAGCGCCTAAAACATCGCCGGTGTACCCGCCAAGCCATTTTTTTGACAAGCGATAGAAATACCAAACCGGAAGAATGCCTGCAATTATGAGCCAAACTGAAGTTTCATTGGAGATGAATATGAAGGTTAATAATGGAATTAATGCTGTAATTAAAGCAATAAAAGTATCGCTGTTGTAATGTTTTTGAGCGATGGGTTTTGCTTTAGAATCTCCTTCTTCTCTCGCATAAGGAAGCATTCGCATAAGCACTACCGGACTTACCCTGCTCCACATTTGCCAAGCAGTAAACACAACTATTAAGGAAGTTAACGTTGAAAATTGTTGAAGCAATTGTTCGAGTAAGAGCGCTTGAGTTACCAGCAAGATTAATAAACCAACTGTTCCAAAGGTGCCTAATCGGCTATCTTTCATAATTCTAAGAATGTCGGCTTTGGTCCAACCTCCTCCAAACGCATCGCATACATCTGCAAAGCCGTCTTCGTGAAAAGCCCCGGTCATCCAAATGCCTAAGGCCAATACCAACCAAGCTGTCAACATTGGTTGCTCTAATTGCAGCATACTAAACGCAAGCAGCGCTTGAGCTATCCCAATAATTCCCCCAACGATTGGAAAGTAGCGAGTTGCCCGGTTCAAAACATCCGCATCATGGTTAGCCCACTTCGGACATGGTATCCGGCTATAAAACATTAACGCAGCAAAAAACCGTTGAACTTCTTGCTTCATACTTGTCGGTTCACTTTTGCCTGATCAAAGGAGGCCATTTCTCGTAAAAACAAACAAGCTGACTCCAAAATAGGATATGCTAAGGCACAACCGGAACCTTCGCCTAAGCGTAATTTTAGGTTCAATAAGGGTTCAGATTGTAAATACTCGATAAGTTTAGCGTGTCCTTGTTCATCAGAAAGGTGCGTAAAAATTGCGTAATCCCTGATTAATGGATTCATGACATAAGCGCAGGCAAACACTGTAGTGGCAATAAAGCCATCA
>CALSBM010000082.1:0-13086 GCA_943373175.1 Chitinophaga pinensis | reverse complement strand
ATTGTTGAATAAGTCAATAAGTTTTTTTGATGTCGGAAGCCATACAATTAAAAATAATGGCTCTTTTTGTTCAGTAGATAGCTTGGACTTTTTCGTAAGAGCTATTTCCGAAATGGGTAAGAAATCAACTTCATTTCCTTTGCAATGGGCAAAGCAATTAAGAAACTATTACTATAACGAAACTGCCACTTCGATTCCCCTAGTAACCATGTTGCTGGAGGTTGATAAAATGCGATTGAATTCGTTTTCAGAACAGAAGCTGGTGCTTAATCAACAAAAAATTCAATTGACAAACCAGTGGGAGGATGCTATGGATAAGGATACCTTGCTTTGGGCTGGTCCCTTGGTGCCATCCATTCACCACCCTACTCACACAACCTTTCGGTTAGATTCCCTACACTGGGTTTCGAATGGGTTACAAGTAACTAATTGGCGCTGGCGGCGGCTTTACTCACATGAATGGTCGTCACTAACTTTGGGCATCGATGTGTCTTTTTCTTCTGTAGCAGGTAAATTAGATACGTTAGAACTTGAAATTTCTTGCGATAGCCGGGTGAAAATCGTTCGGTTTACGGTTTCGCGAACCTGGAATCAAGTACCGAATGAAAATGTTCATCAGACAATGATTCAAGCGACTACGCCATACCGTACGTCAAATGCAATTATTGGGCATCAGTTACAATGGATGCATTCTGGAGGAGTTTCTTTTCAAGTAATGGTTCCGATTTACCAACAGGCGCCTGTTCTAAATAAGGCTTTAGTTTCTATAGATTATGTGGATCAATCAACGAATCCGGTTCTTCAAAAGCCTTTTATAATTGTGGAGGGAATTGATTTCGGTTATGAGCAGCGACCTAATGGATGTTTTTATGGCAGATGTGGAAGCTTAGGTTATTTTGAATTTATCAACGCACGTAAGCGTGACTACAACCCTGCAAATCCAGATGAGTTGTTGCCTGAATTTAATCTTGCGAGAACATTTAAAGACAGTTTGCGACGTGCTGGTTACGATGTGGTGTTCGTCGATTTTGAGAAGGGCGCTGATTTCATTCAAGATAATGCGATGGTATTAGTTGAAGTGCTTCGCCAATTAAGGCAGACTATGACTGGAAATGATGGAATGGTTGTTTGCGGCGCAAGCATGGGTGGATTGGTTGCTCGTTATGCCCTCACATGGATGGAACATCAAGGAGAAGCCCATTGTGTGCGTGACTTCATTTCCTTTGACAGCCCTCAAGAAGGTGCTAACGCGCCATTATCCATACAGAAGTTTACTGATTACACCGCTAGGCATAATCCCAAAAACATATTCCATAAATCAGTTGATGCCAGAGATCGTAAGTTTAATTCGCCGGCATCACGCCAAATGATGCTTACAAATTATGAAATGCCGGTAGGACAACCTCACGCATTACGCACTCAGTTTCTACAAGAATTGCAGACTTTGGGTAATTATCCAACTAAACTAAGAAAGATAGCCTTGTCCAATGGCAATTTAGCCGGTACACCGTTGCCGATAAGTGCTGGTGCTAATTTATTAAGTTTAAATATTAATCCTAGCGATTGGGTTAATATTGCAATGACCGTAACTTCGAATCCTCTTACAGGGATATTATCACAGACCTTTGCAGGATACTTTTTTGACTATGAGGCTGAGTTATATGCGCTTTGCGGCCAAAATGGGTTGATATTTAAAGGCGATGCTTTTTTGCCGACTAATCAGGAGTTAGTTTATGCGAATAGCAATTGTAAATCATACGATAATCTAGCAGGTGGTGTGTCGTTTCATGATATAAAAGACCCTTATCCTTGGCTTAATTTGATGCAAATTCATCACCCTAATTTTTGTTTAATTCCTACTGCCTCTGCTTTGGGTAAAGTGCCCACAGGATTGAATTTAGTATTATCACCGGTTAGTTTTGCTCCAGGTAATGGGATTCCTTTTGATGCTTACTGGTCTGCAACTATTAATGAAAGGCATGTTCAAATATCTTATTCAATGATGGATTTTGTTCTTGCCAGACTACGTGAATCAAGCCAGCATTCCTTTATTCAATTAGCCAATAATCAGGTTACTAGCTTGAACCTTGGAAAACAAACTGTTTCAGTAATCAATACATCGTTGCAAGTGCCTTCCGGGAAAACGCTCACCTTTAACAATGGGCCAACTAAGTTAGGCGATGGTACTTGGGTTAATCCAACTCCCGGCGAGCATCTCACCTTTGAAATTGGGGGATGCAAACCAGTAGAATGCAGGATATTGCCTGGCGGTAAAATTATCTTAGGTAATAATCAATGGAACAATTCTGGTATCCTTAGCAGTACGCTAAAAGTAAAATCCGGTTCCACTTTGTGGATTGAAGGCATCTTACGATTAGAAGGCAATTCTGTTTTAGTTATTGAAGATGGTGCAACTCTTAAGCTTTCTCAAGGCAATGCCATTGAATTAGCTAACTCAAACTGCAAATTGGAATTGCATGGAAAGCTATTGCTGGAGTCTCAGGCTGTTTTTAATCCTAAAGGTTTAGGGTCTATTGATCTTGGCCAAGTCATAGTTGATGCAAATCCACAAAGCCGTTTCGAAATAATCGGTACAACTACTAATAAGATTAATGTGCTAGTATTACCTTCTGTGAATTTTATTCTACCTTCCACTTTGGAAGCAAGTGTGATACAAAACACGAATGTTGTTTTCTCTGAGAATTCTTCAATTGAAATAAATTCACCTTCCATAATCAATCAATCCTATTTAAAAGCAAGTTCGTTTAATGGACCTCAACATGGAATAGTACGATTATCACTCGATGAAAGTCATCAAATTAGTTTCTCCAAATTCGAATACATGGAAGTTGGCTTAGAAGCAACAGGAAACTCTGGTGGAAATTTGCTTGAGCCTCTCAATTGCGAGTTTATCAATTGTTATAATGGGATTTCACTTACCGGTTCCGGACTGAACTTGGTAGGGTGCACATTTAAGCGAAATAATCAAGCATTGCTAACTCGGGCTTTGACCAATAATGCCAGAATTAAGGACTGTATTTTCGAATTCAATGTCGGGGGTGCTTACCTCGAAGCACAATCCGGCGTTCGTTACGAAGTATCCAAGTCTCGATTCTCGAACCAACAAACGTATGGAATTCAATTTGAACACGGTACTGGCAATGTCTTTAATTCGATGTTCGAACAATCGGGTATTACTGCATTGACCTTGAACGATTGCAGACTTTGGATGACATGCAGCCAATTGATTAGAAATTCAACGGCAGTTGAGTTGGACAATGGATCTGTTTTAGATATCAGCGAATCTTCAGGCAATGTTTTTCGAAACAACAGCTCGGTTTTTGTTTTGTATTTTTCAGATCCTTCAAACCCTGATCAACTTATTTGGAAGAATGGTCGTAATGATTTGAGGTGGAATTCACAGTTGATATCGGGACTATTTACTGACATCGGAATTTCGCATTTGTCTGGGGGAATACAATCTGTAAACTCACAAATTGGCCCCATGCATTATTATTCAATTGCATCACAGGATAACCTGTTTAATGCTCCTCACCCTACTACGCATTCTCAATTCTATTGGACAGTTTTTGCTCAATATTTTAGTTCATCCGGTGTGGTTTACGATATGTTTGTAGATCCTCAGGCACAACTTTCAACGCCTTTTTCGTGCCGTGGGAATAAGTTTGAAGGCCAGGATGCAACGAGTTCATTGTTTACTGCTTTTTCAAGCACGGGTAACCGGCAGGTTCAACTTTCTAATGGCCAAACCGTCAACTACATTTCCTCACTCGGTAAAGCGATAGATTCTATTGGAGTAGGTAGTATAGCGAGTTTGAAGAATGGATTGCTAAACTTAATTGAGCTCTTGTCAATCCCGTTATCTAATTTGAATCAAGAGGAAGAAGAAGCCACCTTGATTGCAGCACGGTATATGGCTCAGGCAAAACAAGAGTTAATTCAGCTTTCTGGTAGCCCAATAAACGATACAAGTTTATCATCAGGTTATCAGAACGCACTTACCCACTGGATAACCAATCAACCTGAGAATCAGGATGAAGCTCAATTTATGAAAGGAAGTGGATTCAGAATGGAAGGTGATTATCAAAGGGCGGAGCAATCATTTAGTACGTTGAATAACAGCTCTGTTTATCCTGCGCAATATTGGACTTGTGTTTGTCAGGCTGAGGCACTGAGAGCCGTTGACAGTATTAGCATTGCTGACTTAAGAAAGGCCATTGAAGGATGTAAGCAATGGTTACCTGCTCGCTCAACAAGAGTTGCTTCAACATTTACAGGTTGGAACAATGCTATTGACTTTACTTCATCAGAACCTCAGACCATTAAAGTTTATCCGCAACCAGTTTCTAATGGTATGCTATACGTTCAATTGTCAAACGTCTTTTCAGAAGAGGAAGTAGATATAGAATTGATCGATGCGACTGGCAAACGAGTTCGCCAATGGACCGACCGACAAGGCGGAAACTGGGCTTTGGAAGTTTCAGGATTAGCTTCCGGAATATATCAACTCAGAGTTCTAACCGAGAAAGAAGAGCTACCTCCTCAAAAGGTGGTCATTCATAACGGCCTTTAAAACGAAGGGGAGTCAATTCGACTCCCCTTTTTAGTTTAAAAAACTTCCCTCATAATGGCGAGGGTTGCTTCTGCCTTACTCATTGTGTAAAAATGCAAAACAGGTGCTCCGCCTGCTACCAATTCTTTACATTGCTGAATGGCCCATTCGACCCCTATCTGTTTTACTGCTTGATTGTCCTTAGCGTTGGCAACGGCTTCAGCTAAAGGCTCAGGAATATCGATATGGAAGATTTTAGGTAGCATCGATAACTGAGATTTAGTGGTCAATGGCTTAATGCCAGGAATTATTGGAATGTAAATGCCGGCATTTTTACAGTCTTCCACAAACTGAAAGTACTTTTTATTATCGAAGAACATTTGGGTGACAATGTACTCCGCTCCGGCTTCTACTTTCTGACGAAGCCATTCGAGGTCCATTTTCATATTTGGTGCTTCGTAATGCTTTTCCGGATAGCCCGCAACTCCAATGCAGAAGTTCGTTTTCTTAGCTCCGAGTAACTCTTCGTCTAAATATGTTCCTTCATTCATCCGGTGGACTTGCTGAAGTAATTCTAACGAACTCTTGTTTCCTTCAATTTCTGGTGTAAAGGAGGATTCATGCTTCATGTTATCGCCTCTAAGAACCAAAACATTCTCGATTCCAAGAAAGTCAAGGTCAATTAAGGCGTTTTCAGTTTCCTCTTTGGTAAAACCGCCACAAATCAAATGAGGCACGGAATCGACTCCGTATCGATGCATAATGGCAGCACAGATAGCAACAGTTCCCGGCCTTTTTCTCGTAGTAATTCGTTTGAAATTGCCGTTGCTAAGCTGGCGGAGTAAAAACTCTTCCCGATGATAGGTAACATCAATAAAAGGAGGTTTAAATTCCATTAGAGGGTCAATACCTTGAAAAATTGACTGGATTCCTTGTCCTTTTAATGGCGGTAAGATTTCGAAGGAGAACAATGTTCTACCTTGAGCTTGCTGGATATGTTCGGTGATTTTCATCAGTTAGAATAGTTAAGGTTTGGAGAAAGCCACTTTTCGGCTTCTTCGAGTGAAATGCCACGACGTTTTGCATAGTCTTCAACCTGGTCTTTTTCTATTTTTCCAAGACCAAAGTATTTAGATTCAGGGTGTGCAAAGTACCAGCCCGAAACTGCTGCAGCCGGGTACATGGCGAAGTTTTCAGTGAGTGTAAGTCCGATGGTTGAATCGGCATCCAGTAATTTCCAGATGTTTTTTTTCTCTAAATGGTCCGGACACGCCGGATAGCCTGGTGCCGGACGAATGCCGGTGTAGTCTTCCTTAATAAGTGCTTCGTTACTGAGGCTTTCGTTAGGGGCATATCCCCAAACATTAACCCGCACTTCGCGGTGGCACCATTCAGCGCAGGCTTCCGCAAGTCGGTCAGCCAATGCCTTAACCATTATGGCGTTGTAATCATCGTGCTCAGCTTCAAAAGCCTTTGCTTTTTCTTCTGCACCAAAAATTCCAACAGCAAATGCCCCGATATGATCTTCCATGCCGGATTCAGCAGGCGCAATAAAGTCTGAGAGACACATATTCGGCTGGTTACCACTCTTTTGACTCTGTTGACGCAACCCAATAGAGCGAATCTCGCCTGAATCAGTATGAATAATGATGTCGTCACCGTTTGATTGTGCCGGGAAAATTCCACAAACGGCTCGGGCTTCGAGTCCGTTTTCTTGAATCAGCTTGTCGAGCATACTCTCAGCATCAACGAATAATTTACGCGCTTCTGTGCCTACAACTTCATCATCCAGAATTTGAGGATAACGTCCGTGTAGTTCCCAGGCCTGGAAAAAAGGTGTCCAATCAATATAACTGGCGAGTGTATTTAAGGAAGGAGTAAGTACAAACCGTCCTTTATGGATAGGAATAGTTAAGGTAGAAGTACTAAAAGTTGGTTTGAATGCTCTTTCACGTGCTTCTTCCAGCTTCACCATCTTTTTCTCACTCTGACGATTCAGATATCCTTCCCGTATGTGGTCATAATCTGCTCGGGTCTGTAAGCTGAATTTTTCCTTTTGTTCTTTACTTAACAAGCTGCTCACTACCGGTACTGAACGACTGGCATCGAGAACATGCACAATAGTTCCGCTATACTGAGGGGCGATTTTTACGGCTGTATGTGCTCTTGAAGTAGTAGCTCCCCCAATTAACAAGGGAGTTTTCATCCCCAAGCGCTCCATTTCCTTGGCAACAAACACCATCTCATCCAAGGAAGGGGTAATTAGACCGGATAAACCGATGATATCAACTTCATGATGACGCGCAGCTTCAAGGATTTTATCGCAGCTTACCATAACCCCAAGGTCAATGACTTCGTAGTTGTTACAACCCAAAACCACACCTACAATGTTTTTTCCGATATCATGAACATCGCCTTTAACGGTGGCCATTAGCACTTTTCCGGCTTTCGATGCAACCCCACTTTTCTCAGCTTCGATATAGGGTAGGAGGTAAGCAACCGCTTTTTTCATGACTCTGGCTGATTTCACCACCTGAGGCAAAAACATTTTTCCTGCACCAAATAAGTCGCCTACTACATTCATTCCATCCATCAACGGGCCTTCAATTACCTCTAATGGTCGGGTAAACATTTGGCGGGCTTCCTCAACATCTCCTGCAATAAATTCATCAATGCCTTTTACTAATGAATGCGTAAGACGCTCCTTCACCGGCAACTGCCTCCAAGTTTCGTCTTTCACAACGACTTTGCCTTTAGCTTTTACCTGTTCGGCATAAATGATTAACCGTTCAGTAGCATCCGCTCTGCGATTGAGCAGAACATCTTCCGCACGTTCCAACAGCTCCTTAGGAATTTCATCATAAACCCCAATTTGGCCGGCATTTACGATTCCCATGTCTAATCCGGCCTGTATCGCATGATATAGGAAAGCGGTGTGCATGGCCTCGCGTACCATTTCATTGCCTCGGAACGAGAAGGAAATATTACTAACGCCTCCGGATACTTTAGCACCAGAGAGGTGTTTTTTTATCCAACGGGTAGCATTTATAAAATCAACCGCGTAATTGTTGTGTTCCTCAATTCCGGTAGCAACTGTCAGAATATTTGGGTCGAAGATGATGTCCTCAGCGGGAAATCCAACTTGCTCAGTAAGAAGCCGATAGGCGCGTTCGCATATTTCAATTCTTCGTTGATAATTATCCGCCTGTCCTTGCTCATCGAATGCCATCACAATTACGGCAGCTCCATAAGCGAGCACTTTATGCGCTTGTTCAATGAATTTTTCTTCCCCTTCCTTCAGGGAGATGGAGTTAACAATTGCTTTTCCTTGTACGCATTTCAACCCGGCTTCAATCACTTCCCACTTGGAAGAGTCAATCATTATCGGCACCCGCGAAATATCAGGTTCTGCAGCAATTAGATTTAGGAAGGTTACCATGGCATTAACCGAATCGAGCATGCCCTCATCCATATTCACATCGATGACTTGAGCGCCGTTCTCAACCTGTTGTCGAGCTACCTGAAGGGCGTCATCGTATTTTTCGTTTAAGATAAGTCGGGCAAAAGCCTTCGAACCAGTGACGTTAGTTCGTTCTCCAACATTAACAAAGTTAGATTCCCGTGTTATGGTTACAGGTTCGAGTCCACTTAAGTGCATGACTTTCGGCAAGTCCGGAATAATGCGTGGGGGATACTCAGCCGCTACCTCGGCTATGGCTCGAATGTGATCTGGCGTAGTGCCACAGCATCCGCCTACAATGTTGACGAAGTTGTTTTCCAGAAAATCACGGATATGAGCTTTCATTTGTTCCGGCGATTCGTCGTATTCTCCAAACGCGTTAGGAAGTCCGGCATTGGGGTGGGCAGAAATACGGAATTTGGAAGCTTTAGCAAGTGCTTGTAAATGTGGGCGCATTTGAGCGGCACCGAGAGCGCAGTTTAGGCCAATGCTCAATAATGGTAAATGCGAAAGCGAGTATAAAAAGGCTTCTACTGTTTGGCCTGATAGGGTTCTTCCGGAGTTGTCGGTAATGGTTCCACTGACCATAATCGGCCATTGTTTCCCTTTTTCTTGGAAAAACAAATCAATGGCATATAAAGCTGCCTTCGCGTTGAGGGTATCGAAAATGGTTTCTACTAATAGTCCGTCAACTCCACCATCAATTAGTCCGCGTATTTGTTCCAGATACGCCTCTACAAGCTGATCAAATGTAACAGCCCGGTAACCAGGGTTGTTGACATCAGGAGAGAGGGAAGCAGTTCGGTTAGTTGGCCCCATGGAACCCACTACAAAGCGTGGTTTAAATGGTTCTTTGGCGGTAAACGCCTCGGCGGAGGCTTTGGCAATTCGAGCAGATTCGAAGTTGAGCTCATAAACCAAGTCCTCCATGTGATAATCTGCCATAGCGATGGAGGTTCCGCTGAACGTATTGGTCTCCGCTATATCTGCACCAGCAGCAAAATAAGCATCGTGTATTTCCCTAATCACATCAGGACGTGTGAGGGTCAATAAATCATTATTGCCCTTTAAGTCATGGGGGAAGTTTTTAAAGCGTTCGCCTCTGTAATCAGCGTCTTCCAGCTTGTAACGCTGAATCATGGTGCCCATCGCACCGTCTAAGACTAAGATTCGTTTTTTAACTTCTTCTCGTAAATCAGCCATTATATACATTAATAGGCTCATCAGAGAAGGGTTGGGAGGGAATCCCGCTCATCTGTTCTCCCAAAGGAGACCGGAGTTGGCACCGGTTCTTCCGGTTGCCAGGACATCACTGGGCCGTTCCCTCAGTCCTTCTTGATAAGCAAAACAAAGGTAACAGCTTTTCTTAACAACAGTTTACACTATGTTTCTTTTGTCGATATTCATGGATTTTCTACATAAACTTCGTCCAAATCGTAAGATTAAATATTCATATAATAAGAGTAATTATTATGAATCTTATGTTGTTATGCTGTAGTTTAAAATTGTG
The DNA here is from genome assembly GCA_943373175.1 of Chitinophaga pinensis. Taxonomy (GTDB): domain Bacteria; phylum Bacteroidota; class Bacteroidia; order UBA7662; family JAIXUI01; genus JAIXUI01. The sequence continues at coordinate 3,543 of CALSBM010000082.1, read as the reverse complement.
TTAATTTTAATATAATAAAAATGATAGTAATCAGATAAAATATAAGTAATTAATAGAATATCAGTTAAATACTTGTTAAGTACATTTTGGGATAAAAAACTATTTTTGAATGACAGGATGATGTTGCACTGAGCTTATTCAGACAATAAAGTCCAAAAAAATTTATATGAAAAAACTCTTGTTTATCTGGGTGTTGCTGTTGTTAGCACAGGTTGGAGTAGTTGCTCAAGTTAATCCAATAAGTATATCAGTTGGATTAACGCCGCCTTATTCGCCTTATCCCTATGTGTATGCCTCACCGGATCAGAGCAGTAGGTATAACCTGGTAATCACCAATTCAGGCACACAAACACAAAACATTTGGTTACGTGCGAGGCTTTCTGGTGATAATGGAATTGCTTTGAACATCAATCCATTTAGGCCATATATAAGGAATATTACTATAAATCCGGGCCAATCATTGATTGTTAATGGCTCCGATTTGCAAGGTTATTTCAACAAAGACGACATTGGCTATACCAACTATACCAGCCAGCAGCTTTATTCCGGACAACCCTTGCCAAATGGTTTTTATATGCTTTGTTTTCAGGCATTTGCGGTTGGAACAAATGCTCAACTTTCCGGAGAAGCGCCCATAGGGTGTAGCCCATTTGTGCCATTTAATCTTATTAACGGGCCTCTACTTTTAAGTCCATTTGATAAAAGCAATGTTCCAATAAGCCAAGTTCAGAACATTTTATTCTCGTGGTCTCCGCCAAGTGGAGCTACTGTTCCATTAACTTACAAGTTCACCATAAAAAAGGTACCTGCTGGACAGAATCCGGTTAATGTGATTAATCAAGATCAATATCCACCGCTATATACGACCAACCTTATTGGAACTAATGTATTGAACTATAATTCCAGCTTACCCTTATTGGAAGCAAATGCAGACTATGTATGGCGTGTTCAGGTAGCTGATCCATCGCTGCAATTTGGATTTTTACAGAATGGGTTCAGTGAAGTATTCTCCTTCAAGTACACTGATCCACTGGATTTAGTGGCGCCTTTTCCTGATTTTGAAACCAACAATACCAGTCTTCCGCTTTCATGGATTCCTAAAGGCAATGCCTCTTTTTATAGGGTACAAGTAAAAAGGATTACAGCAGGTCGTTCAGCTTTTGAGTTGATGAATGACCCAACAGTACCTTTTGTTAGCAACGCAGTTGTTAACACTTCCTCCTTCAACCTTACTTTACCATCAACGAATGCTAGTTATTGTTGGCGGGTAAGAGCCGGTTTTTCTGATAGCCTCTTATTTGCGACTAGTGAAGTTCGTTCCTTCAGTTTCCGCAATTTGAGCACGAGTCAAAAACCGGTAACCCTTCGGTTTCCACTGAATAATCAGACCGTGAATGGTCCAGGATCAAACTTCGGTTGGGAATATGATTCCACTTTCAACGATAGAAGATATTGGCTAAAGTTGAAAGCATGCAACACTCCCGGAAAGGAAGATTCAATCATGAATGATCCGAGAGTGCCCTACCTATTCAATTTGAAAATGACCGTATCGCAATCAGAAAAGTTGGATACGGCAAGTCGCTTTTTCACCGATCAGAATAATTATGTCTGGCAAGTATGGGTAACGAAAAATACCGATACGATTGCTATACAGAAATCTCCAGCTTACGGTTTTAAATATGTCTATATCTACAATGTTAAAGGAGATTCGACTCGAAGGGCTGATACCTTAGCCAACTACGTCGCTAATATTTTCAGGAATATTGCACCTGTTAATTGTGGAAACGCATGTAAAAACTCTGCTATTGATTTAATAGTTGCAAAACAGCGGGCGAACCCGACTGACATTGCTAATTTTCAATTCAATCCCATAACGCCTAAAACGTTCGTTAGGCTTGGGCATCACCGATTGGAGATAATTGATGCTTACCGATACCGACCTGATACAGTAAAAACGGTATTACCTCCAGGAACTACTCCAAGACCTATTAATTATAGTGATTCGTTATGGTATTACTACGGCACTGCTGATGTTATTATGCCAGTGGTGAATGGAAAGGTGAGGGTTTTCTTTGACTCCCTAGCAATCGCTGATATCAACGGACAATTGGTTGCTGTTAGAGGTAAAGCACAAGCATCGAAGGACGAATCTTGGAGGGTTGACTCTGTCAAGATAGTAGATAAGGTAAAAGTGGGTTCATTATCAGCTTTGTCTGAGGCTACAAAGAATTATGGAATCAGCAAATTAGCCAATGTCCCGGGAGCCGTTTTGCCCATTGGAGTAGGTCTTTCAAGTGGGGGTTTGATTTATTCAAGCTGGATATTCAATACGGAGTATAGTTGGATGGAGATGAGTTCGTTGGTCAACTTTTTCTCTGACACTACCAAAACTCTTGGATTTATTGCTAGAAATGTGTGTGTAAATGATACTGCCTTTTGCGAACGAAAAGCGCGACTTAGCTTAGTTACCAGTGGGTTAAAAGTCCCACTTGGAGTAGGAGAGCTGGAAGTGATGGGCGACAATAAAAATTTCACTGCAGCACAGGCTTCTCAAAATTCCTGGGTCGATATCGCAGGAGATAAGTTTGTTGCTGGTCAAATCCGTGCCCAGTTAAAAGTGGATGCACTTCAAGAGTTTACCGACAACGATAACTCCAACATTCCCTTACTGTTAGACTTCACCATTTCCATTGACCCCAGTATGACCAACTGGATGGCCTCTGCAGGGGCGAATAAAACCATCAGAATTCCCGGAATGGATGGCTTTGGTTTACGCCTAACTCAAGTGGCGCTTGACCAATCGGCAGTGACTTCTCCCAGTAATTTGAGGCTGGACACTTCCATGTATGTCAATGCTGCTGATTCAATTCTGAAAACTCGTGTTTGGAAAGGTTTATTTATAGAAGAAGCGAGTTTAGTCTTTCCTTCACACATTAAGGTTCCTGGCTCACAGCAACCCATGACGATAGGAGTTAAAAACTTGTTTTATGACGGGACTTTGAATGCCAGAGTTTTTGTCAATAATCTAGGGTTATCAGCAAATTTATTGGGGTGGAAAACCGGAATCGACTCTTTAGGGCTGGTTATTTCTCGTGGTCAGTTACAGAGAGGGTATTTTGGAGGAAGAATGCGCGTGCCGATGTCGGATGAGACTGGCGGCGGTTTGAAATACATGGTGAACTTGATTAAAGATCCTGTAGAGGGGTTGAAAATGCTAACCAATGTCACCATTGACCAAAACTCAGAATTTAATTTTCCGGGGTTTAATGCCAAAGTAGGATTAGATTCTACCTCTAGAATAGTGTTTTATTACAATAAGCGGCAAGGATTCAGTTCAGATATCAGCTTAAATGGTTGGATGGACTTTAACATCAATGAGTCATTAAATAGTCCTCCGGCTGCGCTGCCAAGAATGCGATTTATAGGCTTGGTGCTTAGCAACTCACAAGATGCCAACACAAAGCGTAATTATACCATACAGCAGATTTGCTGGGATGGTGCAGGTTGTAGCTCTAATGTTACAGTTGGGAATTTGAATGACCT
>CALSBM010000081.1:0-13169 GCA_943373175.1 Chitinophaga pinensis | reverse complement strand
TTTAATTAATTCAGTAATTGAACGCAATTGCTGAAACACCAACCAGGTTGGTAGCATTACCATCGGCCACAAAATCCTGACCCGGAACGGGTCGAACAATTCTTCTGCACTGTTTGCTGACACAGTTCAAATTGCACGCTCTTCCGATGTTTGGCTGTTGCGTCTTTACGAACCGTCGCGTTTTGTGAAAAGTTGAACACCCTCGACGCTTCAAACGGCATCATTTAAGCAAACGCACCTCAGTATTTCGGCAATCCGTTTTAGTTAGCAGGAGCTAACGTAGGTTTCCCCTCGTTCAATTTTGGAGATCCTTAAGGATACAACTCCAGTTTGTTCCTTAGGTTTCCGGTAGATATTAGCAGATAATAAGATTGTTGAACAGGATGCTTCCAGCGCGAATCCACTCAAACCTATGTTATAATTGGAGCTACTCTACCCGGAGAAGTACCCTGAAAAAACTAGCTGTTTTGTAATGAAAAGGTTTTATTGATACTGACCTTTCTTGCACTATTTTTTTTCTATTTCGATATGGACTATTCTAATTATGTAAAGCTAAATGCTCTAAAAATGTAAAATCCAAGACTCAGAGAATGTAAAATATCATTATTATTGCTCATAATTAAGTAGTTAGCTGATGGAAGATCAACCCGCCTATGTGCCTCGTTTGTCGGATATAGAGCTGCAACGCAAACTGCAAGCCTCCGGTGCGCTGGTGATTCGCGGAATAAAGGCTTGTGGAAAAACAGCTTCTGCTTTTCAGTTTGCTTCCAGTACTATTGCTTTTGACCGCGATCCATCGGTTGAACAATGGATGGAATTGCAACCGGAACGCCTTCTCATTGGAGAAACGCCCCGTTTAATCGATGAATGGCAAGAACATCCTCGTATTTGGAATTTTATCCGACACGAGGTCGATAAACGTAACCAAGTAGCTCAGTTTATACTTACCGGTTCTGCTCATCCGGAAGAGGGGGTTAAATTACACTCAGGAGCCGGTCGTTTTACGGTAATGGATATGCGCACCATGAGTTGGCAGGAATTAGGCTTCTCTTCGGGTAGAATTCGGTTACGTGATTTATTCGATTCAAAACAGATTTCAATTATTGACGACGCTACCGAGCTTGAGGCGATCATTGAGCGAATGATGAAAGGGGGCTTTCCGGCTTTGTTAAATAAAAACTTACAACAGTCAGTAGAGATTAATCGAGCCTATATGGAGTTGTTAGCGGAGATAGACATTAGCAGAGTTTATACCTCCAAGCGAAATCCTCAAAAAGTGCGAAGCTTACTCCGCTCGTTGGCTCGAAATACGGCAACCATGGTAGAAATATCCACCCTTGAAGCCGATATGCGGTTGAATGAGGTGGCGGATATGACACGACCTACGATTTATAACTACCTGGAAGCACTCGAACGTTTAATGATTCTGGAAAACCAACCTTTTTGGGATACCCATATTCGCTCATCAGCCTCTTTGCGCAAGGCACCTAAACGGCATTTCTCCGATGTTTCTCTGGCGATTGCGGCGCTCGGCGCAACAAAAGAAACCTTGCTTGATGACCTAAATTTTACGGGTTTCTTGTTTGAATCTCAGGTTGTTCACGATTTAAGGGTGTATGCTCAAGCTTTGGATGCCAAGGTGTATCATTATTCCGATTCAAGTGGTTTGGAAGTCGATGCCATCGTTCAGAAATATACCGGAGAATGGTGTGCGTTCGAGATTAAGCTAGGGCCTGGCCAGATAGATGCTGCGGCAAAGAATCTTCTGAAATTAGCCACCAAATTAGACCCAACCCGAGTTTCTAAACCAGCTTCGCTCAATGTAATCACGAGCACTGGCCTTAGCCACACCCGCAAGGACGGGGTAAATGTGATTTCATTTGCCTCCTTTGGTTGGTGAGGAAGTCTAAAACCCGTGCTTCTGAAAGTATTAATACGTGGATTCAACTTGTGAATATCCGACACCAATAGCCTCGGTTATTACTTTCACCCTCCCCCTAATCTCACCAGCTCTGCCCGCAACCTTTCTACCTCCAGTTCCAACATCGTAATATACTTTTCGCGGATTTCGGAATCTCCGTAATACTGATGAGTGGCTTTGGCCCCTGCATGAACCGTAGTGTTTTGTGAAATATTAAAAACCTGTGATGCATCAAACTGCATGATCTGAGAAACCTCAACCCCCAATATTTCCGCAATCCGTTCCAGTTTACCCAAACTTACATCCGTTTCACCTCGTTCAATCTTAGAGTAACCCGATACCGACATATCCAACTCCGAAGCCACAAACTCCCTTGTCAGGCTTTTCAGTTCCCTGAACTTTTTGATGTTTTCAGCTACTTGTTTCATGCCTTGAAAGTAGCAAAAAAGTGCTATTAATCAATAAAAAACACTTGTAGTAACAGTGTTTTTGATTTTCAAAGAATATTTTTCGAGCACAAATCCTTCAACAAACATCTATGAAAAAAATCTACTTTCTAGCGTTTTTGACGCTTTTTAGTTTCGTTGCACAAGCTCAGGTTCCCAATTTGGGCATCAATTATCAAGTGCAAATTCGGAGTAGCAATGGGGTGGTTATGGGTGACTCTACCCTCTCATTGCGCCTTACACTTTTTCCAAATAGCACATCCTCTACTATCCTGTGGCAGGAAGTTCATTCAGGACGGCAAACGGATAGAATGGGTGTAGTAAATGTAGTATTAGGTAATGGAAACCGGACTGCTGGTTCGGCTGCTACTTTCTCGGCAGTAGATTTTGGCGCCGGTCAACTTAATGTGCAGAGTGAAGTTAGTTTCAATGGAGGTAATACCTGGGCTAACTTGGGCTCTCGTACTCCTTTGACCAGCGTACCTTATGCCAAATACGCAGAGAATGCGGTAGCAATTCCTTCAGGAATGATCATGGCCTTTGCCGGCGATACCAACCGCATCCCTCAAGGATGGATGCTTTGCGATGGAAGGGAGCTAAGCCGATCTGACTTTGCTGATTTGTATTTCGCTATCGGGCTTGCGTGGGGGAGTGGTAATGGCACTTCTACCTTTAATATTCCTGATACCAGGGGTTACTTTTTAAGGGGGGTTAATGGGAATAATGGGACAAATGACCCTGATGCTTCAACTAGAACTGCTTTAAAAGCTGGTGGAAACATCGGAAATCTTGTAGGTAGTGTTCAATCAGATGAATTTAAATCCCATAATCACACGTATATTGCATATGGGCAAACTTTAGGTACAGGTCAAACTAGCATTCCTCCTCAAGGAAATAACCCAAATCCTCAGTATAAATCTACAAGTTCCGCGGGCGGATCTGAAACCCGTCCCAAAAACGTTTACGTTCATTACATCATCAAACTATAAATGCTATGAGAATCCACCAATTCATTAAGGGTGGTGTAATAGCATGTTGGTTGAGTTTACAGGCTCTTGTTTCATGGGCTCAATCCGCTATTTCTATTCCCTTTCAATCAACTATTTCTACTGGAACCTCTTTTCAAGCCCAAGCTCAAATAGGCGTTCCATTTGTTTTCACCGATTCCGGAAGCGGCAGGTATTTTCAATCCTTCTTTCCGGATAGTCTCTGGCTGCTCACCGATTCTAACTACGCAGCGCATGAAATACGTTACATACCCGACCAAAGTGGAATTGCGGGAAATACTAATTTGATTTTCTATGTAAAATGTGATAGTTTACCTCAACTTGCAGGTCAAGCGCCGCCAAGATTTTCCATGACCTTGCTTACCTCTGGCTTTAGCGGAAGTTTGAGGTTCAATGCCAGAAGTAGGATGTTTTCAGCGAGCCCTTTAGCTACAGATACAGCCTTGCATCAAGTGCTATTTCGTTGCATTCGGGGAAATGATACCATTCAGCAAATCGTAAAAATCCAATTTTCTTCTCCTATCACTGAAGAGGAAATAAGCTTTGGATTACCAAGTATCCAAGTTCCTCCTTCTAAAACAGCAAGAGAGTATGTAGTTGTATCACCTGAAGTAAATATCAGCTCAAGCCTTTTTAATGGTCAAATTAGAAACATAAAAAGAATTGAGGTTTCAGGCATAGATCTAATCGTTGATAATGATTCAACTAACTATTTGAGTAGCTTAAATGGACGACTGGATATTCAATCGTTGAGAATTTACGCTGATCGTTTAATCATAAGAACAGCATGGAATTTGCCATCTACCAATTTAAGTATTCATTGCCGGGAGATTATCTTCGAGGATCCTACTGTAGGCCCTCACGCCGTTATTAACACTACTCCATTAACACCATTGCCAAGATTTGGAACAGATGGAATAAGCGGTCAAAATGGTGGAGGGATAGACTTATTTATAAATGGATTCTTTCAAGAAGGCAATAAGTTTAGGTTTATTCTTTTAGGCGGTAACGGTGGTGCAACATCTAATGCAACTTCTGGTAGAGGAGGAAATGGTGGTACACTTTTCTCTTCGATACCAATTGATAGTTATGTTGATAATCAAGGGGGATTAGCAGGAGTACTCAACACTCCAGCAAATGGAGCTGTTGGAAGCCCTTACAGAGGGGAAAAGGGATTAATTAATGTTGTTGATTTTTACAAAACATTATTTTTCCATCCTAATTACCTCAGATTATTAAATGCTTATTGGAGCGATTGTTTTTATTTGGGAAGATTTGAAAATTTGCCGGATACAATTAGGAGATATTTGGAAATATCTCGAACTATTATCCCCTCTCTCAAAGATACAAATACCGTCTGGTGGCTACCCGATAGAAGTTATATTCCAGATATAGAATCGTGGGCGATAGAAGCACAGGCATTGTTAAATCGAATCGAAAGCAATCTTGACTTTTATGGAAATCCTATTGGTTGGACATCTAAATTGAGTTTTGAAATCGCTTATCAAGCATTTAATTCTGAACTAAATCATTCTATTAGGCTTTTGTATTTGGATTACTTTTTTACCAAAAGTGCAGAGACGTTACAAGGGCAAGTGGCGAGCTTGAATGTGCTAGCGCAACGTGTTGCGGATCAATATAATCTTGATAGGTCAAACTTTCTTGATTTAACTAATAATAAACTACCTAGCGTAAGTATTCGAATAGAAGAGAGCTTTCGTAGGATGGCAATTTTGGAAAAAGAATTGAATCAAATTGTTCAAGATGTTGAAAGAAGACAAAGAGAAGCGAGGGAAAAAGCTTTAAGAAAGGCTAGATGGATTGCTGTCGCTAAAACGGTTGGAAAGGTAACATCAATGTTGCCAATTCCAGGCGCCTCAACTGTAGGTGGTACAATAACTGCAGGCGCCAGTTTGTATGAAAATTTGGATAATCAAGGAAACATTGGTTTTAATTGGCAGACTTTGAACTCAATTGGAGATGCAGTTTCAGATGGATATGCAGTTTTTAAATCTGCAAATGAGAAAATGGCAGATTCTAAATCTATGCAATTAGCACTTAATGCTGCATTGGCAGGTTTTACAGGAGGAGGTTCTTTGTCTAACACAGATCCTAAACTAGTGTCTGAAGCTGTACACGAGAATGTTACAAGAATCAAAGAAATGGTTTCAGAAGCTAATGCAACATACAAGAAAAGTATTTCCGCTAGTAAGGCGGCCATTGAAAAGACACTGAGTATTCAGTTTGCTAATGTTCCAGAACTGATTGCCGCTAGAAAGGCACTTTTAGATGCAACCCGAGAACATGTATTGATGGTAAATGAGTTTAATGCATATACCAATGAATCGATGAAACTAGCTTCAGAATTAACTACAAATGCTCTGGTTTTTGACCATGCTCGTGCAAGATCAGCTGTTGTAGGATTAAACATTGATCACCGGGCTATTCATCAAATGAAGGATTTGACAAGAAACTGTATAAATAGGTTGAGGAAGTACCACTATTACATGGCTAGAGCCTATGACTATAGGACTCTAAAATCCTATTCCGGCAATTTAAATGTGCAGGTACTTTACAATAGCATTAAGAGTATGGTGGATGCTGCCAATGTATTAGACTCTAATTCTGCACAATTAAACTTAAGTCAGTTTCAGGCATTGGCTTCTCTTTATGAGGAGCAAATAAGACAAATTGCTGATCAAACCTATCAGTCTTATCAACAGAAGGCTCCAACTCAAACCATTGAAGTAAGTGTAAACCTGCTTCAAGAAGACATTGATCGTTTGAATGCAGGTGACACAATTCTTTTTAATCCCGTAAAGAGGGGAGTGTTCATTGATAATGAGGAAAATCATAGAATAAATAGCATTAGAATTTCCAAATTAAAGTTGAAACAACCTAATGGAACTGTTGGGAGTCCCGCATTTGTAGATTTAGGATTTAATTATCCTAATGAATCAAAAACTAAATTTGATGGTAAAGTCTATCGCTTTACTAATTTTTCTTTGGATAATCAAACCGCTTTAAATTGGAGAACGAGATTTAATTATGCTAATAACAGTTTGATTTCGTTTAAACCCAGTGTACTAGCAAATTCCTTTTTAAGTGCTATTCTCACCAATAGTATTGTGCCTGGAGCAATTAACCAGAAATTACCAATTTATTACCAACCATTGGCTGATGCTGATATGTTGATGTACATTCGATCGTTCAACAACAATGGTACAGCGAATTTTCAAATTGACTCTTGTGAAATAACCATTGATTATGATTTTACCGAAAAGCCTGCCAATACTTCTTATTTGGATGTTCAGGCATTTCCGGAATGGATTGTTCCTGATTATCGAATTTCAAGAATTGATAATTCTGGAAAAAAAGATGGACAAGGACAAATTACAAGGGCTTATCCAACAAGCAATAGTACCTTGGTTCAGTTGAGTGCAGAACCAAGAATTGGTAAATTTCGTTTTGAAAGGTGGTTGACAAATTTTAATGGACGACCAGATACTTCACAAGATGCGACAAGGCCAAGTCGTCAAGTTATAATGTCATCTAATCGTTCCTTTATTGCTAAATACAAATATGCAGGTCCGGTGATGAAAGTGCCTGATACTATTCTGGTGCGCTTCCTCAATCAGCCTGTTTCCTTAACGGTTCAGAATGTTGGGGAAGATCAAGGCATGGAATGGTTCGTGGATTCTTCTTCTACAGGCATTAGTTTGGCTACTTCTGTGCCAAAGGGAGTCGATCAAGGCAGTTTCAACTTCTCTGTTACAGATACCTCTCGTTTGAAGTATATTTTCCTTGCATCGCCTGATGCGCTCAATGGTTTTGATACCACAGTGGTCTTGTTTAGAAAACCAGATGCTACATTAGATACGGTGAGGCAATCCTTTTGCTTTGGTGGATCTATCAATATCCCTGGTATTGGGGTGGTATCACAAGCAGGAAGTTATAGAGATACTTTACCCGGTGATACCATCATCAAGTTGTATGTGGTTACAGTGAATCCTCTTCCTAACCCCATATTGAGTAATGCCCTTCCTCAGGTAATCTGTGCTGGAAATTCTAGTATTTTAAATATTGTTAGCCCTCAGCCAGATTGGCAAATCAATTGGTTTAAAAATGGAATTCTCGTTGGTAATGGTCCTCAAATCGCCTTGGGTGGGTTAAATTCCTCTAACGATTGGTACCGAGCAAGGGTAATTAATGTTAATGGTTGCCAGCAGTTCACGGATTCGGTAAATATTCAAATCCAGAATTTTGTAACACCACAAGTAAATGTAATTTCCAATCAACCACAAAACACCTTGTGTAGCGGCTCTAGCATCACTTTTACCGCTCAGCCAACAGATCCGGGAACGGCTCCTATGTATCAATGGCTCTTAAATGGAAATCCTATAACCAGCGCAACGGGTACAAGTTTTACCTCATCCTCACTGACAAACAACGCATTGATTAGTGTTAGAATGACAGCTAATAACCAGTGTCAGAATGTAAATCAAGTGACCAGCCAGGCCATATCAGTCACAGTGAATGCTCCTGTGGTGCCTGCAGTTAGCATCTCTTCCACGAATGTTTCTGCCTGTCAGGGTGATAGTGTTTTCATTCAATCAATTGGAGTGAACATGGGAAGCAATCCAAGATACTCCTGGAGTATCAATCAACAATTGGTAGATACTACGAATGCATTGAGAACAGCTAGTATTCAAAATGGCGATACTGTTAGAGTGTTGGTAAGAACGAATGCAGTATGTCAAACTGTTGATTCTGTTTGGAGTAATGCATTAATCTTTAATATAACTCCAAAAGTAAATCCAAGCGTAAGTTTTGCACTTCCAACAAATGCTATTTGTGCCGCAACCGGCTTTACTTTTATTGCCACGCCGATAAATGGAGGGCCATCCCCTGTGTATCAGTGGCGTGTAAATGGACAAGTTGTTGGTGGTAACAGCAATTCGTATGTTTACAATAACCCAGTAAATGGAGATCTCGTAACTGTAAGTATGTCTGCAAATAATGCATGTCAAAACTATGCGCTTGCAAACGGAAATTTATATGCGGTTACTTCAATTCCTGCAGTAGTTCCAACTTTAAGTATTTCCAATTTGCCTACTGCGCCGCTTTGTAATGCGAGGCCATTTACATTCCAAACCACCACGGTAAATGGAGGGCCTGCGCCTCAATTTCAATGGCTTATTAATGGTCAACCGGTGTTGGGTGCTAATGGGGCATCGTTTAACTATACAGCACCACAAAATGGACAAGTAGTTAGCGTTCAGTTAACACCAAACAATGCTTGCCAAACTACGAACCAAGTCAATTCTTCCTACAACGTTCAAGCGCTTTCAGCAGTAACACCATCGGTCACATCTATTGCTAGCAGTATAAGTTTCTGCGAAGGCGCCCAAGAAGCGATTACAGCCTTCCCGCAACAGGGCGGTACTGCACCTTTCTATGAATGGAGGGTAAATGGCGTGGTTCAAACAGGTCAAAACTCCGCTACCTTTACTATGAATGGACTCTTGTCTGGTTCATCATCTGTTCAAGTTCGAATGATTGCTAATAATTCTTGTCAAACCTTGGATACCGCTGTGGCAAATCCAGTAAGTGTGGTAGTGAATCCAATTCCAAGTAAGCCTGTTATTAGCAGAGTTGGACAAGTTTTAACCTCCTCTGCTCCATCAGGTAATCAATGGTATAGGAATGGCCAGCTTATTTCTGGTGCTAATGGAATAAGTTTAACTCCTACTACTTTTGGTAGCTATACTGTCACTACAACGGTAAATAGTTGCACTTCTCCACAATCTGATACAGTTCTCTTTATTCCAACAGGAATTATAGAAGGAGGAATTTCAAGCTGGCGCTATTACCCAAATCCAGCTAGCGAACTAGTGAATATTTCTCTGGAAATTTCCGAGGCAAAGCGTCTTCAAATTCAACTAATCGACTTACAAGGTAGAGTTGTAAAATGGGTCGATTTGGGAGTTATTCAAGGTGGGTTATTCACTACGCAGTTCTCTGTTGACGATGTTTCTAATGGTTTATATATGATTCGGATTTCATCTGATGATGAATTCAAATTAGGTAAACTCCAGGTAACTAGATAAAAATCTATTGGGCTGTATTTTAAAGAAGTACAGCCCAAATTTTTAAATTATGAGGACGATTATTTCTTTGATTTTAGTAGGTCTAATAGGTTTTTCATTTAGTTTCCCAAATGCTACCTCAAAAAATGAGAATTCAATTTTAGAACCTGGTGCTTGGGTTTATCAACATAGAGATTTTAAAGGAGGTAGAATAAGAATTAGCTTTAATGGAGACTTGACTTCATTTACTAAGCGATACAAAGGGCCTTTTGGTGCGATAACTCCTTGTGATGTCTGCAACGATGAAATCAGCTCCATCTCAGTTCCTGATGGTTGGATGTTGGTTTGTTTCGAACACGAGAACTTTGATGGTGATTACACTATTTTTCGTGGAGATATTCCCTATGTAGGTGATGCTTGGAACGACAGAATTTCCAGTGCTAAGTTGATGCGAGAGTAATTTTATATCGTAGAATGCTAAATTCCTCAATTTCCTTAGTCGGCTTACTCATTGCTGCTCTCTTGATACTTCAATCTTGTGGGAGTCAACTTAAATCTGCCCGAAGTCTCACGCTCGAACTCCCGGCTGATTTAAGTCGAGCGCGTACTTGGTTTGCTGAAGATACCTCGAAGGTTAAGGTGGTTTACTTAGCGCAACTTCCTTATAGTGGCCCTGACAGTTTGATTTATACCAATGTATTAAGAATGAAAATCAACATTCTTGACCGCTCGGCTAAAGAGTATTGTCTGCTTTATGGTCGCTCGTTTGAACGCCGTTTTCAAGATGTAAAATTTGAAAGACAATGTTTCCCAATTCGATAAAAACAACATTTCTATTGGCTATTTCTGTTATTCTAACATTTGAAGGAATAGCTCAAAGAACCGGACTAACTCCTCCTTCAGTGCAGGAAGATCAGCAGCTCCGACTGTCAGTACAACGATTAGGGGTTGAGGATTATGATAATCCTCAAGATCCGCCTATTATTCCGCTTTCCATCGACCCGAATGCTTCTTACGTTGATTTAAGACAGCTAAACTTAGAAACTCCCATCAAAGATCAAGGAGACTGTGGGAGTTGTTGGGTGTTTGCAACTTTATCAGCTTATGAATCTTCCTATGCTGCACGAAATAATGGTCGTTTGGTTGATGTCAGCGATCAAAGTGCCTTGAATTGTTCAAGAGGAGGTTCTTGTAATGGTGGCTGGCCAATGAGGCTAACCAATTGGTGGATTGCCAACCAAGTAGCGCTACCAGATGAACAAATGGTCCCCTACCGAGGAGTGGATAGGCCTTGTACACAATCTGTTTCCGGACAGTATAAATTGCTTAGAGCTGAATATTTGGATACACGCAATTACAACAACATACCCACTGTAAGGCAAATTAAAGAAGCGATTGCCCGTCATGGCTCCATACAAGTGGCCATGAATTCCACTCCAGGATTTGCCAATTATACTGGAGGAGTGTTCAGGGCAGACGACCGAAGTGATCGTATCAATCATGCTGTTGTTATCTCAGGATGGGATGATAGCAAAAGAGCGTGGTTGGTTCGGAATTCTTGGGGAAGCCGTTGGGGTGAAAATGGATATGCTTGGGTGGCTTATGGAGCCAATAACATTGGTGCTGCCGCTATTTGGTTAGACGCTGAGATTGATCACAATGCGCCAACACCATCTCCCATTGCCAGTGATGCAACCTTGCGAGCCAGATTAGTGACTCGCGCAGGAGGAGAGGTTCAGTTGTATGAAGAAATTAGATTGTCTATCAATGGCAAGCCTTATTTGTTTAGTTTAAATCGCGATCAAGGTGTAACAGAAGTGAAAGTGCCTCTTGAAGTATCAGGAGGACCTGTTTCCTATACTGCGGTAGCCACTACGGTTTCACGCACCAATGGTCAAATACGCCAAAGATTAGGTCGTGGTCAAGGGCAAATTCAAATCAATTCCGGTCGAAATTACCGACTAGCTGCTCGTTACACCAATCAATCAGGAGATTATGAATTGCTCATTCAGGAGCTTAGCCCCGGTAGGTAAAGCGATAGCCCTAGCTGGGTTGCTTTGGATTCACGCCATTTCGTTAAGTGCTCAATGCATTTTGGGAGTAGAAGACGCCGACGATGGTGGTGCCAGTGGCGGAATTGCGGTAATTGAAAATGCACCGGCTGCCTTGGTTTACGAGATAAATGCAATGGCGCAGTTTTTTGGACTTCCGGAGCCCACAGTTAAAATGTACAATGAGCCACAGAATTCTTCTGCACACACGTACTGTTACTGCGAAAGAGCAGGCTGTCCTTCAAAAATCTTTGTAGGGATAAAGTTGTGGAATGAACTTGCGCCTTTTGGAAATATAACAGATGGGTTAAGAACCATATTGGCCCACGAAATGGCTCATGTTTATCAATGTAGGTTTGGTTTAAACCGGTATCCAACTTCGAAGCTCAAAGAGCAAGCCGCAGACTTTTTTGCTGGATATTATTTAGGAAAGCGTCAGTTTGCAGGATTATGGACGGACATCAGCTCCGGAATCATGCAAATCATTAGTAGAGGGGATTTGCAGTTTAATCGCGATTCGGGTCACGGTACGCGAAGGGAACGATTTAGAAGCATTGCTACCGGATATTTCGCATCTGGTTCTTTCTTCCCAGGAGTTTCAATTGAGTCAATACCCATGACACTTTATTCCTCAAGCCGGAGAAATGTTCCCAATGCCGGCTGGTACATGCCCAAAAATGTTCCCGGAATGAAAGGATTGCTTACCTGGCAAGGAAATCATTTAGTTGCTACCCTGTATAATTCATTCGGAGGCGTAATCGGAACCAACACCTTCAGGCGCTCACCTTTAGATTATCACGTTTACTTACCGGTATCCCCAAACTCCCCCGATGAGGAGTTTTATATCATCGATAACCTCAATTTTTTGCACATTACCCACGGTCAAGCACCCAACGCCATGTTGTATAACTATGCACCATAGGGGTTGGCCTTGATAGTATAAAAAAAACCGCAAAAGTGATTAAATTACAATTGATAGTTGTGTTGAAAATATATTGTGAATTCTAGATTTGTAGAAGATAATAATTCATTCTGTTTTAATTGTTTCAGATGATAAGATTTTTATTCTCAATACTGATTCTATTCTCAGTTTTTTCATGTACAAAAGATGGACCTGCAGGACCCATGGGACCTACAGGGCCTGCTGGCTCTAATGGCCAGAATTCAAGTTGTTCAAACGCAAGTTACTATTGGACTAACGGTTTTTTAAGCTCTTCTATTGCTAATGTTTGGCAAGAAACTAGTCCTGCGATTTCAGTAACAGCTCCTACATCAGGAAACTATTTAATCTATGCTAGTGGCCGAGGAGTTGTTACATCTTCAAGTACTTGCATTATCATGAGGTTAGTCGATGGAAATAATAGCCAAATATTATCTGCAACGTGTGTTTGTGGCCAAACTGGAGTACAAGGTACAGGATCTATATCACGAATTGTTTATTTAAACGCAGGTCAGGCGTTAAGAATGCAATTCATGAGCGGAGCTAATGGTGCTAACTGGCAATATGGAGGCGACGTTGGTTTAGCCCCCTATAAATCGGACAAAATTAGTTTCGTGTAAAAGTAGAGTAAATTTCTTAAGAACTTTGTTTGGCAAGGTGCGACGGACGGATAATTGATACCTCAGTCGTTTTTAGACTGGAGCTTTCGGGCTCC